>DATLBY010000477.1:0-32242 GCA_035526665.1 Bryobacteraceae bacterium
TTGCTAAGAAATTTGTGGCCCGTCATGTCTCGAAACCTTTCACTGCAAGAGTGAGTCTCTTTACCAGCGGATTGTGCCTGTTAGGAAGTGACACCAGCAAGGCTGCCAGCAGTTTTGCTGCCATCCGAAGAAAGGAAAATAGCCTCATGGCAATTCTGACATCGAAAGCACAAGGCACCAATGTCGGGGAGATGGAACGATGGGCTTCGTTGATCGGCGGCAGTTCGCTGATCGCGTACGGATTGGTACGCCGGGATCTTAGAGGCGCAGCTTTGGCTGCTCTCGGCAGTGGCTTTTTACTGCGAGGCTCCACCGGACACTGCCAGATGTATCAAGCACTGGGTGTGAATACGGCGGAGGAAGGATTCGCAAAAGGGACCGGAAGGCATGTCACCATCCCGTATGAGCTGGGGATCCGCGTAGACCGCGCGATCACGATAAACAAGGCGCCGGAGGAGTTGTTCAACTTTTGGCGGAATCTCGAAAACCTCCCGGCATTTATGGACCATCTGGATTCGGTCCGTATCCTTGATGACAGAAGGTCCCATTGGATCGCCAAAGCTCCCGCGGGAACAACCGTTGAGTGGGATGCGGAAATTATCAATGAAATTCCGAACGAGGTGATCGGGTGGCGGTCGCTCGAAGGAGCGGACGTCGATAACGCGGGGTCGGTTCGCTTTGCACCCTCTGCGGAAGGCCGCGGAACCGAGGTAAAGATTTCTTTGCAGTACAACCCTCCTGCCGGTTCCCTCGGTGCTGCCGTAGCCCGGCTTTTCGGAGAGGATCCAGGCCGTCAGATTCGAGATGACCTTCGAAGGTTTAAAGAGCTGATGGAGAAGGGAAATATTACCACTAAGTCGTCCAATAAGCAGCGTGCGAACTTCTCGGCCGATCCGACTACTGGAAAAACCGGCAAGGTGTGGGATCGTGATGCCGTAACTCAATCTTCGGAGGAATCCTTTCCTGCGAGCGATCCGCCCTCCTGGACCCCCGAAACTCTCTAGCCTTTCAGGCGCCGGACCGCGCGGGAGCGGCCGGCGCCGCCTGTTCATCCGTTGACAATTTCACCGCCGTTAGGATGCAGCACTTGCCCAGTGAAATAGGATCCATCGTCGGAGGCTAGAAAAACATAACTGGGCGCGACTTCCTCCGGTTGACCGGGCCGCTTCATTGGCGTATCTTTGCCGAACTTTTCCACCTTTTCCGGAGGAAATGTCGATGGAATAAGGGGGGTCCAGATTGGGCCCGGGGCGACTGCATTCACCCGGATTCCCTTCTCCGCCAGATTTTTGGCTAGGGATCGGGTAAAACCCACAATTGCGGCTTTCGTCGACGAGTAGTCGATCAGGTGTGGACTCCCGCGATAGGCGGTTACCGAGGTCGAATTCAAAATACAGCCCTTCACCTTCTCAATGTGCGGGAGCGCCGCCTGCGTCAAGAAGAACATGGAAAAGATGTTGGTGCGGAATGTTCTTTCCAATTGCTCCGAGGAAATTTTCTGAAAATCTTCCTGCGGGTGCTGCTCGGCGGCGTTATTGACGAGAATATCGAGCCTTCCATATTGGTCCACTGTCTTCTGCACCGCAGAGTGGCAAAACGCTTCCTGCCCAATATCCCCGGCGAACAGCAGGCATTTTCGGCCCTTCTCCTCGACGCTGCGTTTGGTCTCCTCCGCATCCTGAGATTCATTGAGATATGCGATCGCCACATCCGCTCCTTCCTTGGCATAGGCGATGGCAATCGCTCTACCAATGCCGCTATCGCCGCCGCTGATGAAGGCGATCTTCCCGTCCAGCTTCCCGCTGCCTTTGTGTTGGGCATCCTCGGCGGCCGGCTTCGGGTGCATCTCGGCTTCGACTCCAGGCCTTTGACTCTGCTGTTGTTTTTCCATCATGCTCTCCTCATAAAGTAAAAAAGCCAAGGCAACCGTGTGCCTTGGCGGGATATGACTCGGTGAAATTCAGCCTAATTGAGATGGGGAGCTTTGGCCCTCGGCATAGGCTTGGCAGTTCTGGCGAAATCGGCTTTGTATTCCCGCATCGTGGACACGTGCGTCCCTCCGGTACGTTGGAGTACCCGGACCGCATTGGCTTCCCAGACTTTATCGTCACAATGCACCGACAGGAGGATACCCGAGTTGCGCCGCCGGCCCACATAGCGTTTCGCCACATACTCGGGCATACCGGAGCCGATCAGACTGCCGGTAACCCCGCCCAATACCAACCCCAGACCCATTCCACTCAACGCACTGAAAACAGGACCTGCAGCAACAAGTGGCTCCAGGCCTGCAATGGCGATGTAGCCCAAAGCGGCTACCCAGCCGAAAAGCGCGCCTAGAATTGCTCCCAGAGCCGCGCCGGCTACCGCGCCTTCCGGCGCCTTCGAATGCTTCTCATGGCCGAGATCTTTGGATCCGGCATTCTTCTGAAAAAGCACAGAAACATCGGTCGCGCGGAATCCTGCAATTTTGAGCGCTTCAACTGCGTCGAGCGCGGTAGCTTTGTCGGCGTAGATGCCGAATGCAGCGACTTTTTCTTCGGACATGGCTTCATTCTCCTTCGCGACCTTGGGCCAGAGCCCGGCCCCAGCCGCTTACTTGATGAACTCTGTCGAGGAGCCCGCGCGGGCATGCGGTTTGTCAGAGGCAGCGAAGTCGGCTCGTGCCTCACCCGTCGACGCGACGTCCTGGGCGCCGGTCTGCTCCAAAATATTCTTGGCCCGCTTCGTCCAGTCGGAATCGTCCGCGTGCACCGAGAGCAGGATGCCGCCCTTCTTTATCCGCCCCTCGTAGCGCTTGGCTTCGTATTCCGGAATTCCGAGGCCAATCAGGGCTCCCGTCAAGCCGCCGACTGCGCCACCAACCCCAATCCCACCGAGCATGCCCATGATTGGCCCCGCTGCGATGAATGGCCCCACACCTGGGATCGCAAGAGCCCCAATTCCGGCTAGCCAGCCCAGCGCGCCTCCGATGACTGCGCCCGACGTGCCGCCAGTCACCGCGCCTTCGGGAGCCTTCGTTTGCTTTTCGTGCGCAAAGTCTTTCGTCCCCTGGTTGTCCGGGAACAGCACTGAAATGTCCGTGTTCCTGAAACCCGCATCCTTTAGCGTATCCACTGCGTCTTCGGCACTGAGCTGATCCGGATAGATTCCAAATACCGCCGTGTTCTTGCCTGCCATCACGTTCCTCCTTGGGGTTAAGTCTTCGTGCTCACGACAGACCGCAATAACTATTACGGTGACGGCGCCATTAGGAGCACGCCTGATACCAAAAAACAGCGCAATCAAATCATTGAATTCGAGGCGCTGGCCCGCCAAGAGGCAGAAAGATTTACCATCCTGTCACTTAAAAGACTAAAGGCCCGAAGGGCAGATGCACCTCGCGGGCCTTTCATCTTCGTGCGACTTATTTGGCAGGACGCATCAGGCCCGGCGGGCGACACCCATTACTAGAGTCACCAGGAAAACCACCAGGAACAGGAAGAACAGGATCTTCGCGATACCGGCCGAAGCCACGGAGATTCCACCGAAGCCGAAAACCGCAGCCACAATGGCGATCAGAAAGAAAACTAAAGCATAGTGAAGCATGTTACCCTCCTCAAGTAGTAGTCATCGGCGAGTGTTGCGTCTCGCTGAACAATCACGCCTGACGTATTGCAACTCAGCAGCCATTCCACCCTGCCGCGATAACTGATTGGAAATCAATGCCATCGTAAGAAGTTTCATAGATTCTGGCTCCCATATAGTGCCACCGCGCTGCAATTCTTACTCCCACCAGCTTGGTAATACGACTCTAGACTTGTAATTGGCCGCCTGGTTGCTGCAAAATTGACTGGCCGGACACTCTTGGGGCCCAAGGACGGGACTTATGGCATCTACCATCTGGAAAGGCTACATCACCTTCGGATTGATCTCTATCCCAGTTCGTCTCTTTGCGGCAGCCCGCTCTGAGAGGATCAGCTTTAATCAAATCCATGAAAAGTGTAATAGCCGCATCAAGCAACAGCTTTTCTGTCCGACCTGCGAGCGCGTGGTGGAGCGTTCCGAAATTGTGAAGGGGTACGAGGCGGAAAAGGGAAGTTATGTGATCGTTGAGGAAGATGAGCTCAAAAAGATTGCTCCCCAGTCCCAGGAGACGATGGAAATCCTCGAATTCGTCCATCTAAATGAAGTCGATCCACTCTATTTTGACGCTTCTTATTTCGTAACTCCCGAAGATCCGGGGCGCCGCGCCTATAAACTGCTTCTCGAAACGATGGAGAAGTCCGGCTACGCAGCGGTCGCCAAGATTGCTATGCACCAAAGGGAATACACTGTGGTTATCCGTCCGCGAGCCAACGGATTGACGATCCACACGATGTACTACGCAAACGAAGTGCGCGACGTGCCTGAATATGGGGCAACATCGAGCATTGAAGTTAAGCCGCAGGAGATTCAGTTGGCTGAGCAGCTGGTAAAGAGTTTGGCAGCGCCTTTCGACCCGGAAAAGTACTCGGACGCATATCAGGGTCGCCTCACGGAGCTGATTGAAGCCAAGCGTCAGGGTATTACCCTGGTGCCGTCCAAGTCCACTAAGCTGGCACCGGTCATCGATCTCATGGCAGCGCTGCAAAAAAGCTTGGGCCAGATCGACACTTCGAAAAAGCCGGCAGTACGCTCAGGCGAGCGAAAATCCGCCGCTCAGAATCGCGCCCCACGCAAGCAACGTGCTACCGGAGACTAAAAAAGGGCGCCTTCAACAGGCGCCCGGATACTCCTTTGCTACAGTCCAACCTATTCGATGGAGAGAGGCTCGGAAAGAGTAAAATCAAGCTTTGATTCCGAAGGGATTTGCACGCGCTGCCCGCGAACTGCCTGCACTGCCGTGCCTGCTCCAGCTCCGGCCGCCGCCCCGATTGCCGCGCCTTTGCCGCCGCCGGCGATGGCTCCGATAATCGCGCCCACAACGGCCGTACCGCCAATGATTTCCGCAGATTGCTTGCCGCGCGATTTCGCGGAAACCTGTGCATCCCTGCTACTCGCCGCGTAGCGCCGCCCATTGACCGCTATTTCCGACAGGCCAAGCGAGATCTCCTCGTTGCCAGAAACGGTGCCGGACTGCTGCACGCGTACAATCTTTAGAGTTACATCGCTGCCTTTGGGAGCGATCGCCTCATTATTGACAACCAGCGGCTCGTCCAGGCTCGCACGGAACGTTTCACCAGCATTAGTAGCATCGGAATTTATCGAGTCGATCATCCGCACCGTAACCACTGTCCCGGCTGGCACGGCGAACCGCACGTTCCGCGAACGAACACTGTCATTCGCGGGGGAAACCCCGCTCGCTACACTCTCTCCGAAGGTCACTGTTTGCACGGAGTCGACGGCGAACTTCTGAGTAGATCCTCCATCGACGGAAAAGCGAACTTCGCGGCTTGTCCCACTCACAAACGAGCCGTTGAGGGTTCGCCCATCGCGTAGATATAGCGTGTCTCCCTGCAGAATCGCCGAACCTGCGAGCAGAGAGATTAGCAAATTGCGTTTCATCATAGTCATCTCTCCCAAGAGCTCACACCACCAGAGCTATTTTGTCTTTTCGGTTTTCCGTGACCGTTCGCCCGTTGTCGTCTTTTTCTCCATTCTCTCGGGGTTGGAACTTTCGGGATACTTCCTAAGCGATGAATACAGCACGTTCGCCGAGGCGGGTGCTTTCACTTTGCCATTTAGAATATCCTGGTGTGTGACGGCGCTCCCGTAGATGGCGGCGTTATCCTTATCATCGGACCGCAACGTAGACCCATTCAAAGTCACACCGGCGAACAAGCCGCGGGATCTGGAATAGGACAGGATCTCAGCTGTCATCAGGGCGTCCGTTTGGGCAGAACCTTCCCGACCGACGGGACCAGCCATCACTCCCGCGTCGGCTCCCAGCGTGAACTCGCTCTTCATCAGCTTTTCCGCTCCGCGCTGATTCAACACTACCAGGACGACATCCGTTTCTCCCCCACCTATCTGGGCGCCGATGCTTCCACCTTCAATGCGCACCGTGGAAGGGCCCGACCAGCCCGTCCGCCCCGCCGCCTGGCGGCACACCATTACACCCTTGCCGTACTGCGCTCCCACGATGAATCCCGCTTTCTTCATTCCAGGAATAATCACCAAGCACTTGGCACGCTGGATCAATTCTTGAGGAATACTCTTGTCGGGGGTGCCCATAATCTCAGTGAAGACCTTGGCCGACTCCTCGATCCGGGCCGTGGGCTCCTCCTTGGCGAAGACCGCCAGCGAAGAGATCATTAACAAGCCAATGAAACGTAATTGCATTTTAATAGCCTCCTAAAACATTTAGGGCGGCTCGTGGCCGCCCTTTTTTCCGTCTGATCTATGCCGCCGCGGCAGCCTCAGCACCGGGCACCGCTACCGCCGTCGCCGTCCTACGGCCATGTCCACTTTGGCCGGGCTCGGGGAACCGCCGCCCGAGACGTTTTCCCACCGTCCGGCGTGCGCGTAAAAGCCGGATACGAACTGCGGTTTCCGTCCAGCCCTGCTGTTCAGCTATTTCCTGGACCTTGAAGCCTTCTAGATAATGACGCTGCAAGACCATTCGATCATTGTGTTTACACGATTTTAGAATACGGCGTACATCGATGGCAGCCAGATTGATCTTCGGGGCCGTCGACAACTCAGGCAAAGCCTGCAAAAGCGGTTCCCGGCGAATGTAGCTGCGATGGATGTTAAGAGCAATGCTGTTCATCCACGTGAGCACCATGGAGGGATCCCGGAGTTGACCCAGGCGTTCCCACCCCTTAACCCATGCTGCCTGCGCAGTTTCCTGAGCTGAATCATAAGCGAGCCCCCGGGATACCAGGAACCGGACCGTCAAGTTGAAACCCTTCTGATATGCTGCGCCGTATTCTTCGCGTGTCATTTGCTGATTTCACCAATCCTTGTTATTTTTTTCTGCAAGACTAATGGCTGGCTAAAGCTTCTGAATTTACCAGACCTTCCGCTATCTGGGTTAACTTTTTATCCGCCGATTCTTCTTCGGCCATCGTCTCTTTTAGTAATTTTTTCGCTGCTTTAAGCCCGAGTAACTCGGCAAACACACAAAGCGATCCGTAGGAAGCAATCTCGTAGTGCTCTACCTTCTGGGCAGCGACGATCAGGCCCGCGTCCTTCACATGAGGCTCCGCATCTTCACTGATCAGCTCAGAGCCTTCCTCGATAAGACCTTTCATCGCCGCGCATGTCTTTCCTTTGACCGGTTTGCCTAGTACGGCAAACACCTGCACCAAGCGCTCCACTTGGCCCTTGGTTTCTTCCAAATGGGCCTGGAACGCAGCCTTGAGTTCCGGCGATTTGGCCGCCTTAGCCATCTTCGGGAGCGCCTTTACCAATTGATTCTCGGCGTTATAAAGGTCTTTAATCTCTTCGAGAAACAGATCTTGGAGTGTCTGGATTTTCATGTAGCCTCCGCACTAAACCGCAGTGCCCCTTCTCAGCGTCAATCGGTAGATTGCGAGGAGAATAATGGAACCGAGCAGCGCCATAAAGAAGCCGGCACCCTCGTTTGGTCCATAAAAGCCCATGAGACGACCCACATAGCCGCCAAGGACCGCGCCCGCGATTCCTAGCAGTATCGTGATGATAAAACCTCCCGGGTCGCGTCCCGGCATCAGAAGCTTGGCGATCACTCCGACCACCAGCCCAAAGAGAACTAAACTAATGAACGAAAGCATTTATAGCTCCTTAATGAATTCCTGGCGTCAAGCACGTAATCTTTGCCCCCAGGTAGCGTCTGTATTGGATAACCGCTCCGCGCACGGTTACTCTAGGGCAATTTTGCTTCCACCGTGGATAACATAGACACGGGCGTCCGAGGATTGCTCCTACCCTGAGCAAACGGAATGACTTACACCTACGCTACCCGGGGGTTGCTCAATCCTTTAGCCGTGACTAACGTCTTGAGAACAAAGCAACTATTGCGGCGAATCGTAAAAACTTCCACATTGGGTTGGTGCGCCGCCGGTCCCGCATTTGCGGAAGCTGCCCGACATTCGCTAATTTGGTACCGGAGGAATGGGTGAGTGGTTGAAACCGGCGGTCTTGAAAACCGTTGACGGGGAAACTCGTCCGGGGGTTCGAATCCCTCTTCCTCCGCCATTTTATTCTATTTTAGAATCAGCAACATACGCGTAATAGAACTTACACAGTCACGCACAGCTGGCGACACATTAGAGGAAATCGTTGTGTTGATTAGCTGTCAGGTTGACAAATCGGTTCCTTCTTCGACCCGTCGCGGCAACAGTGGCGGTCGGGACGGCCGACGGCGTGTGGCGATCCGAGGGTCCCCGGTGACGGGTTGCAGTTATCCGAATGCCCGATGGGAGCGAGACGAACTTCACTCGGATCACATTATGCCCTGGTTGCGGTCTCTGCAATCGGGAACGAAAATATTTCAAAGACGTTCGGTTGAGGCGTAGGTCTGGCCATGGACACACTCTCACCTCAAGAACGTAGCGAACGCATGGGCCGGGTCAAGGGGAAAAACACCCAACCGGAAATGGCTATTCGACGACTTGTGTACGGACTTGGTTTTCGGTATCGCCTTCACGCTGGCAAATTGCCGGGGAAGCCGGATCTGGTGTTTGCCCGGTTGAAGCGCGTGATCTTCGTCCATGGTTGCTTCTGGCATCGGCACTCCGGTTGTTCGCTGTGCCGAATGCCGAAGTCCCGTTTGGAATTTTGGGAGCCGAAACTGGAAGAGAATCGAAAACGTGATTCACGAAATCAACGGAAGCTCCGAAAAGATGGATGGCGGCTTCTGGTCGTCTGGGAGTGCCAATTGGCCGATCAAGAAAAGCTCAAGCGTCGGATACTAGAGTTCTTGGATTCAAACCGATGACTTCCGTTGAACTGTTCGCTGGAGTTGGGGGCCTTGCCCTTGGCGTCTCCAATGCCGGATTTCAGCACAAAGCCGTTATCGAGATAGACGCCGATGCGTGCGAGACGATCAGGGAGAATCAGCGTCGAAAAGTTAAGCCGCTCGTTGAATGGCCTCTCCATCAGGAGGATGTTCGGGTATTCGACTTTGGCGCGGTTGGCGAAGGCACCGATCTTCTGGCCGCTGGCGTCCCGTGTCAGCCATGGTCGCTTGGAGGGAAGCATCGGGGCTACCAAGATGAACGCAACCTTTTTCCCGACACCGTTGCGGCTATTCGCATTCTGCGGCCGAAGGCAGTCCTGATTGAAAATGTGAAGGGTCTCTTGCGGCAGTCCTTCGCCAAATACTTCGAGTACATCACGCTGATGGTGCGCCACCCGGAAGTGACACGGAAGACCGGGGAATCTTGGATGGATCACTTGTCGAAGCTCGAAAGGCACCACACGTCCGGGCGGGAACGGGGCTTGGAATACAAGGTGCTGTTCCAACTTCTGAATGCTGCCCATTATGGAGTGCCGCAACGGAGGGAACGGGTGTTCATCGTCGCCTTCCGATCAGATCTCAGCGTGGAATGGTCCTTTCCGGCTCCCACGCATTCACAGGATGCACTTCTAGCCGATCAGTGGGTGACGGGAGAGTATTGGGATCGGCACGAAATCAGCAAGAGAAACAAGCCGCCAGTGCCAGCCAAACTCCGGCCACGCCTTGACCGACTCGCCTCATTGCTTCCTCTTGATTCGCCATGGAAGACGGTGCGAGACGCCATCTCCGATTTGCCTGACCCCGAAAAAAGCACTGATCGCATGGTTATGAATCACGTCCTACAGCCGGGTGCTAGACCCTATCCCGGCCATACGGGAAGCCCCCTGGACGAACCCGCCAAGACACTAAAGGCTGGCGATCATGGTGTGCCGGGTGGAGAGAATATGGTGCGCCTTCCGAACGGACGGGTTCGTTATTTTACCGTGCGGGAATCGGCACGCATCCAAACGTTTCCGGATAGTTTTGTGTTCCACGGTTCGTGGACGGAAACAATGCGCCAATTGGGGAACGCGGTTCCGGTACAATTGTCGGAAGTGGTCGCTTCCGATATCAGACGGCATCTTAACCCAAAGGTGAAGCGTCCCGCTTCACCATGCGATCTGAACCCCCCTATAACCCACTAGACAAGCGCAACCTTGGCGTCAGCGTTGCGGACGCTCTTCTCGCCAAAGCCCTTGGACCACTCCCGCCCGAAGAACCGTTCATCGGAGCGGGAGTGTACGCAATCTACTACGCTGGTGGTTTCCCGGGTTATAAATCAATCTCGCTGAAATCGAAGCCCCAACGTGAGACGCCGATCTACGTTGGAAAAGCTGTTCCCGCTGGTGCTCGAAAGGGCGGTTTCGGACTGGACGTTGCGCCGGGAACTGTCTTGTACAATCGCTTGGCCGAACACGCCGATTCGATCCGCCAAGTAAAAAATCTTGAAATTGCTGATTTTCTCTGCCGTTACCTTGTGGTCGATGACATCTGGATTCCTCTCGGTGAATCCTTATTGATCCAGACCTTTTCACCAGTGTGGAATCGGCTGATTGATGGCTTCGGAAATCATGATCCGGGCAAGGGCCGCCATCAGGGACAGATGCCATCATGGGACGTCTTGCATCCCGGGCGGGGTTGGGCTGGAAGACTCCAGCCCAATAAGCGGTTGGCCGACGAACTCCTTGCGGTAATCGGTGACTTCTTCAGGAGTCAGCCCAAATCCAAGTAGAGACGGTTTCCACTAGGCTTTATTCCTAGGCGGCCCAATTCTGGAAAGCGAATCGGGAGTAGGGATTCCATCTTGTTCTGCTGGTGTGAAACATTGGACCTCTTACAAGTCAAGAACTTGAGTCTTATCAGGACCTACAAGGTGAACGAATCCCTCTTCCTCCGCCATTCACGCCCACTCTTGATATGGCGCTGGGTGGCGTCGTAATTACGCCAGCTTCGCCAATTGGCGTACCGCAGAGGCGACCATTTTAGGCGCCGCCATCACTTCCAAATAACTCGATTTCGCCCGCCATGTCTCATATCCGCCGTTCCCATGCGCCTCGGGCGTAGGGATATAGCCGCGGTAGTCGTTGGCGAGCTCAATGAGCATTGCCGGCTTAAAAGGGCTTTTTGCTTTAACTTCCAGACCCAGTTCGGCGAAAGCTTCGCCGGGAAACGTGGCAATCCCCATCGAGCCGATCCGCAAAGCCTGTACGATCGTCTGGATCGATTTCGGATACTCGGCGAGATAGATGGTCTCCCGCGCGTAAATGTCACGGCGGTCCGTGAGTTGGGCGTTCGACCCGGCACTCCAGCCCTTGGCGGCCAGAATTTTGCGCGCCTCGGCGACGTCTTCTCGACTCGGAAGCCGGACAGCAAACTCAAGCTCGTCCTGACTCGCTCCCAGTTCCGCCCAATCCTGAAAATGGATGCCCCGCCAGGTTCGATAGGATTCCGCGGCAAGCACTCCCGCAACCGACTCCATCCTCACGTACGGAGGTGAGGCTTTTTGGGCGGCCCTGTGGTCTAGCGAGACATCGTGTCCGGAACAGGCGTTGGTGAGAATGGCAACGAAGGGCGGGAATCCTGAATTCGGCTGGATGCCGGCCAGCCGGGCCATCGAATCCGCCCAATAGGCAAAATAGTCCGCTGAGATATGCGCTTTGCCAACCCCGCCGACGTAATGCAGGGCATAGTTCCCAATCACGCAGATAGGCCGCCCCTGCCGGGATTCGACCGCGATGATGCCGACATCTGGATCTACCGGCCCTTCCGGCCCGAGGATGTCCGGGCTTCCCGCCGGGGGGTTCATTTGCACTCGCTCGGTGGTGTTGCCGAACGGATTTGGCGGGATACTGCCGGGCTTCATGAAATAACGGCGGCAGAACAGCAACCGCTCCTCGCGCCCAACGCCCCAGCCGATGCGCGCCGGCTCCAAGCGTTGTACGGCGATCCGTACGCTGTCGGCAATCCGGGTTGTGAGCCACTCGACGTATTTCGGATCGGGTTCGCTCTGGAACAGGTGGGTAGCGGCCGGCGCACTATGGGTGTGCGTGGCTGAGATCAGCACGTTCGCCGGTGGAATCCCCGTGTGATCTTGAATCAGCCGCTTAGCTCGCGCGATGATATCGCCCGGCACCATGCAGGAGTCGACCACCGCGAATGCCAGCCGCATACGGTCGTTGTCAAGAACCAGACTCTTGACGTGAAGCTCATCGTGAACCTCAGCGGCTGGAGCATACGTCATGTTGCCGGCGATTGGGGCGCCAAGCGTTGGCGTGATATTGACCGTGGCGGCGCCGGCATAGAACTTCCGATCGGCCGTTGCCTGCGGCTTCAAAGGCGCCAAGGCGCTCGCGGCCAAAAAGTCCCGGCGGCTGTAACCTGTGCTCTGACTCAAGCGCGACGTCATTCCGGTCTCCGGCGCGGTGAAGTGTAGTTCACGTCAAAGGTGATCATGGAACCGGCGTTGACCTCGAATTGCAAGCCATTGTAGTTGCTCCTGCCTTCCGACTGTGCCATCGTAACATCGAAAAACGCGGAAAAGGCCGTCTGGCCTGCGCGGATGGAAGATGGCTCGCCCGCGGCTTTGCCCGCCGATCACGTCTTTGGCTGGCGCTTTGCGGGCGCGCGTTTAAGCGCGGATTTGAGAGCGGCCTTTTTAGCCGCGGGCTTCTTGCGTTGCACACCCAGGGCCCGCTCCAGCATGCTCTCCAACAACTTCTTCTCCGGGGGCGTCATCGTGCGGTTAAAGTTGTCAGGTCGCCGGGCGAGAAGAGCGTCCAGTTCGGCCAGCCACTCCAGTGAACCCCGAGCGGCGTGGCCCTCCATCTGTCGAACCAATTCGATGGCGGCGGCAAAATCCGGAACGGACCGGTAACACTTCAACGCCTTCTCGCGATTGTCCAATTCCAGGTAGACCATGGCGGCCTTGGCGAATTGGCCACTCTCTTCGTAACATTCGGCAACCAGCTTCGGCCTGGCTTCCGGCAGGCTCTCCAAAATTGCAAGAGCCTGAGTGTACCGCCGGTTCTTCATCAGAATCTGCACGGCGCGCTGTGCCAGGCGATCCTTTCGCGCCTGAGCATCGGGCAGACCGAGCGCGTCGAAAAACGGCGGCAGCAGCCTTTGCGCAAGCAGTGGATTATCGCCGGCCTCAAGATTGCGGTCCAATTCATCCAGCCATCCCTTGGCGTGGGGCGTAATCTCGAGCGTGAGCCAAGCCGGCAGTTCTTCGCGCGCTTCGCCCACCAATTGAATTGCCGTGGCGATCTTGTTCAGACGCTCCGCTCCATGTCCCTCTTCCGCCGCGCCGATCGCCTGCATGGCATTGGCGAGAAGAAACTTTCCTCCGCTTTGGGATGCATGAGCCGCCTGCTGGTACAGATCCGGCCGTCCCAGCTCCGGCGATAAGGGTCTTTTGCGAAATGCCAGTTGAAAACAGACCTCGGCGAGTGTCATGTGCGCGGTTTGGCGTGCCGCCCGGTCAGTGACCGCAGCAACATCGCCCGGCAGCCCGAGCAGCGTCACGGCCTGGTGGGCCCGCGACCATGCCAGGTCTGGTTTCACGGAAACAAGCTGGCGAGCATCCCTCTGGCAGCGTTGTATGCGCTCCTCCGGTTCCAACTCTTCTTCATCCAGACACGTCAGCAGCGCCTCCACAGTGATAGGAGGAAGAGCAATTTCCCCGGGAGGGTGGAGTAACCGGCTCACCTCTTTGACCGTTTCGACGTCAGGCGATGCGTCCAGCCAGAGCAGGCGCTCCGTAGGACGCGAAAGCGCCACGCGAAGCTGGTCGATCGCCAACCGCTTGGCAAGTGAAGCGGCCGCGGCCGGAGTCCGCTGATCCACGATGCGGCGCAGCAGTGAACCCCCATTGACTACGCAGACCGATTGAAAGTCAAGCCCCTTGGCCTCGGCCGGAGACAGGACGAAAGGCAGTGCTTCGGCTGGCAGATTCGTCTTATCGAAGGCAATTAACGCGAGCCCTTCGCGCCGCGAGAGTTCCAATAGAAGCGATGAGAGCCCGGAGGACGGAAGAGTCGCATATAGGACCTGATCCGGCGAGTCATCGTCGATTTCGGCATAGCCCGTCCCGGATGGCCGGTCCTGTTTGTGGAGATAATCGTAGAAATCCCAGGCGCGGTTCACGAGGTCGGCGATGCGCCTGGGGCTCCGCAGATTTACGGAAAGTTTGAACTCCTGCGGCTGACCGACGGAGGTGTGGAGCATGTCGTTCATCCATGCCCATTCGAAGTCGGTGGCGCGCACGGTCTGCGCTTCATCACCGGCCACTAATAACGGCGTGGGCCGGCTCCCGGCGTTGAGACGGCGGGCGAGAGCCGAAACAACAAAAGCTTCTAGCGGTGTGAGGTCCTGCACTTCGTCCACTGCGATGCAGCCGTAGCTCAAGAAAACCGGCTCAATCTTGGCTCCTCCAGCGCTGGCTTGAGCAACCACCTGGGCGGCCCGCCATGCCAGAGCCAGTTCAGGGAAGTATCGATCCGCCAAAGGCGCTTCCGCGGTGCGCTCCAACCGTCGCGCGGTGTCGATGACTACCTCGGCAGCTGGGCCGAGATAGCGCGTGCGTTGCGCGCGGTAGGCGGCGTCCGGAAGCCGCATCCGTTCCGCTTTCGGGAACCTTCCGGACTGCTCCGGGACCGCGGCGCCCACCAGATGGGCATGCATCTCGTCATAAAGCTCGTCGAGGTGATTCGACCAGGGGCCGAGCGAGCGTTGGAAGTTCTGAAGATCCCGCCGGAACTGTACTCTTGCCGCTCTCGGATCGTTCGAACTTCCTCGCCAGCCGCTCAATTCACGCAGGAATTCGGGGTACGTCATCACCGTGAACGTTCGCGCATTGGAACAGAAGCGGTCAAAATAATCGCGGGCCAAGGCAGCCAAATCCAGGGAAAACGTCAGGTACAACGTGCGTTCGGCCTGCGCAGCATCGGCGGCGTGCAGCAGCGCCGTGGTTTTGCCCGACCCCGGGTGACCTTTTAGAACTCTGGCCAAGGCCCGGCCGCGGGCAAATCGCAGTTGCGATGGAGTCCACGGTTCCGGCGCATACTCGCTGCCGCGCATATCCGGAACGCTCATCGGCAGGTAGTCAGTGGTCAGATTGCCGGGCGCCAGGTGCGCGTGATCGTCATGGTGACGGATGTCACGCAGGAAAACCGCGTCGCCTTCAGCCTGTTCGAAGGAAGACTCCGGCTTGAGAGGCGCGGCACCCGCGGGAGCCCACCAGGCATAGAAATGCGATCCCGAACTACCACCCAACCGGGAACGCCGCCATCCTCGATTGATTCCACTGGTTCCTTTATAGTGCAGCCGGGCGATGTCCACGGCCATTTTTTGCATCAGTAGCGCGGTTCGTTTGCCAACTGGCTCCGTCCGCCGGGAGGCTAGTTTATTGAGGAACTCCTGGTGGCAGTACACTGTCCGTGCGGGCCGCGCTGTGCGGAAATCGCGGTCAAAGAGAGGAGACTGTTCCAAGCGCATGATTATAACGCGGAGCCTTAATTTCCCGTGCTCGCGAGCGGCAGGGTGCAAGGCGTCCCGGCTTCCGCTCACGCGGAATCAGGTGCTTACAGGCCCCCTCCTGCAACTTCCGGACCCATTCTACAGATTGAGCAAATTCCGTCGAAACAGCTCAGTACTTTCAGAGTCGAATCAAACAGAGGAATCTGCATGACTATCGACAACGACAAAACTATATCCGTACTGAACGAGCTCATCGAGACCTGCAAAGACGGCGAGAATGGCTTCCGCGAAGCCGCCGAACATGTTAACAACAGCCATCTGAAGACGGTATTTCTGGAGTTTTCGAGACAGCGGGCGCAGTTTGCCGGCCAGTTGCAATCCGAAGTCTCGTTGCTGGGCGGAACGCCCGAGAAGTCAGGAAGCTCGCTCGCGGCAGCGCACCGAGGCTGGATCGATCTGAAGGCCGCTTTTACCGGCGGTGGGGAATCGGCGGTGGTCGCTGAATGTGAGCGGGGTGAGGATTCCGCCAAGGACACCTACCGGAAAGCCCTGGAAGCCAGTCTTCCTTCGAATATTCGATCTGTTGTCGAGCAGCAGTATGCTCAAGTGAAGCAAGCCCACGATCGTATTCGTAGTCTGGAAGTAAAGCTGGACAGCTAACGGAGGAGCGAGGACTGGCCTCTGCTAGGCCGGTCCTCCGCAACCCATCAGGACGGGAAGTGCTGCCGCAATGGGTTAAAGAAGGTCTGCACGAACTCGATCCCCTCCTGCGTAGCCGTCTTTTCATCGTTGTCGATTACCGGAACCACCACCCTGACCAGCGCCGTGTCCGTCCGGTTGTAACGGATGGAATCTGCCACCACATAGAATTTCGCATGGTATTCATTCGGCACCACCCGGTCTCGCGATTGGTACCAATACAGGACGACACTTTTATTTTCACCCTTTGAAACCAGGTACCGGTTGGCTTGAATTGGCTCACGCCCGGCAATCGGCACGCTTACGGTGTCGGAATTGGATGGCACCCAACCGCTGCCCGGCAGGCAGTTTTTAGGGGAATGAGGAGCTTGTCCGGTACGCTGGGAGCGGAAATACGCGACGAAAAGGTTTGACGGCAGCCGCGATCCGGGTCTCGCATAGGTCCGCGTCAGAATCTCATCTGCCTTGAGGACGTCCAGTATTTCTTTTTCGATCACGCCCTCCTCTATCACTTGCCAAGCCCCGATGGTTACCGGGAACTGGGCGAGCGGCCGGTTGGTAGCGACTTTCTCTCCGCGCGACATGCTATAGAAGAGCACCGCCTGCGCAATGAGCACGCCAGTGAGCATTCGCGTCTGCTTACTTTTTAAAAATCCCACGTTCGAATTAAGCCTGTTCATGCATTGCCTGGTAAGCTCTGTTCAAGAATTGATGCAGCGCTATCAAAATAGCTAGCGCGATCATAAAAATCACCCACCCTGATGCGGTATGAAAAAAACCGTGCGCCAGCTCCGGTTTGTATTCACTCAGAATTCCCGTCAGGGTAACGCGCCCGGCGTTTGCAACGATTGCGATAGGAATTGTGGACAGGAAGAGGGTGACACGCATCCACACCTTGCTATCGAAGAAATAGGCATAAACCAGCGAGAGAAACGTGAGCGATAACAACGATCGAATTCCGCTGCATGCCTCCACTACGGAAAGCTTTTGGCTCGCCAGCTCCAGAACATTGCCATCGCGGTAAACCGGAATGCCGATGAGATTCAGCGAAACCTCGGCTACCTGGCTGGCAAACAACTGGAGCGGAAATGTGATCTGGTTATATATGACGGCGGGAATCGGAACCATGAAAAAAAGCAGGAATAGAGGAAAAGCCATCACTCGCACTGCATAAGTCCCGCCCAGGAACAACGTAATACCGATAATGGACTCCACAAAGGCGGTCCGCGCGAGGAAAAGCTCAGCTCCCAGGGTCGCCACCATTAATTGCAGGGCGGCAAATGCCATGATGGCTAGGCCCCAGTAATTCGGTTTCAAAGGCCTGGCTAGAAGTTGGCCCCGGTGCTGCCACGCGATGTAGGCAGCGATGGCGGGCACGAAAAAGCCGTGGCCCATATCCTCGTCGTTATTCCACTGGTTCACCAACCGCCATAGCACCGGCGCGTAACAAAGGACCAGCAGACCAAAGAACCAGGCCATCGAAAGCCATGGCACCTGTTTTTCATTTGTGGTGGGAAGCGGTTCAGCGATAGTACTCATGCGGTTCTGTTCAGGACTACGACTCTTATCCAGGGGAACGGTCCCCGCCCATCAAGCCGTCTAAGATGGTAACGTGACTGGGTTTCGAATACTTAACTATCTTACAATGCCTGCCGCCGCATTGTTTATGGCCCTCGCCCAGCCCGCCGCCGGGCAACCAACTCCTCCGGCTGCTTCGCAGTCTGTTTTCCCATTGAAGGATCTTCGCCCAGGGATGAAAGGAGTCGGCAAAACCGTCTTTTCGGGTGATCGTGTTGAAGGATTCGATGTCGAAATTCTGGGAGTTCTTGAAAATGCGGGGCCCAGGCAATCCATTATCCTGGCTCGCCTTTCCGGTGGACCGCTGGAACGAACGGGCGTGATGCAGGGCATGAGCGGATCGCCGGTTTACATTGATGGACGCCTGGTCGGCGCTGTCGCCATGGGCTTCCCATTCTCCAAGGAATCTATAGCGGGCATCCGTCCCATCGAGGAGATGCTGCGCGTGGCGGCGCGCGCGCCGACGTCCACCGCCCGGGTCTCCCTGTCGGACAGTTCGGTGCTGCCGCCCATGGCCAGTCTGGGAGCCTTCTCCGCGGGCACTGCGGAGCTTATCGATATTGCGACGCCGCTCTCATTCAGCGGCTTCACACAGGCCACAGTCGAACATTTCGGACCTCAACTGCGCTCGCTTGGATTTTCCCCGCAGCAAGCCGTTTCCGGCGGCAACGGACCGGGCGTGAAGAGCACGCGCCCGCTGGAGCCGGGGTCGATGATCAGCGTGCAGCTCGTTTCCGGAGACATGAGCATCGGCGCGGATGGAACCGTCACCCTCCTGGACGGAAATCGGCTGTACGCCTTTGGGCATAGATTTCTTGCCGTCGGCCCGACCGAACTGCCGTTCGCCCGCGCCAATGTTCTGGCGCTGCTGCCGAACGTTTCGTCCTCGTTCAAAATTTCGAGCAGCGGAGAGTGGATCGGAGCCATCACGTCGGACAACAACGCGGCCATTTTGGGGGAGATTGGAAAGCGGCCCCGCATGGTTCCCCTTTCGGTGACCGTAAACGGCGCGGGAGGCAAATCCACCTATCGCATGGATCTGGTGAATGACCGCCTGCTCTCGCCCCTGCTCTTTCAGATGGTCATGTATTCGGCGCTGGATGCCACCGAGCGCACGCTGGGGCCGGGCAACATCGGCATTCACGGCAAATTTGAGTTTGAAGGCTCCCCGCCGGTGAAACTGGAGAATGTCTACGCCGGCGATTTCAATGTGCCGCTCCAAGCTTCTCTGGCGGCTTCCATGCCCCTCGCCTATGCCCTCCAGAATGCATTGGACGCATTGAATCTGCGAAGTATCGAGCTCACACTCGATGTTCTGCCGGAAAAGAGGCAGATGCAGATCGATCAACTCTGGGCTTCGCGGCGCGACGTGCATCCCGGCGAGGTGATCGACCTCACCCTGGTTTTGATGGCCGAAAACGGCAGTGAAGTAACGAAAACTATTCATTATCCGGTGCCGATCGGCGCTCCCACGGGGCCGCTCTACTTCACCGTCGCCGATGGAGGGACCACTAACAGCGCCGAATACCGGCACTTTGCGGTCACACAGCCCAGACCGGCCGCGCAAATCATCTCTTTTCTGAACGCGCTGCGCGGCAACTCGAAGGCGTATGTTCGCGTATGGCGAGCCGATCCCGCTTATCTGATTCAGGGCGAAGACCTGCCGGACCCGCCGCCCTCCGTTGCCATGGTGTTGAACCGCACTCACTCGCCCTCGCCGTCTCTCCCTAGAACTTCCAAAGTCGCCGAGTTCGAAATCGGAGCGGGAGATATTGTCATTAACGGATCGAAGACCGTACAGGTGGATGTGAAAGAATGATCCGCGCAATTATCCTGCTAGTGGCTGCCGCCTCGGCTGTCTTAGCTTCCAGCGCCACATCCTGGGAGATGAACACATTTCAGGATTTCTCCAAAGGCCGGCTGAATGGACTATCGCTGAGCCGTGACGGACGCGTCACACTGGCGCCGAAGCTGGAGAGCTTCTTCTCTTCGGACCAACCGGCAATTTGGAGCGTGGCGCAGAATGCGGATGGCTCTTTTTACGTCGGCACGGGACATCGGGGGCGAATTTATCGCGTCGAGAGCAACGGGCAAAGCGCGTTGATCTGGACTGCCGAACAGCCGGAAATCTTCGCCCTGGCGACCGGCCCTGACGGAGCGTTGTATGCCGGCACATCACCGGATGGCAAGGTGTTTCGCATCACCAACGGCAAAGCTACTGAATATTTCTCTCCCCGGGCGAAATACATCTGGTCGCTGGTCTTCGGCACGGACGGTGCACTCTATGTGGGCACAGGCGATCAGGGCAAGGTGTTCCGCGTCGCGCGTGCCGGGGAGGGCGAGGTCTACTACGAGACTGGCCAGTCGCACATTACCTGCCTCGCATTGGACGCCCAAGGCAGACTACTGGCTGGGACCGAGCCCAACGGCATCCTCTATCAGATTGCAGCCAAAGACAAAGCGTTTGTGCTCTACGATGCGAATCTGCCGGAAATCCGGACGATCGTGCTTGGCCCCGATGGAGCCATCTACGCCGCGGCGCTCGGCGGTTCGGTAGCGCAGCGGACCACGGCCGGCATGACGACGGCGCAACCCGGGTCGACAGCCACGCCCGTCACTGCGCCCGGGACTTCCATTACCGTCACGGATGAGGCCAATCCACAGTCCGCGATAGAACTCAAAGCGAAGGCGGAGTCCCCGAAGCCCGCCGGACTGCCCGTCACGACTCCGTATGGCTCCGTGGTGGATATGACCGGTGTGGAGAAATCCGCGCTGTACAAAATAAATCCGGACAATACCGTCGAAACCATTTGGACCTCCAAGGAAGAGAACGCCTACGACGTGCTTGTCTCTGGCGGCTCGGTTCTGTTTTCGACCGACGCGCAGGGCCGTATTTACCGGCTGGGCGCGGACAAGCGCTTGACCCTGGTGGCGCAAACCAACGAGGGAGAAACGACCCGGCTGCTTGCCTCCAAAGGGTCGCTCATCGCCGCAACCGGCACTATGGGAAAACTGTTTCGGCTGGGCGAGACAGCTGGCGCGGAGGGGTCCTATGATGCCCCGGTCCATGATGCGTCCGGCGTTGCCCGCTGGGGCCAGTTGAGCTGGCGTGCGGATAAACCGGCCGGTACGCAGTTGCTGTTCAGGACCCGGTCGGGAAACTCGGCGCGTCCCGATAGGACCTGGAGTGACTGGTCCGACGCACTCTCAGAGCCGAGCGGCGCCGCAATGAAAAGCCCCAACGCCCGCTTCATTCAATGGCGCGCAGAATTAAAAGGCACTGCGGGGAGCACACCGTCGCTGAGCTCGGTTACTCTTTCCTACCTGCCGCAGAATATGCCGCCGACAATCAAATCGATTAATGTAACCACTCAGGTGGCAGCCGTCAGCTCCAGCGTGAAGCCCGCACAGGCCGCCGCCGGTGTCTACAGCATCACCGTCACCGACACGGGAGAAGCCGGAGCCTCCAGTGTCTCCGGCACCACCACGCAAAACCTTTCGCGCAGTGTGTCGCAGCAAATTGTGATCACCTGGCAGGCGGAAGATCCGGATGGCGACCGGCTTTCTTACGCTCTCTATTTTCGTGGCGAGGGGGAAAACCAGTGGAAGCTGCTTCGATCGAACTTTGCGGACATGTCCCTGACACTCGACGGCGACATTTTTGCCGATGGCAAATACTATTTTCGCCTCGTCGCCTCCGACAAGTCAGCCAATCCTGGTGACACGGCGCGCGAGGCGGAATTGATCAGCGCGCCGGTTCTTTTTGACAACACTCCTCCGGTAGTGGTCGCTGCCGCGCCGCGCAGGAGCGGCCCGCAGGTCGAAATCGATGTGCAGGCCAAAGACTCGGCCTCGTCGCTGCGCCGGGCGGAATATTCGCTCGATGCCATGGCGTGGGCCCCGCTGCAGGCCTCAGACGGAATTATCGATGGCCGGGAGGAGCATTTCCTCATCCGACTCGACAACCTCAGCGCCGGAGAGCATCTGGTGGTCATCCGCGTATTCGACAGCTCCAATAACGCCGGCCTGACGAAGGTGCTTGTTCAGTAAGCGGCTACCAAAGCTCCCCGATCCGGTGGAGCTTCAGCAAGTTGGTGGTCCCAGGACGGCCAATCGGCTGTCCGGCGATAAACACGACACTGTCCCGTTCCTGCACCAGGCCGCGCTCGAGAAGCATGCGGTCCATTAACGCCACCATCTCATCGGTGTGCGTGGGGTCGGGTGACAGGATGGCGTGCACGCCATAAATCACGGAAAGCTGGCGGGCGACCAGCTCGCTGCCGGTGAATGCATAAATGGGAACCGGCGGGCGGTAGCGGGACACAAGACGCGCGCTGGAGCCGCTGGCGGTGAATACAATAATGGCGCTGGCGCCTTGCATACGCGCGGCGCGGTAGGCGGTGTCGGCCACAATCTCCGCGTAGGTCGGCTGCGCTTCGCGCTTGGGCGGATCTTTGAATCCCTGATTTCGAATGGAGGCTTCCGATTCCAAGGCGATTCGCGACATCATCCTGGTCGCTTCCACCGGATACGACCCGCTGGATGTTTCGGCCGACAGCATGACGGCATCCGTACCGTCGTAAATGGCGTTCGCAATGTCGCTTACTTCCGCCCGTGTGGGATAAGGATGCTCAATCATCGATTCCAGCATCTGCGTGGCGGTAATCACGAATTTGCCGTGCTTACGCGACCGCTCGATAATCGACTTTTGAATGAAGGGCACTTTTTCCAGGGCCATCTCGACGCCCAGGTCGCCGCGGGCCACCATCACTCCATCGCTTTCTTCGAGGATGGCGTCCAGATTCTTCCATGCCTCCGGCTTCTCGATTTTCGCGATGATCTGTACCCGCGAATCGGTCTCCTCCAAATAGAGTCTGAGCTTCAGTACATCATCCCGCTTGCGCACGAACGAGAGCGCGACAAAGTCCACGCCCGCCTCCAGACCGAAGCGCAGATCCGCGACATCTTTTTTTGTCAGCGAGGAAGTGCTGACCTCCACTCCCGGGAGATTGATTCCCTTGCGGTCCCCGATCGGCCCGCCGGAGACCACCTGGCAAATGGCGTCGGTAGCGGTCTTATCCATCACCTTCAGTTCCACGCTGCCGTCCGCCAGCAGAACCTGGTCGCCAGACTTGATGTCTTTTACGAAGTCGGCGTACGTGGTGGAGGCACGCTCACACGTGCCGGACACGATATCGGTTGTGATCCGGAAGGTGCGGCCGTTTTCCAGCGTGCAGCCTCCGTTTTCAAACGTGCCGAGCCGGATCTTCGGCCCCTGCAAGTCCAGCAGCACACCCGCATGCACCTGCCGTTCGGCGGCTATTTGCCTCACCAGCTGCAACCGGCGCGCATGATCCGCCTGGACGCCATGCGATGCATTCAGCCGGAAGACGTCTACTCCCGCATCGAAAAGCTTGCCGAGAGTCTCCGGCGAATCGCTGGCGGGACCCAGCGTGGCAACTATTTTTGTCATTCGCATGTCGGCGTGTTTTTTCATTATACGAACCGCTGGGATCATGGGATCCCTGAGCTAGTCTGTAATGGTATGCCTCTTTATCAGGTCGTCATCCTGGCGATTGTTCAGGGACTCAGCGAGTTCCTCCCGATTAGCAGTACCGCTCATTTGTACCTGGCGCCGTGGCTGTTTGGATGGCAAGACCCAGGCCTCCCCTTTGATATCGCTCTCCATATCGGCACGCTGGTGGCCGTGTTGATCTATTTTTTCCGCGATTGGGTGCAAGTGATCGGGCAGGGGCTGGGCATGTCTGCGGGATCGGATGAGGAGCTTCGGAAGAACCGCATGCTGCTCTGGCTGCTGGCCGCCGCTACCATTCCCGTGGGAATCTTCGGGCTCGCCTTCAACAAGCAGGCCGAAACGTCCTGGCGAAATCCCTGGGTGATTGGAACCATGCTGATCTTCGTCGCCATCTTGATGATGCTCGCCGAGAAGGTGAGCGCCCGCTCGCGCAACCTGGGACAGGTCAACGCCCTGGATGCCGCCATCATCGGATGTTCTCAGGCGCTCGCGGTGATTCCCGGCACCTCGCGCAGCGGCATCACCATCACTACCGGCCTTTTTCGCAATCTGGACCGGCAGGCTGCGGCACGCTTTTCCTTCCTTCTCTCCACCCCGGCAATCGGAGCGGCCGCGGCCAAGGCACTCTACGATCTACATAAGGAGGGCGGGCTGCCGCCCGGCGCCGGAACGGAATTCGCGCTCGGAATCGTCATTAGCGGTCTGGTTGGCTGGGCGGTCATCGCTTTCTTCCTGAAATACCTCCGGAACCACAGCCTCACCTTCTTTGCATGGTACCGGATAATTTTTGGCATAATAGTGATCGCTCTGGCTTTCTCCCGCCGTTAACGGGATGAAGCTTTTAGGTCCAACTCGACACACACGGCTCAATGAAGCCTTCGCAGTAGTGTATCTACTGCTCGGTATCTGCTTTATCCTGAGCTTGATTTCGTATCACCCACAAGATCCCTCGTTGAACACCGTGGCGATTTCTGCCCGGCCGCTCAACCTGATCGGTAGAGTAGGCGCCGCCGTTTCCGACTACAGCCTGCAAATGGTCGGCTTCGGCTCCTTTGCCTTTCCTGTCCTGCTCATGTCGCTGGCGTGGAAGTGGCTCCGCTCGGAACCCATCCAGGCGCAATTCATCAAGCTGTTCGGCGCCGCAATGCTGATCCTGGGAACCTGCACAGCCTTCTCCTTCGGTCCTGCCTGGCGCCCGTTCGCTGGAGCTATCGCTCCCGGCGGCGTCATCGGAATCCTACTGGCCGAGTACCTGATCTCGGTACTCAACATGACGGGCGCCATTTTGCTAACCCTGGCAGGCCTGATTCTCTCCCTGTATCTGGTATCCACCTTTTCCATGTCGAAGCTCGCTGTTTGGTTCGCCGGCCCGATCGCCTTCCTGAGAAGAAGATGGACGGAGTTTCAAAGCTGGCGCGATATGCGACGGCACAAACGAATGGAGGCCGCACGCATCCGGGCGCAGCGGCGCGAGGAGTTGCGCCGCGAACAGAAGGTGGCCGCGCGTGAGGAGAAGGCCGCCCGCCGGTCGCGGTTTGCCGATCCTGTCAGCGCTCCAAATCATCCCGAGCCGGCAGTTGAGTCCTTGGCCAATCGCCCCCCCTGGGAAGACGAACCTGCCGTGGAGGAAGACATCCCCATCCGCACTGTGGCGGAGTGGGCCCGGCAGGAGCCTGCGCCGGCACGGCCCCTCCCGCCTGAAGTCGACTCGATTCCCGTGGTTCCCTACGCCTCGGAAGAGGAACCGGTTACAAAGCCTGCGGATAGAAAGCCGCTAAAGAAGACCCGATCCTTCTTCACCATGCCGGCAACGGAGCTGCTGACCGAGCCGCAAGGCCGCGCCACCTTCGACAGCCAGGAGTTGAAGGACATCGCAGTACGGATCAAAGCGAAGTTCGAAGAGTTCAACGTATTGGGATCCGTGGTTCAGATCAATCCCGGCCCCGTTGTGACCACCTTCGAATTCAAGCCCGAAGCGGGAGTAAAGTACAGCCGCATTACAGCGCTGACCGAGGACCTCTGTCTCGGCCTGCAGGCCGAGTCCATCCTGATCGAGCGCATTCCGGGCAAGCCGACCGTCGGCATCGAGGTGCCGAATACCAATCGGGAGGTCATCAGCCTGCGCGAGATTCTGGAGTCGGATGAATTTCTCAACTCCTCCTCCCCGCTGACTATCTCGCTCGGCAAGGACATTAGCGGCCGCATCAAAGTGGCCGCCCTGGATTCCATGCCGCACCTGCTCATTGCCGGCTCCACCGGGTCGGGCAAGAGCGTCATGCTGAACACGCTGATCATGTCGCTGCTCTACAAATCGACGCCCAACGATGTGCGGATGATCATGGTGGACCCCAAGCGCGTAGAACTGGGAATCTACGAAGGCATTCCCCATCTGCTGACGCCCGTGATCACCGATCCGCGGAAGGCGACTAACGCCCTGCGGAACGCGGTGCTCGAGATGGAGCGGCGCTTGAAGCTGCTGGCCGCGCAAGGCGTCCGCAATATCGATCAGTACAACAAGAAGATTCGCGCTACTCAGCAAGTTCCGCGCAGCCTGTTCGAAGATAACGAACCGGTTGCTGAAGAGCTGCAGCCGCTGCCGTACATTTTGATCCTGATCGACGAGTTGGCTGACTTGATGATGCTGGAGCGCGCCAATGTGGAAGAGTCGGTCACTCGCTTGGCGCAGATGGCCCGCGCTGTGGGCATGCACCTTGTGCTCGCCACCCAGCGCCCGAGCGTGGACGTTATCACCGGGCTGATCAAGGCAAACTTCCCCGCCCGAATCAGTTTCCGGGTAGCGACCCGCGTGGATTCACGCACCATTCTGGACGTTATGGGTTCCGAGCACCTTCTTGGCAAGGGCGACATGCTGATGCTGCCGCCGGGCTCCTCGCGGCTCACGCGCGTCCACGCCGCCTATGTCACCGAGAATGAAATCAACAGCGTTGTAGAGTTTTGGAAGCAGCAGGCGCGGCCCGAGTACGACCAGACGTTCCTGCTGGCGCCTCCGAGTGACGAAGAGGAAGGCTCCGAGCTGGAGGAGTTCGACGGCCAGGAAGACCCGATGT
Organism: Bryobacteraceae bacterium; assembly: GCA_035526665.1. Classification (GTDB taxonomy): domain Bacteria; phylum Acidobacteriota; class Terriglobia; order Bryobacterales; family Bryobacteraceae; genus DATLBY01. The sequence continues at coordinate 26,300 of DATLBY010000477.1, forward strand.
ACCAGGACGCCGTACGCGTGGTTCTGGAGATGGGAAAGGCGTCCACGTCGACTCTCCAGCGGCGCTTGCGTCTCGGCTACGGGCGGGCGGCGCGAATTCTCGACATGATGCAGCGCGAGGGCATCATCGGACCTCCCGATGGCAGCAAGCCCCGCGAAGTGCTCAAGCGCCCGGACTGGCTGCAGGAGATCGACCACCAGCTCCGGTAGACTGGCTGCGGCTCACACCCGCAGCTCGTAACCCTTGGCGCGCAATCCCTCGATCATCTCCGATCGCATGCGTCCTACCTCTTCCGAGGAGAGCGTGCGGTCCGGCGCGGCCACCGTCACCTTGTACGACAGGCTCCGCCGGCCGTCTGGCAGAGTGAACTCCCGCACGAACTCCACCGTCTCTAACTCCGGTCCCGCTAGCTCTTGCAGGTGATTCTGCACCACGCCGGCTGGTTCCCGCGCGCCCGCTACCACGGAAAGGTCAAATCCGCTCGCCGGAAAACGCCGGATGGGACGGTATCGCCGCGTCTCAGCTCGCAGGCTGTACAGCGTGTCCACATCCAGATCCAGAATTGCCGCCCTGCCGTGTTTCAGCAGCGAGGGGTGAAGCTCGAATAGGCGCCCAACTTCCCTGCCCTGCAGCCGCAGCGCTGCGGTGCGTTTCGGGTGCTCGTAGGGACGCGCTTCCGTCCCGGTCACTGCCAGCCTTCCGTCCAGGCTCAAGGCAAGGGCTTTCAACTCAAAAAGGTGGTCCGCCGAGCTGCTGCCGCGGCTGTACACAGCCGCAGCCACGTGGGTAATTTCGTTTGGCAGTCCGCCTGGCTGCTTGTGAATCTCGCGGCCGATCTCAAAGAGCCGGAAGGAGTCGGAATACTTGCTGTTCTCGACGATGTTTTTCCAAATGCCCGGCACGAGGCTCATCCGCAAAAGACTCTGGTCCGCTGCGATCGGATTCGCAACAGCCGCATGCTCCTCCACCGCCAGCGAAAACTGGCGCACCACGTCTTCGCTGAGGAACGAGTAGTTGTAGACCTCATCGAACCCCTGCGCCGCCACAAGTTGCCTCAGCTCGTGATGAAATGCGCGTTCGGGATTCGGCGGCGGCACGCTGGCCGGTAGCGCGGGAGGCACCGGCGCGATTGAATCGTACCCGATCATCCGGCCGACCTCTTCCACCAGATCTTCTTTTATGGAAATGTCCTTGGTGCTGCGCCAGCTCGGAACCGACACCAGAAAGGCTCGAGCCTCGGTCTCCTCCACGCCAAACTCCAGGGATTCCAGAATGGATCGTACCTGGGGGGCGTCCACCCGGCGGCCTAATTTTCGATTCAGCCAATCGAGCGGCAGGTGGATTCGCGGAACTCCCGCCAACTCCTGTTTCTGATCGGCGAGCCCGCCGGCGATCCGGATCCCGGGCGAAACTTCCCGCAGCAGTTCCACGGCGCGCGCCAAGCCGCGCACGGTGTTATTCGCATCCTGCGATTTTTCGAACCGCATTGAAGCGTCGGTCCTCAGCCTCAGGGAGGAAGACGTTTTGCGCACGCTACCGGCGTGGAAGCACGCGCTTTCCAGCACAAAGCGCGTAGTAGCGGGGCTGATGGCGCTGTCCATCCCGCCGATCACCCCCGCCAGCGCGATGGGGCCACTCGCGTCCGCGATCACCAAGTTCGACGGATTCAGCTGGTAGCTCTCATCATTCAGCGCATGCAGCCGCTCGCCGCCGCGAGCGTTTCGCACGAAAATAGTGGAGCCCCGCAGCTTATCGGCATCGAAGGCGTGCATGGGCTGGGACAACTCCGCCATCACATAATTCGTCACGTCCACAATGTTGTTGATCGGATTCAGCCCGATGGCCTGGAGGCGGTACTGCAGCCATAGGGGCGATGGCTTGACGCTCACATTCTCGAAAACCAGCGCGCTATACCGCTGGCAGAGGTTCGCATCTTCCACCGATATTCCGATGCCGGCTTCACCGTCCGGCAAACAGCTCAACTTCACGGGATCGAGCAGGCGCCGGCCGGCGATCGCCGCCACTTCCCGCGCCATCCCGTGGTGTCCCCACAAGTCGGGGCGATGCGTCAGCGATTTATTGTCGATTTCGATGATGGTATCGGGCGCACAGCCGAGATCCGCCGCCGGTTCCAGTTCCAGTTCGAGGATTCCCGCCTGATCCCGGTTCAGGCCAAGCTCGGCACCGCTGGCCAGCATGCCCTCGCTCTCTATGCCGCTGATGCGGACCTTACGAATTTCCCGTCCGTCCAGTACGGCGCCGCTTGGCACATAGGCAGTGACCATGCCCGCGCGGCAATTGGGCGCTCCGCACACCACCGTCTTGCTACCCAGATCACCCGCGTCCACAATGGCTTTGCGGTTCTTGCTGCCTTCAATCGGCTCCACGGTCAGAACCCGGGCCGCGCGAACCTGCCGGAAATGTTCTCCCACGGAGTGAGTGCCCTCACTCTCCGCGGTCTTCATGGTGATCAGGCGGCTGAGCTCGGCGGGGTCGCTTTTGAGCCCGTCCACCAGCTCACAAATCCAGTTGTAGGAGAAATGCACGTGTGTTTTTAAAACCTCAGAACTGTTTCACGAAGCGGAGATCGCCGCTCTGGAGCCAGCGGATATCGTCGATGCCATACCGCATCATCACCAGCCTGGTTAGCCCCAGCCCGAAGGCAAAGCCGTTCCAGACCTCGGGATCGATGCCGGCCATTTTCAGCACGTTCGGGTGCACCAGCCCGCAGGGAAGCAGCTCCACCCAGCCGCTCTGCTTGCATACCGGACAGCCGGGACCGCCGCAGATCAGACACTGAATATCCAGCTCGAATCCGGGCTCGACGAAAGGGAAATACCCGGGTCTCAGCCGCACCGTCACTTCGCGTTGGAAGACGGCGCTCAGCAGCGTCTTCATGAAGTAGATCAGATTCGCGATGGAAACATCGCGATCGATCATCATCCCTTCCAGTTGATAGAAGGTATGCTCATGCGAGGCGTCCACCTCTTCGTTCCGGAACACCCGGCCGGGCGCGATCATGCGAAGCGGCGGCCCCAGCTTCTTCATGCCTCGAATCTGCACCGGCGAGGTATGCGTTCGCAGCAACTGCCCCGGGCCGAGCCAAAATGTGTCCTGCATATCCCGGGCGGGATGATCCGGGGGAATGTTCAGCGCATCGAAATTGTTGAACTCGGTCTCCACCTCGGGCCCATCCAGCACAGTGAAGCCCATGGACAGGAAGAGCTGCTCGATCTCTTCCTGAATTTGCGTAATCGGGTGAAGCCGCCCCGGCCGCGGACCCGGCGCTGGAAGGGTGAGGTCGACCCATTCGGCCTCCAACTGGAGAGCCATCTGCTCGGACTCAAATTGCACCTTGCGGGCGTCCAGAGCCGACTCGAGCGCTTGCTTGGCCGCATTCAGCGTGCGCCCTACGCTGGCCCGCTCCTCCGCCGACAACTGCGCCATCGTCTTGCTCAGCTGTGCCAGCGATCCCTTGCGCCCGAGAACCTCCACGCGGACCGCTTCCAATGTCTCGGCGTCCGGGGCTGAATGGATTCGGTGTAGCGTCTGTTCTGCCAGTTCGTCCAGGGTGGGCATCTAAAATTTCAACTTCAACAAATCGGCAATTTGGGAGTGATTCTTTTCCATTGCGAGGGATAAGGAAGTTCTGTCGTCATCGCTGGTTAGATCCGGATTGCCGCCATGCGCCAGCAGTAGTTTCATTAGTTCAGTGTTGCCCGAGGCAGCCGCCGCATGCAGCGCGGTCCAACCGCCGTGCTGCGCTGCATTTACGTCACTTCCGTGCGCCAGCAGGACGGAGATCGCCGCTATGTGCCCTCCGGCCGCAGCCGCATGGATGGGCGTATTGTTCATGGTATTAGCTGACCGCAGATGGACGTCGGCCCCGTTCGCCAACAGCACTTCGGCGGTGGCCGCATGACCGTAATAGGCAGCCAGGTGCAGCGCGGTCCAACCATCGGCCCGGTGAGCGTTAACCGAGCTCCGGCTCTCCGCCAGCAGCGCAATGACACGCTCGGTGTCGCCTTTTTCCGCGGCGCTGAATAAGTCCATCGCGTCGTCCTAGGCTGGGATTGCCGCCGGCTTGAAGACCTCGTCGGCTTTCGTCAGTTCCCAGTTCAGATGATTGATGTAGAACAACAGCACGGCCTCGGGGTATTGGCCGCGAAATTTATCAAAGGCGCGCTGCTGCCAGCCTTCTGTAAGTTTACCGGTCACATCCAGGTCCTTGGCGAAAAATCCATCCTCATGCGGGATTTCCAGGAAATCCAGCATCGCCCGGATCATGTCCAGGTGCGACACCAGAATGGTCTGCGCAACATCGGTGGCGAACTCCTCCTCCTCCGTCAGGCGCGTCCAGAGGCGCGGAGCGGCCTTTCGTAAGGTCTCGGAGTTGAGCTTGTTCATGTGGAAACGAAGCTTCACGCGCTCGTAGAGCTGAAAAGTCTTCAGCTTTCCAATGGACACGCTGCGCAGGAGTTGCTCGAACGTGGACTCCCCGAGTGCCCGAAAGATATCTGAAAGCTGCATCTTTTCGAGGTTAACATACCGCCCTTGCGCTACAATTAAAAGTTTTGGGCTTACTTCTAATGCAAAAGACAGCGGTGCGGCAATGAGCAATGTGATTGTCCTGGGCGCTCAATGGGGCGATGAAGGGAAAGGGAAGATGGTCGACCTTTTCTCAGACCGGTTCCATGTGGTTGCCCGTTACCAGGGAGGCCACAACGCGGGTCACACCGTTTATATCGGGGAAAAGAAATTCGTCCTCAAGCTCATCCCGAGCGGCATTCTCCGCCCGGGAGTGAAAGCCGTGATCGGCAACGGGGTAGTGATCGATCCCGCTGCCCTCATTGAGGAAATGGATATGCTGGTGGCGGCGGGCGTGGATGTGCAATCGCAGCTCCTGATCAGCAGCCGGGCCCACGTAATTTTTCCCTTTCATCGGCTGGTGGAGAAATTGTCCGAGGGACGCGAGGGTCGGGTGGCGATCGGCACTACTTCGCGCGGCATCGGACCCAGCTATGAGGACAAAATCGCGCGCCGGGGCATTCGCGTCGCCGATCTGCTCGATTCCCCCGATTTCGAGCAGATGTACGCCGATCTGGCCGACGACAAAGAGACTATCGCGCGCGCTTTCCACATCGAAAATACGATTGACTTTCTGAAAACTCGCGAGAAATATCGCGAATACGCCGAGCGGCTGAAGCCGCTAGTCTGCGATACCTGTTATTTCCTGAATGAGCAGATCGCGGCCGGCAAGAGCGTCCTCTTCGAGGGCGCGCAGGGAACCATGCTCGACATCGATCACGGGACTTATCCCTTTGTGACATCCTCCAGCGCATCCGCCGGCGGCGCCTGCACCGGGACGGGAGTTCCCCCGCAGAAAATTGACGGCGTTATTGGAGTTTCCAAGGCTTACATTACCCGTGTAGGTGCCGGTCCTTTTCCCTCTGAAGCCGACGGTCCCGTGGCGGATGAAATCCGGAAACAGGGCAAGGAATTCGGCTCGGTGACAGGCCGCCCCCGGCGGTGCGGCTGGTTCGATGTCCCTCTGTTGCGCTACACGGCGATGGTAAACGGATTTGACAGCCTGATTATCACTAAACTGGATGTGCTCGACAGCCTGGAGGAGATTCCCGTCTGTGTCGCCTACCAACTGGACGGCCGCGAGGAATCGAAGATGCCCGCCACCAATCTTCAGTTGGAGCGGCTACAGCCGGTCTATGAGAAACTGCCGGGCTGGAAAACCAGCACTCGTGGCATCTCCAATATCGGCGACTTGCCTCCTGCTGCCCGCGTTTACCTGGAGTTCCTGCAGGAGCGCTCCGGCGTAGAGGTCGGGTGCGTCTCGACCGGCCCCGAAAGAACCGAAACCATGGTTATCCCCTCCTCGAGGCTGGCTGAGCTGATCGGAGCCTAATTTACCGGGTCTACCTGGTAACC
>DATLBY010000478.1:0-5913 GCA_035526665.1 Bryobacteraceae bacterium
TTGGTCCGCGGTCGGCAGAGTTACGGTCTGTCCGGATGGGTGGCGCTCCTGCAATCCTTCAAAGGAGATCATGAAGAACACGCGATTTCTTCCATCAAATAACTTCGGAATGAACAGCGGTCCATCGAATTCGGCTCCGTACGTGTTATTCCGAAACTTCAAATTCGGCTGCGCTCCGTTGGGATTGGCGGCGCGCAATTCAGCCAGCCCTTTCGCGTTTGCCCACCCGAGTGCATTCAGCTTCTCGTGCTTTAAATGTTCATACATCGCTCCGTGAAGCTGGTTGGTGCCTGACTTGGTCCCGAAGACATTTACTCCACCGCCTGTGCGGGAGAACTGCGCATCGTACAGGTTGGTTTGCACCGACACTTCCGAAAGACTGTCGAGCGCGGGAATGAAGTTGACGTCCCGGCTGGGGCGGGTATCGGTAACTCCGTCGATGAGAGACTCGTTTTCCTTCACCTTTCCGCCGCTAATAGACACGCCGCTCACCTGCCCATACGCGTAAAGTTCCGCCGAGCCCCAGTAGCCCGTCTTCGTAACTCCGGGCAGCGCGTGGGTCAAAAGGAAGGGGTTGCGTCCGTTGTTGGGAGTCTTTTGAATTAGATTCATCTCAATGGTGTGGGTACGGGTCGCGCTCTCCGTCTGGAGAAGCGACACCTCCCCGGCCACCGTAACGCTCTCTGTCAACTGCCCCACCTCGAGCCGCACGTCGAGCGAGACGTGTTGAGAGACTTCGAGAGTCATTCTGTCGCGCACAAATTTCTTGAATCCAGCCTTCTCTACGGCCAGCGTGTAGGTTCCAGGTTGCAAAAAATTGACGTTGTAACGGCCCGCCTCATTGGCAACGGCTTCGTGCGTCACAGTCGTCAGTACGTTCGTCACAACGACTTGGGCGCCCGGAACCGGAGCACCCGAAGAATCTGTAACCTCGCCGGATAAGGAAGCACGGAACTCCTGCCCGTGGAACGTGCTGGCCAGGAGAATAACCCAAAGAAGCAGACGTTTCGACATCAGTCCCCCCGAAGTTTCGTGGCGAGTATATCACCGGACCACAGGCGCCTGCTGAGGAGAGCTGTGCAGCGCTGCAAATTTGGTCCACCTCTCCGCCTCGACCGGATTGGATGGGACGCCCGGAGTGCCTCGGTACAGCATGGACAAGTTAGAGGCAGCCAGCACATGACCTTGTTCGGCTGCCTTCAATAACCATTTGGCGGCTTGAGCATAATCCTGCGGGACACCCTTCCCAACGGCATACATCATTCCGACGGCCGCCGCAGCCTCACGATAGCCCTGTTCACTGGCCTGCAGCGTATATTGAAACGCTTTCGCAGGATCCTTGGCTGCCGGTTGTTTGGTTGCCAGATTGTAGCCGAGCAAGTGAGCGCCGCCCATGCAGAAAAGGTCCACCGGTTCACGCGTACCCCGGTTGCCGGGCACTGCTGATGTGCCAGGCGCCCCTCCCCACCCGCACACCTCATAATCCTTCAGGTAGCCGGCTGCCTTCGTCGTCACTTGGCCAAGCCAGTTCTGCCACCCGCCATCCGGCGATTTGCGTTCGGGCCTGCCGAGATCACCCCGAAAATCGGCGTCGCGTATGGGAGCGAGCGCATTGGCTGCCATGACACGCAACTCCTCATCCTTGGCATCGAGCAGCATAACCAGTGCCTGAAACATCGCAGGGTCTTGCCGGACGCCCTTGATCTGAAACCGGACTGCTTGAACGATGCCATCGGCTGCCGCGATTCGATCGAAGGCTTCCACTGGCGTACTCACACCCGTGGCAAGCTGTATCAGCGCCTGCTGCGCCGCCGCCGATCGCCAGTTGGCATTCGCCGCCAGAGCGCGGATCGCGGACCGGCGCACTTTCGCCGCCGGATCGGAGAGGCTGCGGCTGAGTGCAGCTATCGTCTCCTCGTCGAAGATAGCGCGGCTGCACGTTTCCGCCGCGGCAGCGCGAACAGCGGCACCCCCGGATGCAAGCAGCCTCTGCACCACGGCGCCGGCCGGCGCTCCCCCCACCAACGCCAGGTCGGCGTAGAAGCCTTCCGGCCCGGCTGCCGGAGCGCTGTCTGCGCCATACCTCTCCAGCAGTTTCCGTTCCTCGGTGGATGGCGGAATGTTTTTGTTGCGGAGCCGCGTCACCCACGCCACCGCATCGTCGTTACTGGCAGGATGGTAGGTCCGCGCGCCCAAATCATCGAACTCGCGGTAAATCACGTGGTAGCCTTTGGCGTTTACTCGCGAATAGGCATCGCGGACCGTGGTGATGTGATGAGACAGGTCCCGCAACCCGAGCACCATGTAGAACTCAGGGGCGCTTCTCTGCGGATCGATCGCCTCCTTCAACTCGGCTGGCATCGTCCACCAACCCCAGCTATACGTGATGCTTGCGGTAACCAGCTCCGGATGAAGCATGGCAAACTCCCCGGAAATCTTGCCGCCCTCGCCCTTGCCATACATGTAAACGCGCCGTGGGTTAATAGGGTATGTCTTCTTCGCCCAGGCAATCAGCTGCGCGATCGGTTCATGATCGGCAGGGCCGAACTTCCGCGCCTGCGGGCCGCCCGCAACCAGCACATAGCCGTCACTGATGCCTAAGCGGCGGAGAGATTCGCGAACGGGTAATATTTCATCGCCCACGGGGCGGTCATGCTCCGGAAAGCAAAGGATCAGGCCCACTTGTCTGCGGGGATCGGCCGTCCCGGCGGGCGCGATACTCTCAGGAGCTTCCACCACGTAGCGGATGATCGTTTTGCCACTCTCATCCTTCAGTTCCCGCTCCGCGGCGCACCAGGCCGGCCCGCCGGAGCATCCGGCGAGCAGCAGAAGCACCGCAGTTCTTGCCAATCCCGAAGTCAAACATTTCATATAAGGGCATGCCTTCCCGGTGTGATGTCGAAATCTGTTCGGATACTATCTTACTTGCGTAGCGGTCTTCTACGCCTGGAGTGGTATGAGTCAAAGCTTCGTTAGCGTACTATTTGCAACCGCCCTCTTTTCCGCCACCGGAATGGACGCTGGTGTTCGCGTCGGAACTTTCGCGTCGGAGGTCTCGGTCTTTTATGGAAAAACGGCTGGACTACCTTCGAACGATGTCCGGCAGGTGATAATTCGCAATGGGCAGGTATTTGCTCTCACCGCCGCGGGCGCTGCCAGGTTCAACGGAGCAAAGTGGGTGGCTGCCGACGTTCCGGCAGACGTTCCATTGGAACTATCCGAGTTGAGGGAAACGGCCGGCGAGATTCGCCAGGTGGCAAGCGACGCCGGCGGAAGAATTGCAGTGGCCGCGATGAATGGTCTTTTCTTTCGCCATGCAACGGGGAGCTGGCAGTCCCTGCAGCCTCGCCAGCAACAGCGAAGTTGGGCTCCCCAGGACGTCCGCGGCGCAGCGTTCGACAGCACAGGCCGCTTATGGTTTGCCAGTCCTCAGGGCGTCGGATCATTCGACGGAGCCTGGAATCTTTACACCGGCGCCGAGGGCTTGCCCTACGACGATTTCACGAGCGTGGCCGCGGGTGAGAACGGAGTGGTCTGGTTCGGTACGCACCGGGGTGCGATTCGTTTTGACGGCAAGGTATGGGAATACCGCCAAGGGCTTCGCTGGCTCCCGTCGGACGACGTCCGGGGCATCGCCGTTCAACCTAATGGCGACGCCTGGTTTGCAACCGCCAACGGGGTGGGACGGATCGCTCGCAGGCCGATGACACTAAGACAGAAAGCCAAGTTCTTCGAGGATGAAATCGACAGGGTGCATCGACGCACGCCTTATGGATATGTCGATTCCGTAGTCTTGCAGTCGCCCGGCGATCGGTCGGCATGGACACAGCGCGATAGCGATAATGATGGTTTGTGGACCGCAATGTATGGCGCCGGGGAGTGTTTTGCCTACGCCGCGACGCAGGACCCGCTGGCCCGGCAGCGCGCCACCGTGGCCTTCGAGGCGTTGCGTTTCCTGGGCACGGTAACGCAAGGCGGCAACCACCCGGCGCCGAAGGGTTTTGTCGCTCGAACAATTCTGCCAGCTGGCGGACCCGATCCCAACACTAAGGACTCGCCCGCGCACGATGCCGAATTCCGGCGGAAGCGCGATCGCTTGTGGAAACTAATCACTCCCCGCTGGCCCTTGAGCGCCGGCGGCAAGTGGTATTGGAAAAGCGATACCAGCTCGGATGAGCTCGATGGACACTATTTCTTCTATGCTAACTACTACGACCTGGTCGCGAAAACCAGCGGCGAGAAGCAACGCGTGCGCGACCATGTCGCGGCGATGACAGACCATCTGATCGACCATGACTTCAATTTGGTGGATCATGACGGAAAGCCGACACGCTGGGGCATCTTCAGTCCGGAATTGCTCAACCACGACCCTCGTTGGGTCGAAGAGCGCTCGCTCAACTCCCTCAGCATCCTGGCGTATCTTCGAACCGCCGAGCACATCACCGGCAACGCCAAATACCGCGAGGCCGCCAATACTCTCATCCAGCAGCATTCCTATGCCATGAACGTCTTAATTTCCAAGACCAACGCGGGTCCTGGTTCCGGAAATCAGTCCGACGATGAGATGGCGTTCATGAGCTTTTACTGCCTCTTGAAGTACGAGACGGACCCTGAACTCCGCCGCATCTTCGCCCTCGCTTTCCATCGCCGCTGGCTTATGGAGCGCTTCGAGTTGAATCCCCTCTTCAACTTTCTGTACGCTTCGTCGGCAAATGGCGCCAGGTTTCAGAACGCTTTTCAGGTCGAGGATCTTTCTCCTGCCGGCAACTGGCTGGAGGAGTCCATCGACACACTCAAGCGATACTCACTGGATCGAGTCAATTGGCCGATCGCGAACAGTCATCGCAAGGATCTGACTCCGCTGCCCGAGTATGCAACCGGAGGGGCGGGCGGCCGGGGCAGCCGCCGCGACGGCCGGGTCTTACCAATTGACGAGCGGTTTGTAGACAAATGGAATCACGACCCATGGCGGCTCGATTACGCTGGAAACGGCCGCCAACTCGCCGATGGAGCTTCCTACCTTCTGCCGTACTATCTCGGCCTGTACATAAAGGCGCTGGAAGAATAATCCGGCCTTCAATGCGCGGAATATTGCGGCTGCGGCGGGTTCAACGTGATCGGAAGTGTCTTCTCCTCTTCCGCCACCTCGAAGATCTGACCGAAGGTTTGATAGCCCTTGGCATGTACCTGAACTTGAATCTTTCCCTGCGGGATGCTGGGGATCTTCGCAAGCCCCTGTTGATTGGTCTTCACTTCCCATCGGGTGTGAATCTTTTTGCCAAGTTTGACAACGGAGCGGCCCTGTACGAACTGGACAATGACGCTGGCGCGATCGACAGGTTTGCCGCTGGCGCCGCGGACCTCGACGGCTAATTTCGTCATTGGCGCCTCAGCCAGCACGGGCAACGCGGAGAGAAGAAGAGCTGCCGCCAACAAGCGTCGCGTAAACATGATCCGATTATCGCAAACGCGGCTACAGTGATAAGGTGGCTGGAATAATCCAGGAACCGGCGGACAATTCCGATGAAGCCTTTATGGCGCAGGCGCTGGAACAGGCGCGTGCGGCCTCGCGCGCCGGTGAGGTTCCCGTGGGAGCGATTCTAGTCATCGGCGGGACGGTTGTGGCTCGGGCCCACAACTCTCCCATTATTCGAAACGACCCCACCGCCCACGCGGAGATGATGGTCCTGCGCGACACGGCCGCAAGCCAGGGAAACTACCGCCTCACGGACGCGACGCTGTACGTCACTTTGGAGCCTTGTCCGATGTGCGCCGGCGCCATGGTGAACGCCCGGATCAAGCGTCTTGTGTTCGGCTCCCGCGACCTGAGGTTCGGCGGAGTCCGGAGCAAGTTCCAGATCGCCGACTCGGACCTGCTCAACCATCGCATCGCAGTGCGCGAAGGCGTGCTCG
>DATLBY010000479.1:0-5235 GCA_035526665.1 Bryobacteraceae bacterium
CCTCTCAAGTGAATCCTGAAGTCTTCATCTACCCGGATGAGATCGACATGATTGGTCAAGTCACGGGAGTCGCTATGCGTCTGGATCAGGCAAAGCGACGCCGTACTCGCTCCTGAGCACGGCAAGCAGCGCCTCAAAATCTGAACAATAGAGGCTCTTTTCCATTTGGCCCGCACTGGCCGGGATCAGATTCCGGAACGGCGCCAGCCGCGACCAGTTATCAATCACAGTTCGACGGTCGTCCACCAACTCAGAAAGGTAGAGGTCGAGATCGCCCTTCTGCTGCTCGAGCGTGAACTCCAGCCACTCGCGAAAAGCCTCAACGTGGCTATTTCGGAGCGCTGTATCGGCTTCCTTCTCTCCGAAGAGGAGGGATAGGCCGTGGTGTTGGTAGACGCCGGCAGTCTGAGAGCGTAGTGACGACAGGTACACCAACCTGCCGAACACCGATGGAATTTGGGAGAGAGTATGCCGCCAAAGATTGGAAGGCGCACTCCGTTCCATTGCCCCCCGTTCTGGAGCATTCGCCATGGGCTTAAATCCTTTGCTCCGATAGTACACCAGAACGGCGCGGATTCGACAGGTTAAAAACCTTAGAAAAGTTAGATCCGCGCCGTGTTCTGGAAGTGGAAAATCTTTCGTAAAAACGCCTTCCTCCTGACCTGAAGAAGTACTCTGGCTCAGTTCCGTAACGCCATTCAAAAAGGAAACCGCTTATGATCTCCAGACTGCTTCTCGTACTTCTCCTGGCAATGCCGTTTACGGCTGCCACTTCCGTCGCTTCGGCCGACGAGCAATTTCCCAGCTGCTACCCATGCGGTTAACTTAAGGCGAACGGCCGCGCTTGCTCTGGGTTCGGTCGGTTTATACAGTTCGGTGATACAGTTAAGTCCTGGAAGGCCGCAAATAAAGAGCTTTGGGTCAAATTATTTCAGGATACGCCTCGTATGCCGCGGTGGGCATTTCGCTCATTCTCGGGGCGCGGCTATTCGGCTCGGGATTGGCAAGCACCTATCGCTGGTTTACGGCGTACTTAATCACCGATTTTATTCTGACAGTTGTATTCTATGCAACACCCTATGGGACGAATCGTTACGCGCTTACCTATTTTGCAGCCCAGCCTGTGCGGTGGGTCTTGTATTTCGGTATCGTTCTCGAACTCTACCGGCTGGTGTTGCGCCGGCACCCAGGGATAGCCGCCTTCGGCCGGAAGTGGCTAATCCGGGCGCTGGGGCTGGCTGCTTTAATCTCGGTGTGCACTCTGTTCGTGCATCTGCAGGCATCCAGGGGCAAATATCCTGCGCTGGAAACTTATCACACGATTGAGCGACTGGTAAATATCTGTCTGTTTATTTTTTTCTTTCTTCTGCTGGCGATTCTGGCTTGGTTTCCAATTCAACTCACGAAAAACCTGGCGGTTCTGTGCAGTGTCTTTGAAGCCCACATCCTGGTCCGCACCGGAATCACAATCGTCCGCAACGTGGGTGGCTTGGCTTCTCTTTCGATTTTGAACCCGATCCTAGCGTGCCTCGCGCCGGTCAGCATGCTGGTAGTAACCGTCCTATTGTCGCCGTCGGGTGAAGAGAGGAGCTTGAAGGCTGGTTTGAAGCGGCCGCCCGCGGCGGAAAAGCGTATCCTGGCGCACCTCGATGCCATTAACGACACGTTGTCGCGTTCCTCAAATCTATAAAACCGTTGGCTGCCTAGTACTGTTTTACGTATATATCTGTATAGATGTATTGCTTTGGCGCCCAAATCGGATATCCTGAGGATGCATTAAACAGCGAGGTGTTCAGGTGCTCGAGCTGAGTTTGTCGCTCCTGGTTCTGTCGGTGTTGTGTCTCTTCCTGCTGCTAAGGAAATTAGGAGCGCCAGCCGTTTCCGATTGCGAAGACGGATGGTTCGATGAGTTCTCCGTTGCGAGATACCGGCCGATGCTCCGGCTACTGCGAGAGGACGACTACGAGTTTCTGGGCAGGCAGCGCGGCTTAGATCCGGCTGTCGCCAGGAAACTACGCGCCGAGCGGCGCAAGATATTTCGCAGCTATCTTCGCAGCATGGTCCGCGACTTTCACCGGTTACACCTGGCGGCCAAGATGATGGTGGTCTACGGGCACACGGATCGATCGGACCTGGCCTCACAGTTGCTGGGCCAGCGGATCCGGTTTCAGGGCTGCATTGCGTTGCTGCAGATGCGACTGGCTTTGCATACCGCCGGCATTGGAACAGCCAACGCGCAAGGGCTATTGGATTCGCTCGAGCAGTTTCGCCTGAACGTCGCCCAGCTGGGGCCACACGCCGCGACGGCCTGAGCCGCTTTTACGCCCCTGTTTAAAGCTTCTTGAGCGCCTCTTTGGCTTCGCTTAGTTGCTGAAAATCTTTTTCCGCCGCCTTGAACTCACGCGTATGAACGCAGCGCCGTGAGCCCCGGTGTTCTACCGGATACTTCAAATGAAGCATCTCGTGGAACATGACATAGTCAACCGCAACCTGGGGAACCTGCGGCCGGTCCAGAGCGCGGCTCAAGATGATGGCGTGGTGGCTGGGGTCGTAGTGGCCGAGGGCGGTCCTGGAGGCTTGCCGGCTCCACCCAAGGGCGGGGCGGGCCATCAACCCGTGAAAGAAGCGCCGGTTTAGATCCTCGAATATTTCCTCCAGGTTGTAACACCGCCCCTGTGCGCCGGACAGGAACTTTCTGCCCCGCTGTTGGCGCAACTGCTCCAGGCTGTTTCGTGTGTCGCGCCGGTTTAAGTACAGCCGATAACGGTGGTTATACACGGATGGAACCGGCTTGCGGTACAGTTTACAAATCAGAATGTATGCCAAGGCCTCGAGGATGGGAGCCGGAGCGTCTTTCAACAGATCGGTAATTCTGATTTCGATGGAGTTCCCCTGGAGGCGAATGAAGCTGTTTGCATTGGCAAAGGCGCAGAATTGCACCGTGAAGGCGGGCAGCGGCGTTCGAGGCTTCAAATCGGCGAACACGCGCCGGCAAATCTCCTGCGGTGTTTCGAAGAAGAGAGCAGTCTCGACTTGCATAAATGACGAATGTAACATAGCAATAAGCGTCAAATTCCTCATTCGTACAGGAAGATGACGCCGCTGGATCCCATGATAAATGGTGCGAATCGAAGTTCGGAGGATGTTTGCGGAAAGCGAAAATAACCGGAGTCGGATGCTACACGCCCCCGGGAGTGCTCTCAAACGAGGATCTGACTCACATGGTGGAGACCAGTGACAAGTGGATCCTGGAACGGACGGGTATTCGGGAGCGGCATATTGCGCCGCCGGAAATGGCCACCTCCGATATGGCGGTTGAGGCTGGGCGTGCGGCGCTGGAGAAGTCGGGAGTCAGCGCGCCGGAGTTGGATGCGATCTTAGTCTGCACAGTGACCCCGGATATGTTTTTTCCTTCCACCGCCTGCCTGGTGCAACATCGCCTGGGCGCGACAAAGGCTTGGGGCTTCGATCTGATCGCGGCCTGTTCGGGATTCGTATACGGCTTGACTACGGCCGCCCACCTGGTAAGCGGCGGCTCGCACAAAAAAGTGCTGGTGATCGGGGCCGACACGATGTCGCGGATTATCGATTACAAGGATCGCGCCACCTGCGTCCTGTTCGGGGATGGCGCGGGCGCCATGGTAGTGGAGCCGGGCGATGACGATACCCATGGATTCATCGATTTCTCCAATGAGATCGACGGGTCAGGCGGCGATTTTCTGAAGATGCCGGCCGGCGGCAGCCGCATGCCGGCAAGCGTGGACACCGTGCAGAGCGGTCTGCACTACGTGCACCAGGATGGCCAGCAGGTGTTCAAGTTCGCCGTGCGAAAGATGCATGATGTCTGCTCGGAGCTGCTGACGCGCAACAACTTAACCACTGCAGATGTAACCTGGCTGATTCCTCACCAGGCAAACAAGCGTATCATCTGTGCAGTGGCCGAAAGACTGAATCTAACTGACCGTGTGATCATCAACATCGATCGATACGGCAACACCACGGCTGCCACCATTCCGCTGGCGACGCGCGACGCGCTTGAAAGCGGGAAACTAAAGAAGGGCGACCTGGTGCTGTTTGCCGCGGTAGGCGCCGGCTACACCGTAGGCGCCAATTTATGGCGCTGGGGTTATTAAGGGAGGTATCTGGGATGAGAGTTGTCGAAGGACCGCTGGAAAATCTGGGGCAATGGGACGATTTTGTTAAGGACCGGTACGATCCCAACAAGACGCAGGCTGATTTCCGAAAGTATGACAACACAACGCCTCCGGTAGTTCGCGAATTTTACCGGCAGAATCATACGCTGCAGACGCGCGATTGTGTATTGGAGAAAAAACGGCAGTATGCCGGGTTGAACAAAGGTGAGCTGGGTGTCTGGGAGGCCATGGAATACCTGAATACGCTGGTGGATGACAGCGATCCCGACACCGACCTCTCGCAAATCGAGCACAACCTGCAGACGGCGGAAGCGATCCGGCGCGACGGGCACCCGCGCTGGTTCATCCTGACCGGTTTGATTCACGACCTGGGAAAACAGCTTTGTCTCTACGGCGAGCCGCAGTGGGCGGTAGTGGGCGACACGTTTCCAGTGGGATGCGCGTACTCGGATAAAATCGTTTTCCAGGAATTTTTCCGGGATAATCCCGATTCAGAGAACCCTGCCTATCAGACGAGCACAGGCATCTACGAAAAGGGGTGTGGTCTCGAGAACATCGACCTCTCCTGGGGGCATGACGAGTATCTCTATCATGTGGTGAAGAATTATCTTCCCGAGCCCGCCCTATACATGATCCGCTATCACTCGTTTTATCCATGGCACAGGGAGGGAGCCTATAGCGACTTCATGAACGATCATGATCGCGAAATGCTGCCGTGGGTGCAGAAGTTTAATCCTTATGACCTCTACTCGAAGAGCAGCGAGAAGCCGGACGCGGTCAAACTCCGGCCCTATTACGAAGAGCTGATTGCAGAATTCTTTCCCCCGAAGCTTCGCTGGTAACCCCTATGATGCTAGGCGCGGTAACCTATAATGTCCTGAAAGATTGGGACATCGAGACGATCATTCGGAATCTGACAGCCGCCGGCTTTGAGGCCGTTGAACTGCGTACCGGCCATAAACATGGCGTGGAGCCGACGATCGGTCCAGCCGAGCGCGAGCGCGTGAAGCAGTTGTTCGAGCGCAGCAAAGTGCGATTGCTCAGCTTCGGGTCGACGTGCGAATTTCAGTCGCCGGTTCCC
>DATLBY010000480.1:0-4076 GCA_035526665.1 Bryobacteraceae bacterium
ACAGACGAACCATGTTCTTAGCTCTGCAAAACAGCGGGCATCGCTCGAGAGGAGTCTTCCTTGCGAGTGCCTCATTGCACGCGGTTCTAATCGGCACTCTGGCGATCATCGACGGCAGGCTGGCTGCTCCGTCCAAGTCAAGGCACGAGGAATTTATTCTGGTCGTTCCGGCTATTCATAAGGAGACGGCGCCTCTCCGGCCCAAAGTTCCGCAGAAGATTTTTGTGCTGCCGGCTCTAAGGAAGGAGACCACGGTAGAGCTGGCGCGAATGTCGCCGATTCCACTTCCAGCCGTACTTGGCGATCCGGTATTGCCGGCCGTTCCGCTCCCAGTTATGAGAGTGCCGGATCCGCCGCAAGTAGCGCCGCTAGCTGCTCCGCCCCCACTGCCCAAGCCGGTGAAGTCCGCCGGTTTCGATCCGGCGGGAGTGCGACCTACGCAGCCGGAGACAGTATCCCGCCTGCGTTTGCCGGAAACGGCCGGCTTCACAGCTCCCGCACAGCTCGCCGGCGCCTCTCCGCGAACCGTATCGGCCGGTGGCTTTTCAGGCTCGCAACCCGCTAAAGCAGAGCAGCGGAGAACGCTTTCTCTCCCAAGCTCAGGCGGTTTCGAAACCGCGGCGGCAACCCGCCCGCCCGTGCCCTCTGAAAAAGTTTCGGCGAAGGGGGCGGTCGATTTCACGCCTGTCGAAATCACACACAAGCCGCGTCCCACCTATACGAAAGAAGGGCGCGAGCTTCAGATTGAGGGGGAAGTCCTCCTGCAGGTGATCTTTTCCGCATCCGGCCTAGTGCAGGTGGTGAGAGTCTCCCGCGCTCTGGGCCATGGTCTGGATGAGGCAGCGATTGCAGCGGCGCACGCCATCCGTTTCCGTCCCGCACAACGCGGCGGGATGGCAGTGGATAGTCCCGGGGTTGTGCACATCACATTCGAACTTGCTTATTGAGGCCCATGAAACTCTCCCCCATTACAGCTCTTGCAGTCATCTGTGCCGCCGCCGCGCCGGCATACGGACAAGACCCGGCCGCCTTGAGTAAGCTGTTTGAGCGCGTGCTGCAGAGAGAGCGGGCGTTCGTTAAAGACATCCGGACGCGTACGCCGCTACTCGAAACCTATATCCAGGAAACCGGCGAGCCCGCTGACACGGAAGCGCGCCCGAATCGGGATCACTACTTTCTGGGCCGCCTCGGATTGACAGACGGTGTAAAGTACACAGCCATTGCGACCAGTTCGGAAGTGTCTTCGGGGTCGCGCCTGCTCATGTTCAAGAAGCGCTCGCTGACGTTTTCTCCCAGCGGCTTCGCACAGATGATTTTCATTGACGGTGATGGATTCACCCTGGACAATTACTCGTTCGACTACGTCCGGCGTGAGTTTTTAGGCGACGTGCGTACGATTGTATTCGATGCGGCCCCCCTGGACAAGAATGCCGCCGGCGGCTTTATTGGCCGCATCTGGGTAGATGACCGTGACCTCAACGTGGTACGGTTCAACGGCACGTATATTCGAAGCACCTCTTCCCATTTGTATTTCCACTTTGACAGTTGGCGTGTCTGCGTTGCTCCGGGTCAATGGATGCCGGCGCTGATCTACGTTGAAGAAAACGCGAGTCCGGACAAGGGCGGCCCCACGGTCAGCTTTAAGGCACAGAGCCGGCTATGGGGTTACAACACGGGTAGGGCGGCTCGTATGGATGAGCTGACGAACCTGCTGGTTGAGCTCGACGCGCCGGTCCGGGATAAAGCGGAACCCAGCGACGTTTCGCCCCTCGAAAGCCAGCACTCCTGGGAGCTGCAGGCCGAAGAAAACATCCTTGGGCGCCTGGAAAAAAGCGGCATGATCGCCGGAAAAGGCCCAGTGGATCAGGTTCTTGACACGGTTGTGAACAATCTCATCGTGACGAACAATTTAAACGTGGAAGCGCACTGCCGCGTGCTCCTGACTACTCCGCTGGAGACCTTCACCGTGGGACGCACCATCGTGATCAGCCGCGGCCTCATCGATGTTTTGCCGGACGAAGCCAGTCTGGCCATGGTTCTCTCCGACGAGCTGGCTCATATCGCTCTCGGACATCGCACGAATACGCAGTTCGCCTTCCATAACCAGACCATGTTTTCCGATGAAGATCTGATGCAGAAGTTCCGCTTTTCGCGAACGCCGCAGGAAATCGCCGGCGCAGGCCGGAAGGCCGTGGAGTTCCTACGGAACTCGCCTTACAAGGACAAGCTCTCCAACGCCGGGCTTTTCCTGAAGGCGCTTGCGAGCCGTGCGCCCCGTTACCCGAATCTGATTCGCGCGAACATCGGAAATCAGCTGGCCAGCGGCGACACGATTGTCCGTATGGGGGAACTGGCCGTAGGCGCTCCGACGCTGGAGGACGCCCGCCTGGAGCAGATTGCGGCGCTTCCCCTGGGTTCCCGCGTAAAGCTCGATCCTTGGACAAGTAATATTTCGCTCATCAAGACAAAAGCCATTTCCCTGCTGTCTGCGCGCGAAAAGCTTCTATTTGAGATCACCCCTTTTGCGCCTCACCTGACTCGTGGCGTGCCGAACGCGGCGGAAATTAAGTGAGAGACATTCACACGCATATACTACCGGGCATCGACGATGGAGCCGCCTCGATCGAGGCGGCCGCCGCCATGTTGCAGTTGGCTGCCGAGGACGGCATCACAGACATGGTCGCCACTCCGCACTGGGATGCGCGCTACCGTTTCGATTTTGACCGCTGCAGCCGGGAGCTTGCGCGTGTCCGCGCCCTTTGTCCTGCTGGACCACGGCTGTATCTCGGATGCGAGCTTCACTTGACCCCGGAAAACCTTGAGGCCGCGCTACGCGAGCCATCGCGATTGACCCTGAACGGAAATGGCTATCTGCTGGTGGAATTGGCGGACTGCCTCCAGCCACCATCGGTGAATGCAGCAATGCAGATCCTGGTAGAGTGCGGGCTCCGGCCCATCGTCGCCCACCCCGAGCGCAATTTGTACATTCAGAAGAATCTTTCCTACTCCGCCAGTTTAGTGGCAGCAGGCTGCTATTTACAGCTCACCGCCCAATCATTGGCCGGTTCATTCGGTTCCGCGGCATCGCGGGCTGCCTGGGAGCTGCTCAGGCGGCAGATGGCGCACTTCGTAGCCAGCGATGCTCATGGGGTGGACCACCGCCGGCCTGTTCTGGCCAAAACATACGGGGAGGTAGCGAGGCGGTGCGGACAGAAAGCCGCGCAACGGCTGTTCATTCAAAACCCCCAAGCGGCTATCGCCGGCGAACCGATCCGCCACCTGAGTTCCCTGAAGCGCCCGTTTTGGGGATTATTTTGCCGAACGGCTGAGCCGCCCGAAAAATTAGATTTGTTTACATGATCGCTGATCTTCGCCCCTGTTTGGCACGGTTCTTGCACTAAGCGAGAACGCCATGGACGATCATGCCAAAGAATTGGAAGACTTGCAGGGCTTGCGAAAGCGCCTGGGTGCTCTAAAAAAGCGCTTTCCCTGGCTAAAAGAAGCGGGTAAGCAATCCTTTCCTATTGAGAATACGGCTATTAAGAAAAGTGTTGTCCGGGAAGCCATGGGAAGCCTTTCTAACTGGCTCGACACGGTGCCGCAGAAACCGCCGAAGAAGGATCGGTAAACAATCCTTAATGGGGGGAGGAATAATTGGGCTACCCGGTCCCAGATGATTTAATTGTTCCTATGGCCAATGGACGAGACGAACGACCCTTGCAATGCTGGCACCGCTGGGAGCTTGCCAGCCGCACCCCAAACACCACCGATTAGCCGAGTTGAACACGATCTTAAAAGCGGCAGCTAATGAGGCAGAGCACTTGGAAGAAAGACAGCCCCGTGTATCCGGCTATCCAGGCTTTCAGCGAGTACTGCGAGTCGCTGCGCGGAACGGTCCGGTTCGGGCAGGAAAGAATTTATGGCCATGGACTCCTTGAGGCACGAGTCACCATAGAGGTTCAACCTTGGGGTGACGGGAGGCTAAGTTAGTCTCCGCTGTGCCGGCAACTTATAAGTGCTTTATTTTGTGGTGAGCGCGGTAGGAATCGAACCTACAACCTAGTGATTAAGAGTCA
>DATLBY010000481.1:0-12254 GCA_035526665.1 Bryobacteraceae bacterium
TGGAACTCCGTTTCTTCTCCACGCAATGCTCGCCGCCTCGCTGGAGAAATCCAGGCCCATGGCGGGTACGCCGCGCTCCCTCAGCATCCGGGGAAACAGGCCGCCGCCGCAGCCCACATCCAGCACGGGACCTGTCTCTTCCGATGTTTTGAGCGCCTCCAGCACGAACTTTACGTGATCCCGGAGCACAAGCCGGCGGTAGAATTCTTCCGCCCGAGCAGGCAGGTCTTCCTCCGTTGCATACCAATAGCTATCCGGATAGAAGGTTCGCAATGTCTCCGGAGAGGGCCAGGGAAACAAACGAATCAAATTACATCCCAGGCACTCCACTACCGAAAACAGTTCGTCGGTCGTGTGATACAGCCTGTCACTGGAGCGGAATAAGGTACGCGTTTGCCTGCTGCCGCACGCCGGGCAGGATTCGCCTGCTGGTGTCTCGATCAAATCGCCTGTTCCATCAGAGCTCTTAGAGAAATTCTGTACCGCAACAATAACTCCCGCACCTGGGCGGGAGTCAAACGCCGGATTGCATCCATCTGCCGCCGTTTTCGCCAAGTGCGCGGGAGCATTCGCAGCGCCTGCCAGTTTCCGCGAAGCAAAGCCATGGCCACCCGGACTTTGCCGGATACTCCTGGAAACCTGCCAACTTCGCCTTTGCCCCGCAGCGCCGCCCAAATTCCGGCAGCCACGCGCAGGGCATAATAGGGCGCAGATAGAAAGAGCATGCGTAAGGGAAAATGCTTCACTACCAATAAAACTCGGTTTCTTTCAATTAGTTCCAGCCGTCTGCTGGACAACAGTCCCAAAGTTGCTCCGCGCCGGTGGTGCACGACGGCATCGGGGACGTAGATGCATGTCCAGCCGGCGATTCTCGCTCTCAGCCCCAGCTCCGCATCGTCACCGTAGGCAAAGAGATCCTCATCAAAGCCTCCGATCTCGGCCAACATCGAGCGCCGGTACATCGCGGCGCAGCCATCGGGCCAGAGAACTTCCTCCATGCGGTCGAATTGTCCGCAGTCGGTTTCTCCGGAGCCGCGCCCCCGGTTTTGGCCGTCCGGATAGATGAGGTGCCCGGCCTTGTCGATGCGCGTTGGATTCTCATAGACAAGAATTTTAGAAGCGGCCATACCTGCCTGAGGATATTCCCGCAGCGCTTGTTCCAGCGCGCTGAGCCAACCCTCGGCCGCTACGGCATCATTGTTCAGTAAAGCGATGAACTCGCCCCGCGCCGCGGCAATTCCCTGATTGTTGGCCGCACAAAATCCTTTATTGTCTGTGTTTTTTATCAGATGCAGGGCAAACGTTAAGTTTTCCACGAAGACACCCTCCAGCATCTCCACAGACCCGTCGGAGGATCCGTTGTCGACTACCACTACTTCGAACAACACTCCGGTCTGCCGGATCAAGGATCGCAGACACTCAGTGAGCATCTCGCGGCGATTCCAGTTCACCAGAACGACTGTAGTGGATAGAGGGGCTGTTACCTGCACCTGTTGTAGTATTATAGCCGTAGGTTAAAAGTCACCGTATACGATCGACCATATGCAATCGGCAGGAGAAATGCTCCGGTGTGAGCGAGAAAGCCAGAATCGAACCCTTTCCGATTTAGGAAGCGAAACCTGCATAGGTTCTCGATATCTGCAAGCGATTGAAGAAGATAACCTCAAGATTTTGCCGGGAGCTTTCTTCTACAAAAGCTTTGTGAAGCAGTACGCGGCCGCTCTAGGAATGGATTATGCACGGCTCGCAAAGGCAGTGGACCGGATCATGCCACATGAGGAAGAGCCGGATCCGCTGTTGGCGATGAGTTCCTCTTACGAGATCGCGAAAGGCGAGGGCCGAACTACATTTTTCAAGCGTAATCCAAGCGCCTGGGTAGTTGGGCTGCTTGCATTGGTTCTAATCGGGTGCTCCGGCCTGTACGTTCTCTGGCAAAAGAGGGAGAGGGCGAAGGATCCCATGGAGATGGCGCAGGTGATTCCGCTGCCAGCCGGGGGGCTTGGCATCACGGCGGCCGCCGTCAAGGTTGAGCCGGGCAAGGTTTTCCTGGATCTTGCGGCCCGGGAGAAGACCTGGGTGTCTCTCGCCTCAGACGGAAAAACCATTTTCAACGGAGTGCTCAACCGCAGTCAGACAAAAAATCTTGCGGGCGCAGGCAGCGCCACATTGACGATAGAAAATGCCGCCGGTCTGGATGTTCGCTGGAACGGTAAGGCGATCGGTCCGCTGAGTGCTTGCGGTCCGGTGTGTACAGTTCTGTTTACGCCGGAGAACTTCCAGATTTTGGCGCCCCGGAAGATGTAGCGCGCCGCATACTCTGCCGCTGCCGCCGCTGCAGCACCAATAATTCCTTCCGCCTGCGCTGCTTGATCTGCTGATCGACTTTTTTCCAGAACTTCCGGAAATACAGAATAGCCGAAAGGATTGCGAAAAAGACGACCCCCCACATCCATAAAAGTGCGATGTCACGAAGCTCTGTCCAGTGGATACTCAGCAGCATCAAGGTAATCGCGACCACTTGAGTAACCAGTTTGGTCTTCCCCATGTCACTGGCCTCGATGACGTAGCCTTCGGCCGCCGCGATGCTGCGCAAGCCCGAGATGGCAAATTCGCGCCCTACTACTAGAATCGCCATCCACGCGGGCACCAAGTGGATCTGCACCAGGGAGATGAGCGCGGCCGAAATCAGGAGCTTGTCGGCGATGGGATCCAGGAGAGTACCTACCGTGGTGATCTGATGCCGCCGGCGCGCCAGATACCCGTCCAGCAGATCGGTTGCAGCGGCCGCCAGAAAGACGGATAGAGCCAGAAACTCATTTCGAATAGAAAAGAGTTGGCGGTCTCCTTGCACCAGGGCTGCCACAAGCACCGGTACAAAGAAAATTCTAAGCAGCGTGAGGGCGTTCGGCAGGTTCATCGACGGTCACAGGCGGGCCGGCTCAATCAGGAATCGGGCCAACCGCTTTCGGATAGACTCGGGTGTTTCCGCCACCACTTCAGAATACTCTTCACCTACCTGCTTCTGCAGGATCCGGGCGTATTCGTGCAGCGTGTGCAGGGCCGCACCTTCCGAATGGGGAAACCGAAAGGTAACGGTGGAAACCGGATCGAGGACCAGCATCTGATCGATGCGGGCCAGCAACTCGTCAAAACCCTTGCCGGTTCGGGCGGAGACCGCGACCGCCGCCGGCGGTGATTCCAGGTTCGCCACGTTGCCCAGAACGCGCCGGCGGACTGTATCGGGATCCGTCTCACCGTCCGGCAGCAGATCCAGCTTATTCAAAACGAGAAGCTGGGGCGTGGACTCGGCGCCAATCTCCGCAAGCACTTTCATCACCTGCTGCGTGTGCTGCGGCGCGTGCGGAGAGGAGACGTCGACAATATGCAGCAGAAGCGAAGCCTCTACCACTTCCTCCAGGGTTGCTCGAAAGGCTTTGACCAGCGTAGTGGGCAGATTTCGGATGAAGCCCACTGTATCGCTCAAGAGCACCCTCCGGTGCGACGGCAGCATGAGCTGCCGGACCGTAGGATCCAGAGTGGCGAACATCTTGGGATCCGCCAGCACCTCCGATCCGGTGAACCGGTTGAACAGTGTCGATTTGCCGGCATTGGTATAACCTACCAGACCTATGGTGGCAAGGGGCACCGCCTGCCGCTGCCGCCGCTGCACGGTACGCCCCGCGCGCACACCCTCCAGGTCATGCTCAATCTTACGCAGGCGCCTGAAAATCTTTCGCCGGTCAGTCTCCAGCTGGGTTTCTCCAGGACCTCGGGTTCCAATGCCGCCGCCCAGCCTGGACATTTCGATGCCGCGTCCGGCCAGCCGGGGTAACAGATAGTTCAGTTGGGCCAGTTCCACCTGAAGTTGTCCTTCGCGGGTCTGCGCACGCCGCGCGAAAATGTCCAGGATGAGCTGGGTTCGGTCGATTACCTTACAGTGCAGCTCACGGTCCAGGTTACGCTGCTGCGTGGGGGAAAGATCCTGGTCGAAGATGACAACGTCGGCTTCCAGCGACTTCACGTTCTGCGCCAGTTCCGTGACTTTGCCGGATCCGATTAGCGTGGAGGCTTGGGCCGATTCCCGGATCTGAAGCACCTGGTCCACGATCTGCGCGCCTGCGCTTTGCGCGAGCACAGCAAGCTCTGCCATGGATTCCTCGGCGTTGTATTCGGCGGTATCGGGTGAGGCCAGGGGTTTGCGCGCAGATCGGGACTTTAGTTCAAAGCCGACCAGGACGGCTCGCTCTCGTGCAGCCAGAGGCAGAACTACTCCTGCGCTGACTCAGCAGGTTGCGGACTGGCGGGCGAGTGAGAGCCCGAACCGGCAGCTCCCGCCGCCGAGTGCGAGGAGGCGGAAGAGTGAACTGGTTTCGAAATAACCACGGTGGAGATCGCGTGTTTAAAAATCAACTGCTCCTGGTTGCTGGCTTCCAATATGACGGAGTATTTGTCGAAGCTCTTGATCCGGCCGGAAAGTTTGACACCGCTCATCAGGTAAATTGTGAGGAACGTCTTGTCCTTGCGGGCGTTGTTTAGAAAAGCTTCCTGTATATTTTGTTGCGCTAGCTTTTCCATGCTGGCTCCTTGCTTCGGCGAGTGGTCTGCTTCCATGTTATCCCCCGTAAAGCATGGAGAGATTGTACCAGACCAGTGGAGTGATAAAGCAATGCTTTTGCGCATGTTCGTTAATTTCAGTACTATTCTGCTGCAAGTACCGCTCCGCAACTCCTCGACTACAATAAAAAACAGCTGATGGAAAATCGCGAGATCGCCTCTCTTCTGTCCGAAACCGCGGATTTAATGGAGATCGCCTCGGAAGATTCCTTTCGCATACGCAGCTACCGCAATGCGGCCTCGGCGATCGATAGCTACCCGGAACGGGTTGCCGACATCGCCGCCAACCCGGCGCGCAAGCTCACCGAAATTCAGAGCGTGGGTAAGGGGATCGCGTTCGTGATCGCGGAGCTGCTGGAGCGGGGTTCCTTTGAAAAACGTGACCAGTTACTGGCCAGGTATCCACCGACCGCGCTGGAGCTGCTGAAGATCCAGGGCCTGGGCCCGAAAAGCATCGCGCTGCTCTTTGAGCACTTCCGCGTCAGTACCATTGACGATCTCGAGCGGCTTTGCAAGGAGCAGAAGCTGCGGACTCTGCCTCGCATGGGAGCCAAGCTCGAAGAGAAGGTGCTGCGGTCGATCGAGGAGTATCGGGGCGCCTCCGGAAAATATCTGCTGAGCTTCGCCCGGAGAAAAGCGGCGGAGTTGATCGAGTATCTGGCGGCGGTTCCCGGAGTGGACCTAGTGACCCCGGCCGGGAGCGTGCGGCGCGGTAGGGAGACAGTGGCGGACCTGGATTTGTTGGTGACCGGCCGGGATGCCGCGGCGGCCCTAACCGCTTTCGGTGCGTATCCCGGACTTCACGTTCTGCTAGGCAGCGGACCCAACAAGGCGAGCGGAAAAGTTGGACTCGAAGGACTGCAGGTGGATGTACGGGCGTTGCCGCCGGAGAGTTTCGGAGCCGCCATGCAGTACTTCACCGGCAGCAAGGAACACAATGTCCTCCTGCGGCAGCGCGCCCTGAAGCTTGGCTACACACTCAACGAATACGGACTGTTTCGCTTAGAGAATGCCACCCGGGTGGCGGGGCAAACCGAAGAGGAAATATACGAAAAGCTGGGCCTTTCCTGGATCCCGCCGGAGCTGCGCGAGAATTGCGGTGAAATCGAAGCAGCGGCTGAACGGCAGCTTCCTACTCTGATCCAATTGCCGGATATACGCGGTGATCTCCACATGCACACGCGCGAGACCGACGGCCGCGCAACCCTTGAGGAGATGGCCGGGCACTGCCGGGACCTCGGGTACGAATATATTGCCATCACCGACCATTCCAAGGCCCTCAGCATGGCAAACGGTCTGGATGAGCAGAGGGTGGTAGCGTTCGCTCGGCGCGTTCGCGAGATCAATGAGAACGGTCTGGGGATCCGCATTCTGTCGGGTCTCGAATGCGACATTCTCAAGGACGGCGCGATGGACATTGCCGATGAGGCGCTGGCGGAGCTCGATTTCGTGGTTGGCAGCGTTCACAGCCACATGAAGCAGGAACCGGCGGAAATGACGGACCGGCTCCTGCGTGCGCTGGAGAATCCCCACATCCGGGTGCTGGGCCATCCGACCGGACGGATTCTGCTGCACCGCGATGCCTACGGTTACGACTTCGAGAAAATAGCGGCCGCCGCTGCTACTAACCGTGTCGCTCTGGAAGTCAACGCCAGCCCGGAGCGCCTGGATCTGCATGGCCCGCTGCTGCGTACCGCGAAATCCAAGGCCGTGAAGTTCACTATTTCCACGGATGCTCACCATCCGAAACATCTCAGCAATATGCACTACGGCGTGCTGATGGCGCGGCGCGGCTGGCTTACTCCGTCCGATGTTCTGAATACGTTACCGTTGGACAAATTCCTGCAGGCAATTGAAAAATGAAGCTTATTTCCTCTGAAGAACGATACCGAAGTTCGATTTTCTCAGTAACTGAAGACTGCGCAGTCGATCCTGACGGATTCGAGATCAAGCGAGCCATCGTACGGCATGGGGGCTCGGCGGTGGTGATGCCGATCGATGAGAAGGGAAGAATCCTGCTGGTGCGACAGTACCGCCTGCCGGCGCGGCAATTCCTCTGGGAGATTCCGGCCGGCCGGGTCGACGAAGGCGAAACGGTGCGTCAGGCAGCGAAGCGCGAGCTTCAGGAAGAGACCGGAATCCGTTCCGCCAAATTGACGAAACTAGCATCTTTTTATGTCAGCCCCGGTTTTCTCGAAGAAAAGATGACAATCTTCGTGGCACAGGGCTTGAAAACGGGCGAAGCCACGCCCATGGAAGATGAACGGATCGAGATGCGCTGGTATAGCGCGCGGGAACTGGACCGGATGATTGCCGCCGGCGAAATCATGGATGCCAAAACGATCATCGGATTCCTGGCCTGGAAGCGGTACGGCGCAGCCGGCTCCCCCCGGTCGCGTTGAAGGCTAAAAAATCAATAGCTGCGGGAAACCTGCCGGCGGGCTGGGCCGTCCATTGAGATACTAAACACCTGTTGTTTGGAAACCAGACCCATGATGTAATGGAAGGCAATGTTTCCGCGCCAAGATGGATACTACTTTACCGCCAGCAGATAGTGCGCCGGACGTAGCCCGGCACCCGTCCGCGCTCCACGCGTTTGCCAGTTGGATACGCGACCTGTTTATCTCTGTTGTCCTTGCCGTTCTGGTGATCCTATTCCTGTACCAGCCGGTGAAGGTGGAAGGGACCAGCATGATGCCCGCACTGCTGGACCAGGAGCGCATCTTTATTAACAAATTCGTTTACCGGCTGGGTATAGGGGAAATTGAGCGCGGTGACATGGTGGTCTTCTGGTTCCCGCAGGACAACACCAAGTCCTATATCAAACGCGTCATAGGAGTACCCGGGGATACCGTGGAAGTGGACAACGGCACGGTGATCATCAACGGGCAGCGGCTGGAAGAGGCCTACGTGATCGATGAGTATCGCGACCGCCAGTCCATGGCTCCTTTTAAGATTCAGCCCCAGGAATATTTCGTCCTGGGCGATCACCGCAGCTCCTCCAACGACAGCCGCGCCTGGGGCACGGTCCCCAGGCGTTACATTTACGGCAAAGCGGTATTTGTCTATTGGCCGCTGGAAAAAATGGGTCTGTTGAAGTAAGCTAACGCCGGCTGAACAACCACATCACAATAGAAAGCAGCACGCTGAGCAGGATGCTTGTCGCCAGCGGGAAATAGACCACCGAGTTCTTTCCACGCCATTTGAAGTCTCCAGGCAAACGCCCAAAATGGATCGGCAGCCGGTCGCTGAAGCTCAGAAGCAAACCGGCTGCCACAATTACCAACCCCAGGATGATGAGCGTTCGTCCGAGTGCCACCGACCTATTTTCGCATCGCTACACCGAATAGGTGCGGCCGCGATGCTGGCCAAGCAGGATCTGCACCAGCCGGTGAGCGATCAACTCGTGCAGCGTGAGCAGCTCTTTATTTGCCTCGGCGATGGAAACCGGATCCATGGCATTGGTTGCTGGACCGCCGCCGGCCTTGAGGGCGTCAGTTGCTTCCTTGATGATGGGGTCGGCGATCGCGTCGCCGGCCATCTCCCACAACGTGATGAAACGATCCACCGCCGACGGGAAGCTCACGCTGAATACACCATGATTACTGGTGGTGCGCGGCGGCTTGTAATCCAGATTGAACGGTCCCAAGTAATTGTAGGTCCGCAGCAGGACCAGGACGTTTAACCAATCCAGCGGATTTACCAGTCCCACGGCGATGTCCACGTCGTGCTTCAAGCGGTAGCCGTCATTGATATCGAAGTGGAAAAGCTTGCCCGCCATCAGCGCCCGCGCCAGCGCCGCCCTGGGAGCGCCGCCCCACATCAGCTCGTGGAGATACTCCGGGTTCAGTCCAACCATGTCGGGATGCTTCAACAGGCCGGAATTAATAAAGGCGAGCATGGCATCGCTGGTAGGCAGCAGAATCTCGGCCTGGGGCTCGAATGGCTTTGCCTCCATGCAGTGCTTCAGGGTAGGCCGGCCGTTCTTTTTTGCAATCTCAATATCCGCCTCGCAGGCGGCGTTCAAGCCCTCGGCGTACCATTTCAGAGTCTGAAGCTCGTCAATGGCGCCCTGCACGAAGTAGCCCAGGGATCCCGGCCAATACACGGCGAATTGCGCTTCGAGTTCGTGACCGATGGCAACCGTGTTGCGAAGGCGCCTGGCGGCATATTCCCGAACCTCGGGAGCCTCCGCCGCGGGACTGGCGGCCCAGACCGCATGATGAAACGTCTCGGTGGTCACCATGCTGCATTTCAGGCCGGTCTTTTTAAGCGATGCCTTGATTCTTTCCACGACCGGCGCCTGGCGTTCGGTGGCGACGTCGGCAGCTGGAATTACGTCCGTGTCATGGGTACACCAGTAACCGATGCCGATTTTGGCGTACTGCTCCATCACCTCTTCAAAACCCACGGCCGTTCTGGTAGGCGCGTGAAATAGCGCATGACCTTCGTACGCCGCCGCCCATTGGGGCCCGGTGATAAAGTACTTGCGCCTGGTGTCAGGTGAGTACGCGCCTCCGCAGGCATTCATGAGCCGGTCGACAAGCGCCTGCTGCTGATTTACTGGAACGGGTTTCATTTATTCTCCGAGGCCATCATAATGCACGGCACGAGTATGCGCCACAGGTGAAAAGAGATTTCCAGTCTGCTACACCCTGTATAGATCGGCACGCCAATTTTTCACAGCGCGCTTGATGCTGTCGGCCGCAAGGTTTTCCTCGGCGGCGCGTCTCGCCAGGCCCTGCAACTCCTCGTCCGGCGCGAAGCGAAGCGCTACAATCTGCCGGATGGTCAGCCGCTGATCGGGTAGTTGTCCGGTGAGTATGTAATACCGCAGGCTCTCTTCGGCGCGAATCGCCCGGTCCTGGGCGCGAAGCGAAAAGATCCGGGCCAGGAAGGCCAGCAACATCGTGCTTGCGCATAGCACTACCAGCAGCGCCGCGCTATAGATTCGCTCATGATCTCCCCACGATCGCGTCAGATTGACGATTGAGCCGATGAACGTCAGCAACAGTGCGGGCACCAGCACTTTGTGGAACATTGTAACGAACTGCCGGTGATTCGCGTAGTTCTGATCACTCATGAGAGCATCTCCTTGCCGGTCACTGAATTATACCGAGTTGCGATTTATGACGATTTAATCTCCGTCCAGAGACGGTCGCGCAAACGCTGCACGGCCGGCGTGGGAGTGGTGATCCACTCACCGCGCTGTAGTGTTTCTTGGCTGGGATAAAGAACCGGATGGCTGCGGAACGCTTCCGGCAGCAGCTCGCGCGCCGCGCCGTTGGCGGTGGCGGTACGCGTCGACAGTGCCACGGCCGCTGATACCTCCGCGCGCAGTAGATAATTCACAAAGCTGTGCGCCAGTTCGGGACGCTTGCTCTCCCGGAGTATCGCACTGTTGTCCGCGTATAAGTTGAAGCCCTCGGACGGATAGCTGAACGCCAGATTCGGCGACGCATCCATCGCCTGCTGCGCGGTCGGCGACCAGAGCTGTGAGGCCAGCACATCGCCGGCTACCAACTGGTCCCGGACCTCCGCATTCACATAGGCGCGCACCAGAGGCTTCTGGGCAATGGCCTCGCGGGCTGCGGATCGCAGGTGCTGCACATTGGTGCTATTCACCGAGTAGCCGACCTTCTTGAGACATGCTCCGAAGACCTCCACGGGATCGTCCAGCATGGTCAGTTTTCCGGCCAGGCGTGTACTCCAGAGGTCGGCCCAGGCTTCCGGGGCGGGGAACAGACTCCGGTTGTAGGCGATTCCAGTTCCTCCCCACATATACGGAACGCCGTGTTCCAAAGCCGGATCCCAGACAGGCTGCCGGAACAGGGGAGCCACGTTGCCGAGATGCGAGAGCCGCTGATGGTCGAGCGGCAGCAGCAGGCCATACTCGCGCATCGCGGGAATCAAGTAACTGGACGGAAAAATCACATCCCAGCCGGAGTTGCCGCCCATCACGCGGGCGAGCAGCTCTTCGTTGCTTTCGTAGGTGGAATACCGCACCCGGACGCCGAACTCTTTTTCGAAGTCACCGATCGTGTCCGGGGCGACGTAATCGGACCAGTTGAACACGTTGAGCCGGAGTTCCGCGCCGCGTGAGCAGCCCGTCGCACCCGCTATCCCCATCAGAAACAGGGTTCGCCGGGTCACTTGCTTTGCAGCCTCCCGGAGATCAGCACCAGGACTCCCAAGCCTCCGGCAATCAACGTGGATATCGCATTCACAATCGGATTCGCTCCGCGGCGGGCCATTGCGTAGATCACCATCGGAAGAGTCTCGGAATCCACTCCAGCGACCATGCTGGTGATCACATAATCATCGATGGACAGGGTAAAGGACAGCAGCGCCGCCGCCGCCACGCCGGGCGCGATTGTGGGCAGCGTGATGCGTTGAAACGCCTGCCATTCGGTTGCGCCCAAGTCGAGCGCCGCCTCCTCCAGCTCGGGATCCATCGTCTTCAAACGGGCGCCCACTACGATTACCACATAGCAGATGCAGAATGCGATATGCGCCAGGATGACCGTATGCATCCCCAGTTGAAAATGCAGATAGCGGAATAGCCATTGAAAAAAGGCCAGCAGAGAAATGCCGGTGACGATCTCCGGGGTGATGAGTGACAGGTAGAGAGATGCCGAAAGCGCTGTTGATCGCCGTTTCCAGAGGCCGTAGGCGCAAAGCGTGCCTACGATAGTGGACGCCAGTGTGGCCGCGATTGCGATCACAAGGCTGTTCCAGGCGGCTTCAGCCAGTTGGGTGTTTTGGAATACCGCTGTGTACCAGTGAAGGGAGAAGCCCTGCCAGACACTGTATTTGGACGAGTTGAAGCTGAATACTCCGAGTATGAGCAGAGGCAGGTGCAGGAAAGCATAGGCGGCAACTGCGTACAGCGCCAGCCACCGCTTCATATCAACTCCTCTCCGTCCCGGCGTATCAGCAGCATCAGCAGGAGCATGACCAATCCCATCATCGCCAGCGAAATGGCAGATCCAAAGGGCCAATCGCGCGCCGTTGTGAACTGGTTCTGTATCAGATTGCCAATCATCACGGCTTTGCCGCCGCCCAGGAGGTCCGGCGTCAAATACGCGCCCAGGCAGGGTATGAAAACCAGTATTGCGCCCGCCCGGAATCCGGGGAAGCACAATGGCAGCACGACTCGTACCAGCGTGGACCAGGGTTTCGCGCCCAGGTCGGCAGAGGCCTCCAGAAGCGCCGGATCCAGCCGCTCCAGCGTCGCGTAAAGCGGCAGCACGATGAAGGGAAGATATCCATAGACCAGGCCGAGGAAGACGGCGGCGTCGTTATACAGCAGCGGCAGCGGCTGGTGAATGACGCCCATCGCCTGGAAGGCGGTATTGATCAGTCCGGTGTCGCGCAAGAGGAACATCCAGGCGTAAGTCCTCACCAGAAAGCTGGTCCAGAAGGGCAGGATCACCAGTTGCAGGTACAGGTTCTTGCGCCGTCCCGCGCGGCTGATGAACAGCGCGAGGGGGAATCCGAGCAGCAGGCAGGCCGCGGTGGCGGAGGCCGCCATCGCCAGGGTGCGCAACAGGATCCAGCCGTATAAAGGATCCAGCAAGCGTGCGTAGTTCTCCAGTGTCCAGGGCGGGATAACGCCGCCGTAAACGCCGCGCGTGCGC
>DATLBY010000482.1:0-9856 GCA_035526665.1 Bryobacteraceae bacterium
CGGAGTACGATATTGTCGATTACTTTCGCGAAAAGGCGGCCGAAAATGCGAACGGCTATGCATCGTTTCTAGGCGCCGGCGTTTACAGTCACTACCGGCCGGTAATGGTCGACACGGTGGTTTCACGGGGCGAGTTCCTCACCTCGTACACGCCTTACCAGGCTGAAATTGCGCAGGGCACGCTCACCACTATCTTTGAATTTCAGACGATGGTATGTCAGTTGACCGGCATGGAGGTCGCCAACGCCTCCATGTATGACGGTTCGTCGGCCGTGCCGGAAGCGGCCATGATGGCTGTTCGCATCACCGGGCGCGACAGCATTGTAGTTTCGAAAACGGTGCACCCCGAATACCGGGAAGTGCTTCGCACGTATCTGCAGCATCAGGGGATGCCCATCCAATTATTCGATTACGACGAGGCTACGGGCGCCTCGAACCTGTCAGACCTGGAATCGAAAATCGACAGCAAGACAGCGGCCGTGATCGTGCAGACACCGAATTTTTTTGGCGTACTGGAGGATGTCAAAGCTGCCGCGGATCTCGCCCACAAGCAGGGGGCGCTGCTGATTGTAGTATTCACCGAGGCAGTATCGCTTGGATTGCTGGAGCCCCCACGCGAGGCCGATATCGTCGCCGGTGAGCTGCAATCATTCGCCATTACTCCCAGCTACGGTGGTCCGTTCGCGGGAATCATCGCAACCAAGGAAGAGTACATCCGGCAGATTCCCGGGCGCCTGGTGGGCGAATCGAAGGATTCCCGCGGCAACCGGGCCTTCTGCCTGACGCTCTCCACGCGCGAACAGCATATCCGCCGCGAGAAGGCGACCTCGAACATCTGCACCAACCAGGCGCTGATCGCCTTGATGGCCACCGTGTTCATGGGGGTCTACGGCAAAGAGGGGCTGCGGGAGCTAGCCGAACAGAATCTCGCCAAGGCTCACTATCTTGCCAGTGGATTGCATAGGCGGTTTTCGGGCGCTTTTTTCAATGAATTTGTGATTGCTATCAATGGGAGAAGTCCCGGCAGCGTCAACGAAGAACTTTTGGCAAGGGGCATCATCGGCGGCCTGCCGCTCGGAAGGTTTTACCCGGAGCTTGCCGGCTGCATGCTCCTGTGCGCCACTGAAATGTCGAAGCGCGAGCAGATGGACCAGCTGAAGAACTGTCTCCAATAACATGATCCGGAAGATCCGACCGCACATCACGCAGAACGAGCCTCTGCTTTTCGAAATGAGCTCGCCCGGCAAGAAGGGCTACCAGCTCCCAGACCTGGACGTTCCCGCAGTGGATCCTCAGGCAGCGCTCGGCGCCGGCCATGTCCGCGCTGGAATCGAGGGCTTTCCGGAAGTCAGCGAGGTGGAGATCATCCGTCACTTCACCCGCCTGTCCACCTGGAACTACGCCATCGATCTCGGGCTCTATCCTCTGGGCTCCTGCACCATGAAATACAATCCGCGCGTGAACGAACTGGTGGCGCGGACCGAGGGACTTGCCTGGGCGCATCCCTACCAGCCGGAGTCGTTATCCCAAGGCTGTCTGGCGATCCTGGCCGAGCTCGAGCGCGAGCTGGCCGAGATTACCGGAATGGATGCCGTTACGCTGCAGCCGGCGGCGGGCGCGCACGGCGAGATGACCGGTATTCTGCTGATACGGGCCCTCCTGGAGCAGCGGGGCAATCCGCGCAAACGCATTCTGATCCCCGATTCAGCGCACGGCACCAACCCCGCCACGGCGATCATGGTGGGCTATACGGTCGAGAATATACGTTCGAATGAACGCGGCCTGGTGAATCTGGAAGCGCTCGCGAGGTCAGTGGACGACGATGTCGCGGGTTTAATGATCACCAATCCGAATACCGTGGGCGTGTTCGAAGAGAACATCGTCAAGGTAGCGGAGATCATGCACGCCAAGGGCGCGCTCGTCTATATGGATGGCGCGAACATGAACGCGCTGGCGGGCATCGCACGGCCCGGCGATTTCGGGATCGACGTGATGCACCTGAATCTCCACAAGACTTTCTCCACGCCGCATGGGGGCGGCGGCCCGGGATCAGGCGCCGTGGCCGTGAAGCGTATTCTGGAGCCGTTTTTACCGTATCCGCGGCTGAAGCGCGCCGGCGATCAGTGGACCTTCGACTACGATCTCCCGCACTCCATCGGAAAGGTACGCGCGTTTTACGGCAACTTCGGCGTGCTGGTGCGGGCGCTCGCCTACATCATGGCCCACGGCGGAGAAGGCCTACGGCGCGCGACGGGCGACGCGGTTCTGAATGCGAACTACATCCGCAAGCGGCTGGAGCCTTATTTCGATCTGCCGTTCAAGGCGCCCTCCATGCACGAAGTAGTTTTCAGCGACGAGCGGCAAGCGAAAAAAGGGGCAAAAACCGGCGACATCGCCAAGCGTTTGATCGATTATGGATTCCATCCCTACACGGTCAGTTTTCCTTTGATCGTGCGCGGCGCCCTGATGATTGAGCCGACCGAGACAGAGAGCAAGCAGGAGATCGATCTCTTCGTGGACGCGCTAATCTCGATCGCCAAGGAGATCGACGAGGACCCGCAACTGGTGCTGAATGCTCCACACCTCACGCGGACGAGCAAAGTGGACGAAGTAACGGCTGCCCGGCGCCCCATCGTCCGCTGGAAACCAGCCGCCGCGATTGACGACCTTCGCGAAAAAGCGGGCGCCCACCAGGGAAGTCATGAGTAAATGTTCGTGGTTGGTATAGCAGCAAACGCTGGGGAGTTTCCGTGCTCCAGCGCTCAGCCACTATAATGGCCCTTTGCGCCGGGATCTCTTAATCGTTCTCGCTTTCGTGTTTTTTCTTCGCCTGCCCTTCCTCAATCAGGCGATCCAGGGCGATGATATCTATTACCTGGCGGGCGCTGAGCACGCGCTCATCGATCCGGCGCATCCGACCCACGCCAAATACGTTTTTCAGGGCGAACTCGTCGATATGCGGGGGCATCCTCATGGACCGCTGGATGCCTGGTGCCTCGCCGCCCTCCTGTGGGCCTTCGGCGATGTTCGTGAGGTCCCATTCCACCTCGCCTACATCGCGTTCTCCATTATTGCCGCGGTAGCGATGCTGTCCATCGCGAGAAGGTTTTCCGCACATCCAGTGGCCGCCACGCTGCTGTTCCTGGTCACGCCCGCGTTCCTCGTCAATGGAAACTCCTTCGAATCCGATATTCCGTTTCTCGCATTCTGGATGGCCGCGATCGCGCTCTTCCTGGCAGCCGCCGAACGCCGTTCTCTGCTGTGGCTCGCCGCCAGTGCCGGCACAATCCTGCTCGCCAGCCTGACGTCGTATCAAACAGTGGTGATCGTGCCGATCCTTGGTGTCTATCTATGGCTGCACGCGCGTGACTGGAGGGCCGGATGGATCGTCGCCATCGCCGTGGCGCCGCTTGCCATCGGACTCTGGCAGCTCTATGAGCGATTCACCAGCGGGGCGCTTCCAGCCACTGTGCTGGTCGGATACTTCAACCGGTATGGGCTTCAGCAGGTCGCCAATAAGCTCAGGAATGCGACTGCACTCACCGCGCATCTCGGATGGATTGTATCGCCTCTCATTGCCGTGGCTGCTTTCCGCCGCCGCTGGACCTGCGCGATTCTCGCGGCAATTCCCGCTGCCTTCATCGACCCCAACCCGCTCTTCTGGGGATCGTTCGCGGCGGGCGTCCTGATCCTGTGCGGGTGCGTCGAACGGAAGCCGGATTTTCTCCGGGCATGGATCGTCATTTTCTTCGCTGCCGCTCTGGTCCTTTTCTTCGCCGGCTCGGCGCGATACCTGCTACCGCTCGCCGCTCCGGTGGCCTTACTCGCATCGAAGGAGAAGCGCTGGCTATTGCCGGCAATCGCGGCGAATCTGGTCCTCGGACTCGGGCTCGCGTGGGTGAATTACCAACACTGGGATGGCTACCGGCAGTTTGCGCGGACGCTCGCCGGGGAAGCGAAAAATAAACGAATCTGGATCAATAGCGAATGGGGCCTGCGCTTTTATCTGGAATCGGAAGGAGGATTGCCGTTGGAGCGGGGACAGGCGGTGCAACCCGGTGAGATCGTCGTCTCCAGCCAGCTTGCCTACCCGGTTCCGGTAACCACGGGAGGAGGAGTGCTGACGCCCCTTTCCTCTCACGACATTTATGCAGCTTTACCCCTGCGGCTCATCGCTCTCGCTTCCAAATCCGGGTACTCGACGGCATCCCTCGGATTTCGTCCCTTCGACATCTCATTTGCACCGATCGACCAGGTGCGCGCCGAGCGGGTGCTGGAACATGCTCCCACTTTGTCGTGGCTGCCGATGGATGCGCCCGAAGCAGAGAACCAGATAGTCAGCGGTATTTATGCCAAGGAGGGTGGCTGGCGCTGGATGTCGGGCAAGGGAGTTCTGCTGCTGAAGCCTCCGGCTCAGCCGGCTCCCCTCGAGATCCACTTCAACATTCCAGGTATGGCAAAGGCGCGGCGCATGCGCGTTCTGTTGGATGGCCGGGAAATCACGGCAGAAACTTACCCGGGACCAGGGACCTACACGTTAAAGACAAATCCCGTGCTGGGACGCCTGATCAGCATTGAAGTGGACCAGACCTTCTCCGTGGCGGGCGATCACCGGGACCTGGGCGTGATACTTACCGCTGCCGGGTATCGCTGAGCAACCGGACGCGGTGCGATTCGCTGTCCCCGATGTACACCGCACCTTTTTTATCGACATACACACCATGCGGGCGCGACAACTTGCATTTCAGCGGATCGCCATCGGGTCCATCGCCCCTTGCTCCCGTTCCCGCCACTGTAGTGATGATTTGGGATTTACCATCGATGCGCCGGATGGTGTGGTTCTCCGTATCGGCCACGTAAAGGGCCCCATCCGCTCCCACAGAAACCGCTTTGGGCCCTGACAGCCGGGCATCGCGGGCCGGCCCGCCATCGCCGCTGTTTCCCTTTTCGCCCGTTCCCGCCACATGGGAATAACGTTCCGTTGCCGCGTCAATCCGGTAGACCGCATTCCCTTCGCGCAGCGCCAGGTACACGTTTCCGGCGCGATCGACGGCGAGCGCTCGCGGACCGTTCAACGGCGTGCCCTTGACCGGAGATCCCTCAGGCGTCGGTTTCTTCTCGCCGGTGCCGGCGTATGTTTCAATGGTCCCGGTCTTTAGATCCATCCTGCGGATCCGGTGGTTCGCTATGTCGCAGATCAGAAGCTTGCCGGCGCGATCGAACGCGAGACTGTGAGGCTCCTTAAATTGCGCCTTGTTGGCCGGCCCACCGTCGCCCGAGAAGCCGGGTGTTCCCGTCCCCGCGATGGTACTGATGATACGGGTTTTCCGGTCTACTCGCCGCACCAAATGGTTCAACCGCTCGACAAAATACATGTTTCCCTTGGCGTCGAACTGGACCTCATAGGGCTCATTCAGCGATGCTTCGGTGGCGGGGCCGCCATCGCCGGAGTAGCCCTTGCGTCCATTCCCCGCGACCACGCTCAGGGTCATCTTCTTCAGGTCGAGACGCCGGATTACGTGATTTCCCACTTCGCAGATATACAAGGCCTTATCCGGGCCGATCACGAGACCAAACGGATTGTCCACCTGGGTCGCCGATAGCCCCTGTGTTCCGTTTCCCGCAATAGTACGAATGGTGGCGGTGTATCCGGGGACAGAAATTAACAGGAAGAGAAGCAGGCAGGCAGTTTGAGCCATGCTGATTAAAGTAGCACGGAGAGGCAATCCTCCAGCGAAGGATTCCGCAGCACTTGCACATTCGATCCGCGCGGAGCCCAAATCAGCGGATCGGTAGGCCCGAAAATAGCGAGAACCGGCGTGCCCACGGCTGCGGCCAGGTGAGTGATGCCCGAGTCGTTCCCGATATACAGGCGCGCCTCCGCCAGCCAGCAGGCCAGCTCGTAGAGATTATTGAACCGCACTGCCCCTTCCAGCGGCTCATCCGGGCCTGCCGTAAAGCAGACGGGCCACGGAAGACTGCGGGCAAGCGCACGGAAATTTTCGAGCGGCCAATTCTTTCCTGGACTTCCGGAGAAGGGATGTACGGCAACAAAGCCGATCCTCCGCCTTCGACAACTGATCCGTGGGATGGCTCCCTCCCGCCCACCCACCTGTTCCATATAAAAATCTGTTGCATGCGCTCCGCCGCGCGGCAAAGCATCATGAAACGTGATGGGGAAGCCCGCCATGGCGTCGCGGAATGCACTCCGGTTCGAGCCATACCAGGAAACGATGGAATCGAAGCTGCGCAGCATCTCAAGGGCGGGCGTATCCAGCCCCAACTCAACGCGGTCGAGTCCCGTCGATCCAATCGAGCGAACCTTATCGGCGAAGCGTATTAAGGGAACATTGGGCTCCGCGACCCAGACCTCGGTGTAATCGGCGCGAAGATGCTCCAATGCCGGGAGCGAGACAACGCAATCGCCAATGGCGCCGGGTCTGATGAGAAGACGTCTCAGTTTTTAACTTCGACCGGCACCTTGATGTCCACGGTTTTCGGCGGCAGGCAGGCAGTGTGGCTGCAAGCCTGATAGCGCAGTTTGCCGGTGAGGAGACTTTGGCCGAGCGGAGCCGTCGGGAGTATCTTAAACTTCGCCGTCGTCTTGAAATCACCCGTGAAAACGGACAGAGGCTTGGCGGAGAAAGGGTACTTCTCCATCCGGGGTTTGGGGAACGTGACTTCCTGGGCCTGGACCGTAGCGCCGGCAAACGTGAACTTCAACGGAATCAGGTAATCATCACTTGGTGTGTTGCTGTTCACATGAAAGCCGGTCCGCAGCTGCAGCTTAAAATCAGCTGTCACGACCTCATTCCGCTTACCCTCGATTTTCTCCGGGGCCGTGACGAAAAGGACGTTGCTAATTTGCGCCGCGAGCGGCGTGATTAGGAGCACCGCTGCCAGGCCGGCTGCCAATAAGTTGTTCAATCTCATTCTGATAATCGCTTTTGCTGACCAGGCCAACGTGCGTGGCGGCAATCTTCCCGCTTCGATCGATCACAAATGTAGTGGGAAGCGAATCTACACCGCCGTAGAGAGACCCGAGGCTATCGTCGCCCACCGCCATGCGGTAGTTGATGTGTTTTTCAGCCATGTACGGCTTGACCGCTTTCCAGCCGTCTTCGTCCATGGAAATACCAACGACCGCGAACCCCTTGTCTTTATACTTCTGCTCGAATTCGATGAACCAGGGGATTTCGACCTTGCACGGTCCGCACCAAGTGGCCCAGAAGTTCAACAAGACCACTTTCCCTTTATAGTCGGACAGCTTTACCGGCTTGCCATCCGAGTCCTTCAATGAAAAATCGGGCGCCATTTTTCGGCGATCGTCCGGCTTAACCGACGCCGCGCGGACGTCTTCCGTTGACTTGGTGCAGCCGCCAAGGAAAAGCGCCGCGCCAGCCAGGCCGGCCACCAGCACACCGCGAAAAAGTTGATTCACCCGGTTCTCCTGCATAGATTATATCGACAACGGACCGCCGCGAAGGGTGACTAGCATCCAGTCGTGGCGCGCTTTGCGAAACGACGGCGCTAAAGTGCGTTCAGAATACTTTCCCGGCTTGCCGAAAACCCAGCCGCCGGTGTCGCAGAAGCTCTCGCACAGATATTCGCGCCAGCGCTTCGATCGCAACGCGCGATCTTCGGGAGTAAGCGCCTCCTTCATCGACTCGGCGGACCAGCCAAGCTCACCCCGCGCGCGGCGGTCAAATTCCCGATCTACCAGCTCCTGATACGACGCGCGCACCGAATTCCCCG
The DNA here is from genome assembly GCA_035526665.1 of Bryobacteraceae bacterium. GTDB lineage: Bacteria > Acidobacteriota > Terriglobia > Bryobacterales > Bryobacteraceae > DATLBY01. The sequence goes on from DATLBY010000482.1 coordinate 7,756, forward strand.
CACGCGACCATACAAAATGAAAGACTTCGTGAATAAAAATCCGGGTAAGATGGCGGGGAGTTGCCAGCAAATCCTCATCGAGGATGATGCGCCGCTTGCGCAGGAACGTACCCGCCAGCACCGCAGTTCCTTTGGTGGATTTAGACAGGAGCTTGCCGCGATAGGCGGTCAGCTCCGGCCGGTAGCTCACGTTTATACGTCGGCCGCGCAACTCCGGCATGTAACCGAAGATTGCGTCAGAAATTGGCCAACTGAAAGAAAATAAACAGTTACTTGGCTTCTGGCGATTTCGTAAAAAATGCTTCGTTTTCAAATTTAACACTGGATTGGTTCTTAGTCTCCTGCTGCCACTTCTGAAATCCTTGTTCTTTGAGGGTTCGGAAGATCTCATCTTTCACCTGATCGTAGGGTAAGACGCCGGTGGATTGAGCTTTGAAGACGTAGAAACCGTTTTCATGCCGGATCGGATCGCTAACATCCCCTTCTTTTAGCGCAAGTACAGCATTCTTCATGACTTCCGGGACTTGGTTGGTGGTAGGACGAATCCCCAGCCCCAGATCGCCACCCTTTTCCGCGGAATTCGGATCCTCCGAATACTCCTTGACTAATTTCACGAAATCCTCACCTGCCCGTGCCTTTTTAACAACTTCCGCGGCGCGGGTGGACGCTTCTGCCTCTGTCAGCAGCTTCTTCCCCTTTGCGTCCGGCGCAGCCAAAATGGTTTTCGAAAACGGAACATAGATCAGTTTGGCCTTGGTTTCCCGGAACTTGTCCTTATTCTTGTCGTAGTACTGCTTCTGGTCTTCAGCCGACACGGGAACCTGGACATTCATTTCCGCGAATTGGCCTTGCACGAGCGTATACATCCGGTAAAAGGCCAGTTGGTCCTTATACGGGCTCTTCTGATCCAGCTTATTCTTCATCGCGAGATCTTCTATCACCGAGTACCACGCATATTGCCGCAGGAACTCCTTTGGATTCATAGAATAAGCCTGTTGCACCTGGGGCGGCGAGTTCTGCACGATCCGCTGGATCTCGCCAGCCGTCATCTTCTTCCCGTTGACCTCGGCCACCACGGTGGCGGGGGGGATGGAGGAGGGAATAGCCATTGGCGGCACAGGAGTAGCCTGACCGAACAGGGAGGCAGCAATCACAAATAGAGCACCACAAGTTTTCATATGGACAACCGTAATTTTACCATTCCGGCGCGTAAGGCAGGTTTGTGAGCGCTTCAAACGGCCTCGGGACGCGCAAGTCTGGCATAATGCGGAGGAAGCTGTTCCGAGCCGCCGATCCGGCGATTGTAATGGGAAGCTCCGCCTCATCACATGAAACACTGCCATATCGATGCATTCTCGGGAATCAGCGGCGACATGACGGTCGGCGCGCTGCTGGACGCCGGGGCCGATTTTGAGGCGCTCAGCCGTGCATTGGCCTTACTCGGCACCGGCGCAACGATCCGGTTTGAGAAGACGAAACGAAAAGGTATTGCGGCCGGAAAGTTCCACGTCGATGGTGGAGAACAGAAGAGCCACCGCCACCTCTCCCACATCCTCAAGATGATCGACTCCGCTTCCCTGCCCGATCGCGTCAAGCGCATGTCCGCCGATGTGTTCACGCGCCTGGGAGAGGCCGAAGCCAAAGTCCATGCGCAGCCGCTGGAGAAGGTGCATTTCCACGAGGTGGGAGCCGTCGACTCCATCTGTGACATCGTGGGGGCCTGCTTCTGCCTGGATAACCTCGGCATTGAATCGCTCTCAGCCGGGCCCCTAAACGTCGGCAGCGGCACCGTCAAAACTGATCATGGCGTGCTTCCGGTGCCCACTCCGGCTACCGCCGAGCTCCTTACCGGAAAACCGGTGTATGCCCGTGGGCCCGAGTTGGAGTTGACCACCCCCACCGGAGCCGCTATCGCCGGCACGCTCGTCTCCCGCTGGGGAGTGGTCCCGCCCATGGTGGTCTCAGCCACCGGCTACGGTGCCGGCGACAAGGATTTTCCGGAGCATGCCAACGTCCTGCGCGTGCTGATCGGCGAGACACAGCAAGCCTCCGAAGCGACCACCATCTCGGTGATTGAGACAAATATTGATGACACCACTCC
>DATLBY010000483.1:0-3374 GCA_035526665.1 Bryobacteraceae bacterium
GAGCAGGTTCGGACGCGCGCTCGGCAGGCCTTCGCGGCCATCTAACGAGAACGGCGAGTGCGGAGCCGCATTAAATTGAATGGCGATATCGGTCACGCGCTTGGGCAGACGCTTGCCGCTGCGGATGTAGAAAGGAACGTCTGCCCAGCGCCAGTTATCCACAAAAAAAGTCACCGCCGAGTAGGTGTCAGTCTGCGAATCCGGAAAAACGCCGTCTTCCTGGCGGAAACCAGAAACGTCGTGATTTCCGATGCGGGCGGGACCGTACTGTCCCGCGACGCTGTAGAGGGGGACTTCATCGCCCTTCAGAATGCGGACCGAGCGCAGCACCTTGGCGCGCTCGTCGCGAACCACGTCCGGTTCAAAGACCGCCGGAGGCTCCATCGCGATCGTGGACATCACCTGCAGAAGGTGGTTTTGAATCATGTCGCGCAGCGCGCCGGCCTCCTGATAATACGAGCCGCGACCTTCTACTCCAATCGATTCCGCCGCCGTAATCTGCACGTTATTGACGTAGCGGCGGTTCCATAGCGGCTCGAAAATGCCGTTTCCGAAGCGAAATGCCAGTACGTTCTGTACGGTCTCCTTCCCAAGATAATGGTCGATCCGGTAGACCTCCTTCTCGGGAAAAACTTCGTGCAGTTTCTGGTTCAATTTGTGTGCCGTGGAAAGATCGTGCCCGAACGGCTTTTCCACCACAATACGCCGCCAGCCCGGCCCGGAAGCCAGCTTGGCATAGCCGATACCCTGTATCGCGGCTTCGTAGTGGCTCGGCTGCGTGGACAAATAGAAGAGCACATTGCCTTGGGTGTGACGCGTCTCTTCTATTTCTTCCAGTTTTTTGGCCAGCGCGGTGAAGCAATCCGGATCGTGCACATCTCCAGCGAAGTAAGACAAGCTCTGCGCGAAATCCGCCCAAAGATGTTCGTCAAACGGAGTATCGTCCAAAAATTCGTGGAGCGCCTCACGCATTTTCTCGCGAAAGTCCTCGTCGCTCATGGCGGTTCGCGAATTTCCAATCACCGCAAAACCAGGCGGGATGCGACGATCATAGGCCAACCGGTAGAGCGCCGGAATCAATTTGCGCTTGGTGAGATCGCCATTGGCGCCGAAGATCACAATGGCGCACGGCGGCACCCGCCGTTCAAAACGAAGTGGATCCTGGAATGGATTCGCTTCAAGCATGCTTCACGATAACATCGCACCGCCAGGCCATCCCGCGCGGCCAATCAATCTACATCCAGGCATCGAAATAGAGTATGATCGAATTACCTTCCGTCTTAAGCTGTTCTCCAACTGAAAGAGGAATCTGAACCGGTCCGGTCTTACGGCCCAACTACTTAATCTATGTCCACTCAGGGAACCAAGAAGCTGCTGGTCGTGATCAACGACCTATTCTTCACCGTCAAAATCGCGGACGCCGCCAAGCGCGCCGGCCTCACGGCGGAGTTCGTTTCCTCGGAGGCAGAGGCGCTGCAAAAGGCCAAGGACAACCCTGTTGTGATTATTCTTGACCTCAACTGCAATTCGGTAGACACCCTGGACCTGATCTCGAAGCTGAAATCCAACGATGAAACCAAGGCGGTGAATCTGATTGGCTTCGTTTCGCATGTGCAGGGTGATGTCAAACAGAAAGCGCATGACAACGGCTGCAACATGGTGATGGCGCGGTCGGCGTTTTCAGTCAATCTTCCGCAGATTCTCAAGCGCCACCTGGGCCATAGTTCCAGCAACGGTCCATCAGGGAATCAGTAGTACTTTTCCAAACTGCTCTTTACGCTCGATCCGCTCGTGGGCGGCGGCGATCTCCGCTAGAGGATAGGCGCAGTCGATCACCGGGTGAATCTGTTTTCGAAAGATAAACTGTAGTACCCGGTGGAGATCGCCCAGCGTGCCCATATAGGATCCCAGCAGCGACAGCCTGCGGCTAAACAGAAAGCGCAGATCGACCTTCGCATCGTAGCCGGTAGTGGCGCCGCAAGTCACCAGGCGTCCGTCGGGCGCGAGAGATTCCACGCTCTTGGACCATGTGGCCGCGCCCACATGCTCGAAAACAACGTCGACTCCGCGGCGGGCGGTGATGCGCTTCACTTCGGCAGCAATGTCCTGCGCGTAGTGGTCGATCACGTCGTCCGCGCCCAGCGCGCGCGCTTTCGCCAGCTTTTCATCCCCGCCGGCGGTGGCAATCACGCGGCAGTGGAATAGCTTTGCCAGCTGAATGGCCGCCGACCCGACTCCACTGGATGCGCCCAGCACCAGCACGTGCTCACCCGGCTGCAGCCTGGCCTTGCTGAAGAGCATGTGCCAGGCGGTCAGAAATACTAGTGGCACTGCCGCCGCCTCTTCAAACGTGAGGTCCTCGGGAATCGGAATCACCGCGTACTCGGGCACAGCCATCAGCTCACAATTGGTTCCCGGCATGGCGGCGCCCATCACTCCATAGCGGCGGCATTCGTTGTCTCTCCCGGAGACGCATGCCAGACATTGGCGGCAGCTCCAGCCGGGCGCGATCAGAATGCGCTGCCCCACTTTCACGCGTTCACACAAGGAGCCGGTTGCCACCACCTCGCCCGCTGCATCCGTGCCCAACACATGCGGCAGCGCGAGACGCAGGCCCGGTATTCCCTTGCGCACCCAGATATCCAGATGATTGATCGCGCAGGCGCGTACCCGGATCAGTACTTCGTTTGCCTTGGGAGAAGGGTCGGGCGCATCCTCATAGCGCAGCACTTCATGTCCGCCATAGCTGTGTATTCGTGCAGCTTTCATAGAAGTGAGGCTATCACGCGACGACCGATTGTTGTGTAATAGATCCGTTATGCAGGGAGGTCCTCGACGTGAGGGTGTTTATACATCTGCAGGATTTCGTGGGAGCCTCGCGCGCGGACGATAATCCCACGTGATGCAGATGGCACTGCGCCGGGTTTTTTAGATTACCCGCGAAGGATCGCAGTAATGGGCCCTAGCCCTTCTTCCACCAGGTGGAAGGGCCTGCCATTCAGCACGAAGTCCATCTTCTTATAGTTCAGCCCGAGCTGGCGAAGGATGGTCGACTGGAGATCGCTGATGTAATGCAGGTTCTCCACCGCCTTATAGCCAACTTCATCCGTAGAGCCTTCAATGACGCCGCCCTTGACGCCACCTCCCGCCAACAATGAGGTGAATCCCAGGGCATTGTGGTCCCGCCCGGTGGTGTTTTGCGACCAGGGAGTGCGTCCGAATTCGCTGGTGAAAACGACCAGCGTGCTCTCCAGCATGCCACGCTGCTTCAGATCGCGAATCAAACCGGAAATCGGCTTGTCGACGGCGCGGCAGAGCGGTCCATGCGTCTTCATGTCGTCATGCGCGTCCCAGGCTCCATTGCCGCCGCCCGC
>DATLBY010000484.1:0-10130 GCA_035526665.1 Bryobacteraceae bacterium
GACAGCACTTCCCGATCAACCTCGACCCGCGAGCCGGACCCGCTTGGCGCCTCTACTGGAACGCCAAGAAGGAACTCACTCTCTATCCGTCCGTATGGAGAGATAGCGATTGCATGAGTCATTATGTCATCTGGCGGAACAAGATATTCCTTTTTGGGCGATACGAGGATGATCTCGACTCGGCTCCTCAGCCTGAAGAAACGCTTGCTCTGACGGGCGCCGTCCGAGAGCTATTGCCGAAGACCGGTCTTGTTTCATTCTTTGAAATAGCTGAGGCGATTGGAGCGATTCCTTGGGATGTCCTGATGGTATGTCGTCGCCTAGTGCGTACTGGCGTAGCGAGAGAAGGCACAGGCACAGATCGTGGATCGTTTGGTCGGGTAAAAGATCTAGGCACCGGTTGAGGATTGTTCCATCCTTTGTTTGCCGTGGCCGAAGCAGGTGCACCGCTGTTGCCGAGCAGGAAGAATGTTGTGCGGGCTAACAAATCGCCCATGCGTCTGCCGAGTGGCGGACTGAAATTGACCGCCAGCGAAAGGGATCGTCACCCGCATGGGCCGAGACTCCGGCACGGAAGCTCGATGAGTCACGCCGAACCCCGGACTTGATCCGGGGGAAGGCGGACGAGTAGAGCCCGGTCTGCGCGTCTGCCCGGATTCGCCCACCGGCAGCTCCGACTGATTATGTAATCTGGAAGGCGAACAAAAGTAGAACATTGCCATCCCCCTGTGGTATGACTGGACTCACCAGGCCCCGCCCGGGCCTGGGTATGTAAGAAGGTTATCGACCATGCCCCAGCCTGCGACTGCTCCCCGTCCCGCCTTACGGTTCGTTACCCCGGCCAAGGCCGCGCTCAACCGGATACCTTATTTCCCGCAAGGCATCGCGGCCGGGTTTCCCTCGCCGGCGGACGATCACGTCCAGAAGGCGCTGGATCTGCATGAGCACCTGATCAAGCATCCTGCCGCGACGTTCTTCGCCCATGTGCAGGGGGATTCCATGAAGGACGCGAACCTGAACGACGGCGATCTGCTCATCATCGACCGGGCGGAAACGCCACGGCACCGGAGCATCGTCGTCGCGATCGTGAACGGCGAATTCACGGTCAAGCGCCTCTACAAGCGAAACGGGGAGATCAGGCTCATGCCGGAGAACAAGGCTTTCCCTGATATCGAAGTGACCGAGGGCATGGACGTCGAAATCTGGGGCGTGGTCAGCCATATCATCCACTAGGCGACTTGAAGAATGCTGGCGCTGGTGGACTGCAACAATTTCTATGCGTCCTGCGAGCGCGTCTTCGACCCTTCCTTACGGACCCGCCCCGTCGTGGTCCTGAGCAACAACGACGGCTGCATCGTCGCGCGCAGCGCGGAAGCGAAAGCCCTCGGGCTGAAAATGGGCGAGCCGTATTTCAAGGTGCGGGACGTACTGGAACGGCACAAGGTTGCCGTCTTCTCCAGCAACTACGCGCTCTATGGCGATATGAGCCAGCGCGTCATGAAAACCCTCCAGCAGTTTGCGCCCGAGGTGGAAATCTACTCCATCGACGAAGCCTTCTTGAACCTGGAGGGCTTCCGCGACCTCACTGACAGGGCCGCGCGCATCCGCGAGACGGTCAGGCAATGGACGGGGATACCGGTGAGCGTCGGCATCGCGCCGACCAAGACGCTGGCGAAAGTCGCCAACCATGCCGCCAAGAAGAAAGCAGGCTATAACGGCGTCTGCATGCTGGATATGCCTTCAGCCTGGGAGCCGCTGCTGAAAGAATTCGATGTCGGCGACGTCTGGGGCATCGGCCCGCAATACAAAAAATTGCTGAACAAACACGGCGTGAATACCGCGCTTGAGTTTTCACGACTGCCGGAGACCTGGCTCCGCAGGCATATGTCCGTCGTCGGCTCCAGAACCGCCAGCGAACTGAAGGGTCAGCCCTGCCTTGAGCTGGAGCTGCGTGCGGACCCGAAGAAGGGCATTACCGTCTCCCGGAGCTTTGGCAAGCGCATCACGGAATATCCGGAACTCTCGCAGGCGCTGGCGGCCTACGTCGCTCGCGCAGCCGAAAAACTGCGCCGGGAAAACCTCGTGTCAAAGCATATGCTCGTTTTCATGCACACGAGCCCGTTTGCGAAGGATGCTGCGAAGGACCCGTATCACGCGCCCCATATGTCCTTCGCGCTGCCGCTGCACACGAACTACACGCCGGAACTGGTCCATTACGCGCTCTGGGCGTTGAAGGAGATGTATCGGCCCGGCTATCGCTATATGAAATGCGGCGTCATCCTGACGGACCTCATATTGGAAGGCAGAGAGACCGGCGACCTGTTTGAGCGGCGCGACATCGCGCGCCAGTCGAAGCTGATGGCCGCCCTGGATCATGTCAATCAGGCCATGGGCCGGCGGACGCTGTTCTATGCCGGCACCGGCATCCAGCAGAAGTGGACTGGCGCCTCCGCGCGCAAGTCACCGGCCTACACAACGGATTGGGAGAGCCTCATCCGGGTCAAGGCAACCTGACATGCTCGCTTTGTTCCAGTTCAGGTGCTGCGCGTCGATCTTGCCCTAGTGCGCCTGTACAACGAGTTGGCATGAGGCAGCGTTTCAAGCAGTGGAGCTTTTCATCTACGTTAGGCGTCAGAATAGAGACTGATGCCGGACATCCTTACCCGACTAAAGCAGAGCGTCGATGATCCCAAGTTGTTCGACCTCACGTATATCGACGACAAGACCGCCGCCAAAGCGCAATTCCGGGAAGCCTTCGAGGGCCTGTACACCGCCGCATACCTTGCCTCGCGCGGCGCGATTGAGGACCCCGACGATCCCGCCTATGGAGTGGAGGCGCAGTACCCCGGCGCCGCGATATTCGAAGTTTATCCGTTGGCGGCCAGCGACTGGCTCGAAAGCATTCGCGATGCCCTTCATGCAGTCGCCACAAAGGCTGACGAAGAGGATCAACTGTTTCTGTCGTTCATGGAAGGCTACCTGATGTGCGGATGGGACGAGCATTTGCGGAAACGACGGGCGGCTTGAAAAAAAATTTGTACCGATTTTGTACCGACACCCTGATTTTGATGCTTTTGACGACTTCTGTGACTTTGTGGAATCAGCAAGTTACGGGACTTCAGAATCCTGTCAAGTTCGTGGTTCGAATCCATGTCGGGGAGCCATTCTGAAAGTTTGGGTTCTGAAGTGCTTTTCGCCCCGTCCTTTGTTGCACTTGCAGAGTCCAACGTGCCGGTGTCTGGAACGGTTCATGAAGGTTCACTTCTAACCTCCCTTGCTTCTATATTGCCCCGTTAACCACCAATTCCAGGAGTTTGCGCTGTTCCCGCGCAATCTGCCGCTCGAACTCCCGGCAGGCAATGCTGGTCAACTTCATCATGTTGCAGCCGGCGCGCAAATCGATAAGCTACACGGATTCGATATTTCCGAATACGAAAGAAACGACGGTTCGGGCAGCGTGAAAACTGCTTTCAAGATTAAGTGGAATAGTTGATTGCAGCTAATCGGTTTTCAGATGCTCCGGCCGTATTTGGAAAAGAATCAATCCTTGGGGTTGGTGGCAACGGCGGTTCGGTTGCAGCAAAGCCTTATTTGTGCACTGGCCCTTGGAAAGCTGGGCCTATTGCGATAGAACTGTGTAACGCAGCAGCCTATCCCCGCACGATGGAGATAGAGTGATTGGAGCCGGGCGGGAGAATTTTGATCAGCCTGGAACGGCTACTGCTATTTCGCTAAAGGAGGGATCCGATGCGTTTGAGCTACCTACTTTGTGGATCCTTGTTGCTGAGTGCAGGCAACATGGTTTGGGGTGCGTGCCAGGATGGCACAAAAAGCGGTTGCCGGATCAACGGCAAAGCCGGCACAAGAGAGTGCATCAACGGAAAGTTTGGGCCGTGCGAGGCGAATGAGCCTCCGCCACCGCCTCCCGTTACCGGCACGGTTTCACCGAAATACTATGTGCTGACGGTGATCTACGCGCCCCCGGGAACGGCTGGGGGCGGGAGCCAGAGTTCGGTGGCGTATGGCGATGGCAGCTCCTCGGGGACGAAGGTGTCGTCAAGCAAGTCGTTCAAGGCCGGCACGAAGGTTTCTGTGGAGGCGTCGGGCGGGATTCTGGGCACCGAGAGCAGCGCGGGGGTGAGCTTTGGCGTTTCGCGGAGTACGACGAGCGCGGATGAGCTGGATATTAAGAAATCAGTCTCGACGGAGATTTCCGTGCGCGGACCTGGGGTGGACGGAATTGACCATGATCGGGACCAGATCTGGCTGTGGCTGAACCCGAAGCTGAAGGTGACGATTGCCGGAAATGACGTGAGGTGGACAGTGCCGCCGGGCCAGACTGCGGATATCCAATTTGTGTTTGTGGGGCACTTGAAGAACCCGAGCCTGATGCCGCCCGGCGTGGTGCAGCGGCTGCAGGCAAACGGGATTACGCCGGCGGATTATCCGGAGATTCTGCGCGCGAATCCGATGGCGAACAATCCGCTAATTGTTGACGGGAAGAGGTATTTGTCTCTGTTTACGACCTTTCCATACCAGCCGCCTTTTGCAAAGGGCGACCCCGTGACGACGTTCAGTGCGACATTGAGCAGTTCGGCGACGGAGACGACGACACAGACGCTGGAGAAAGAGTACAAGGTGGGGATGAAGCTGTCAGCGGAGGGCGGGTTTCCTGGGCTGGCGAAGTTGAAGCTGTCGTCGGAATCTGAATGGACTTGGTCAAACAAAAGTTCGAACCAGGTATCGGGCGGGACGGCGGAATCGGCGAAGGTGACTGTAGGAGGACCGTCGTTTGGGTACACCGGGCCGACAGACATCATGGTTTTCTACGACAGGCTGTATAAGACGTTTCTGTTCCGTCCCTTGACGGATCCGATCCGGTTTCAGGGTGTGCTGACGAGTACGGGCGGGCGGCCGATTGCGGGACGGGAGTTGGCGCTGACATTCAAGGGGCGGACTTACCGGACCGTTACCAATGCGCGCGGAGAATATCGGTTTCCGGTAGCGGTGGCCGGGAATGTGGAGTTCCGGACCGGCACAGTTACCCGGCGGGTGAATGTGCCGAGTAACCGGCGTAAGTTTGATTTAGAGGTGCAATAAGAAGGCGCTTGGAGTTATATGGATATTCCGGCACCCCTACGCACCTTGGAAGGCTAGGGTGGTTTTCTGCGTTCCAATAGCATTCCCAGGCGCAGTCCTGCGTTCCGACGATATTAAAGCGTGGTAAATATCCGGCAATCGGACCCTGCACAGGCTACTCACCATGGCCTTTTTCTCCGCGCGGAGCTCCCGCATTCGCGCCATATGTGCCGCCCGTCGAACGGCTCTTTAGGCGGGCAGGCGGATTATTCCGCGGCCGCCCGCCGTTTCTTCTGCCTGATTTTGTATCCTTAGAAGCTTGGAGCGCGACCGCGGTGGCGTTTTTGGTTGGGGGTGCTCATGCCATTACCGCGCCGGCCAAATCCGCGCGGCCTCTGTGGCGCGGCAAATTTCTCCGACACGCTGGAGGCTTACAATTTCGCGCTGCTGAACAAGCTGACCCTGGCGCAGGCAGAAGAATAGTGGACCGGCTCACCAGTCCCGGCCTGTCCGCCACGCCGCTCGACGCGTTTCACTGGCGAAATATCGTGTTTGAGCAGGACGGCACAGCACATTCTGGGCCCGAAAGAGACCGCGGAAATTCCATGTCACCGAGCACATTCGGTTTCCCGGCCACTTCCGGCGCGCAGGCCAGAACCGGCCGACGGAGGACCAGCCCGGATTCGATGCGGAGTACGAGGCCTGGCTGAGCACGCTGGTCCCGGATTGGTTCCTCGACCTCGCAGCCGCGATTCTCCGCTTCAAATTGTGGGTGGAGGATGCGCCGACGTTCGCAGAAGAACGGCGCCTGGCACGAAAAACCGCCATCGGTGCAACATCGGTACAGCCCGCCAGCTGCGGCTCACTGCAGCGTTCGTCAATGACCGCGCAGCTAGCCAATCGGGGCAGCAGGTGAAGGCGATCCACCAGGTGGAAGTCCGAGACTCCTAGGGGATGGTATCGGAAGCAAACGGTACGTGTGAAATTGGAATCCATGTCGGGGAGCCAGTTTTTTCTCTCGACCCTTAACCGACTCTATTGTCCGATCGCAACCGTAACTGGATTCCCTGTGCGCCCACCCACGCTGATTGAAATGGGCACGTCGCTGGCGATCGGTGCACCCGCCGGAATGCGCGCGTTGATCTGATTGAGTCCCACAAAGCCGGGAGCTGCTCCTGCGTATTCAATAATGCCGTTTGCGGCTCCGAACGCGATCGTCATCTGCGCCTGCGCCATGTTCGCGCCCGCCGGCACACCGGTTCCCAGAGCAGGATTGAGAACGCCCAGACCGGTCGCGTATATTACGACCACTTCGTTTCTCTTGGCCGGATTTTGCGGCGTGACCACCGTAACGCCATCCTGGTGAACCACGATCGCCTCTCCTGTCCCTGCTTGGTTCCTGGTAAAAATTCCAGGCGCAGCGGGTGCGATGCCAATGCCGCGCCCATCGCTAAATTGGCCGCCAACGCCGACCGTCACCACACCGATCGTTTGGCTGGCGAGCTCGAAAGGAATCTGGATTGCGACCTGTGTAGAGACCGAATACAGGATTGGAGCTGGAACGTTGTTCACGAGGACGCTAGTTCCTCCCAGCGACGTGACGACCTTGCCACTGGTGTCGAGACTGGTCGATAAGACCTGCGGGCCGTCGTTCAGGTACGCCCCGAAGACGACCGCAAGGGATCCGGGAGCCAGGGGTGCGGGGCTTGCGAAACTCGCCCCGTTGAGGACTCCACCCGCAGCCACGAACGGCGGCGGAACCACTTTCATCACGAATAGATCGTTATCTCCCACCGGCTCCAGATTCAGGGAAAGACTGCCTTTTGTTCCCGCAACGAAAAAGCCGCCGGAATAGGCGACCACACCGCGGCCGCTGTCGTTCAGGCCGTCCCCGAACTGTTGCGTGCCCAGCACATTGCCGTCGAAGTCATAGAGGCGAAGGAAAGCATCCTCTCCTCCGACAAAAGCGCCGTTGACTAGATCGGAGCCGGTTCCACCCGCGACCAGCACATAACCGGTGCCTACGGCTACGGCATAAGCAAAGTCGTCGCCATCGGTTCCAATCTGCCGGTACCACTGCGGATTCCCGGTGGCAGGGTCGAATTTGACCAGGAAGGCGTCCCATAACCCGCCGACAAAGGTCGAGCCTGGAAGGGTTCCCTGAGCTGTCGCGCCGACAACGAAGACGCCAGCAGGGCCGACAGCAACCGCGTATGCATCATCGGTGGCCCCGTCGCCGTTTGCCAGGAAAGTTCCGAACTGTCGCGTCCAGAGCATTGCACCGTCATGGCCGTACTTTCTCAGGAAGCCGTCTCGTCCACCATTCGCGCCCACCACCAAGTCCCCGTTTGTCGTTCCGACTACGTAGACACCCGTATCATCGACGGCAACCCCGAGGGCTTTCTCGGCGTTGACTGATACGATCATTCGCGTCCATAGCTCGGTTCCATCACCGCTGTACTTTCTGATGTAGCCGTCTGCGCTTAAGGTGGCCGGCAGGCCGGGAAAATTGCTGCCGCAACAATCGATTTGCCCCACCACGTAAACTCCGCTAGGGTGCGCCGCTACAGCAAAAGCAAAATCGTCTGTTACCGTGCCAAACTGGCGGGTCCAGAGCACGTTGCCAGTTGGACCGTATTTACGAATGAAGGAGTCCACGGCTCCGATTTGACTCCCGATAGCTCCGGATGTGTACCCGACCACGTAGGCGCCGGAGCCATCCGCGGCGACGCCAGTAGCCACGTCCGCCGCGGGGGTGCCGAATTGGCGAATCCATTTCAAGTTGCCGGATTCATCGTGCAAGCTAATGTATGCGTCTATGTCCCCGGCGCTTGCCTGGCCTGTAATGGTGTCGTGGGTCTCTCCCGCACTGTAAACTCCAAATTCCCCGTAGCCCACTGCGTTCGCCTGATCGAATTTGATCGAGCCAAACTGTCGGGCCCATTGGATCTTAGGTGTTTGCGCGGCCAGCGGTAACATTATTACCGTAGCCATTAAAACAGCACGAACTGCCGGCCAGAAGTGCATGGGGCCTCCTCTAATGCACGCGGCTTTGAGTTTCTGGACGAAGGATAATTATATGGCAACATGCGAGCCTTTTAGGCGGCCTTTTTCAAGGTTCGTGTGCGCGAAGCCATGCCACGACACGCGGGTCGGGCGTTGGTTTCGCCGGTTCGCTCAGAATGTTGGCGTCAACCAAGTACCTCACAGCGCATCCGTCGACTCAGAGTCGATGGGTACGAAGAAGTCCTTATGAGGACAGGCGAACAGCCCGTCCATAACACCCACGTTCTGCCGGGATGCACGCCGGGCCGACCCGCGGTGCGAAACGCATGCGCCGACATCAGGATGGTGGACGCCCTCAGGAGTGGCCGCATCCGAGATTTCCGATAGTTTGAACGGGACCGAACTGGTGTATACTTGCTGGCGATTTCAGACAACAAACATCACGATTTGGGCTGAATCCCAGGTGCTGCTGCCTGTTATCAAGGAGCAATACGATGACGTCTCGACTGCTACCACTCACTACGACCGCTTTTTTACTGGCGGGCGAACTGTGCGCTCAACAACAACCGAGATTTTCCCAAAGCCTGGCATGTATCAAGGTGCTACCCGGAAAGTTCGGTGAATACCGGCAGTTCTCGGCGGATACAACCGTGCAACTGATGCAAGCCAGAATTGACGCGGGCGAAGCGTCGACCTGGACGCTTCTGCGGACTGTCACGCCTGCAGGTTCCGAGGCCCGCTGCGATTACCTGAGTTCGACCCTTTATGAAGGCGCTCCCGGCGAACCGCAAGGGCCTCCGGCCCTGGAAAAGGCGCTGCAGAAAGCCGGTGTGAAAATGAATGCCGCCGATTACGTAGCGAAACGCGACAGCTTATCACGATTGGTTGCGACCGAGATTTGGAATGTGCGCATCCGGGAAGGCCAGCCGCAGAAGGGAAACTATGTGTTCCTCAACTATATGAAGGTTCACAATGCGCCTGAGTATAACAAGTTTGAGGACGAGGTTTGGCGTCCGTTAGCGGCACAATGGATCAAGGAAGGCGCACAGAGCGGCTGGCTGGTCGCCACGGCAATGCTCCCCGGCGGCACCGATTTGAAGTACTCGGCATATAGCGCGGATATTTATCCCGACTGGAAGGCGACTTTCACGTTACGAAATACCGGCGAAATTTTCAAGAAAGTGCATCCGGGTAAAGATTATCAGGAGACGATGGCAAATTTGGGTAAACTCCGCGATCTTGGTCAGAGGCACTTGCTGATGATCGAGGAAAGAATCGCTAAGAAATAGCCAAAGCCGGCTGCTGCCTTGCTGTCAGCGTTGTTGCCGCAACCCGGCGAAGTACTCGGCCAGCCGCGCGAGATTGCGTGCGAAGTCCGCCGAACTGACGATTTGTTCCGGCGGAGGCTGAGGGCCGTCGAAGATCTCAACCGTAACATTCTCTTTGAGGGAGATGACCTGGCCCTGAGATTCCCTTTTGCTGCCCGCCGATTCATCGGAGTGGCAGCGTCCGATGCGTCGCGGCGAGTTCACGGCCGCTCGTCAGAACCCCGCAATGCGTCATTACCGAGTTCGGCGAGTAGCTGATCTCGTAGTCATCCACCAGGCGGTTGCCGAGCCTCGCCACACAGCGGCTTGTTGATTTTAGCTCGTAGAAGCGCCAGCACCGGCCATGGAGCAATGCGCCGGAAGATTTCGCATCGCCGCGCGTGTACCGGTTGGAGGAGGTCCTATTACCGAAAAGCGCAGTGGGCACTGCCAACCCTGATATAGCAGTATTCGGGTGCATTTTTCGGTGAATAGATAGGGCGGCCGGCGAAAACCCAGGGTGCGCCGCGATGGGGTTGCGCGGACGGAATCACTGGCAGCGCGCCGTCAAAATAGTATAGTGAATGGTTCGCGCTGCGCAACCGGCTCATTACTGCGTTGCAAACGAACCTGAAGCCGCTATACTAAAATCTTGTGACGTTCACGCGTGAGACCTCACGGTTAACGCATGAAACGATCACAGCAAAATCGCGTCTAACGCGCGTGGATGTTTTTACA
>DATLBY010000485.1:0-9739 GCA_035526665.1 Bryobacteraceae bacterium
GCGGCCACGGCCAACGAGGTGAACGCTGCAATTCCGGTAACGATGCGGGAAACTCTTCTCAAACCCAATCCAGTGCTCCTTTTTTGTATGCCCACAGGTAGCCCACAATCAGGAATGCCAGAAAGATAGTCACTTCCGCAACGCCGAACCAGCCCAATTGCCTGTAGCGGACAGCCCAGGGGAAGAGGAACACGGTTTCGGCGTCGAAGATGACGAACAGAATGGCGATAATGTAAAACCTGACGGTATACCTACCTCTGGAATCTGAAGCAGCTCGAATACCACATTCGTAAGCCTCGAGTTTTGTAAGAGACGGGGCGGCCGGTCTGATCAGTTTTGCCACAAGGATTGTGACAACCGGGAACAGAATGGAGATTATCAGGAAAAGAAAGATGAGCGCGTACCCAGCGGGCATCGCCTCAATATAACATGCGCGTTTCAAAGCTCTTCCGGCTGCAATCCCGGCGAAAAAGCGTACGGTAACCGGGCGCGCGATAATGTAGCGAGATGTTTCGAGCGATCCGCGAGCAGGTGGAAACGATATTCCGGGAGGATCCGGCCGCCAAGAGTGTACTCGAGATCGTGCTCTGTTACCCCGGCTTTCACGCCATTTTGCTCCATCGGTTCGCGCACAGGCTGCACCTGATGGGTCTGCCGCTAATTCCCAGATTCATTTCGCAAATCGGGCGCTTTTTCACCGGTATCGAAATTCATCCGGGGGCGCGCATCGGCCGCTTTTTCTTCATCGACCACGGAGCGGGCGTCGTTATCGGGGAGACCACGGAGATTGGGAACCATGTGCTCATTTACCAGGGGGTAACGCTGGGCGGCACGGGCAAGGAGAAGGGAAAACGCCACCCGACGCTGGGAAATCACGTGGTCGTCGGCACTGGGGCCAAGGTTCTGGGAAACATCAGCATCGGCGATCATGTAAAGATCGGGGCAGGTTCGGTAGTAATCCGGCCGGTACCGGATAACTCAACGGTTGTGGGCGTCCCAGGACGGGTTGTGAAGATGCGATCGGAAACCAATGAGGAGTTGGAGCATGGCAAGTTGCCCGATCCCGAGGGTCAGGCGATTGAGGACCTCAGCCGGCGTATTGAACAACTGGAGAAGCATTTGCGCGAGTTGTCGGAGGCGCGCAACCAGGAAGACAATCTCTCTTCGAGGCACAGAGTTTGAAACCGCTGTTCGCAACATTTTTCGCAGCCTGCCTGCTGAGCGCTGAAACATTCACGTACTGGATAGAGCCCTGCGCTCCGGCGGAGGCCGAGTGCGAGGCTAGCGATGAACAACTGGCAGCCTGGGCGATGCAAGCTTGGCAGGGTGTTTCAGAGGGCGGGCTGAGCTTCGCGAAAAGCCCCAAAGCGAAAGCGCGAATCCGGCTTTATTGGTCCTCGCATGGGAACCCGGGCCTGTATGGAGAAGCCCGCGGTATTCTGGTGGACGGCAAGCCAGGAGCTGAAATACTTGTCCGGCCCAGCCTGGTTTCCCTAGGTCCTCAGCTGGAAGCGGCCGGCGCCCAGGACAAGCTCTTACGCCACACCGTTGTTTACCTGACGTGCCTGCACGAACTCGGGCATGCGCTCGGAATGCCGCACACCCGGTCGTTTGCTGACATCATGTACAGCTTCCAGTATGGCGGAGACATTCCGGAGTATTTTCTTCGTTACCGGCGAAAATTAAAAACGCTGGACGACATTCAGGTAAACTCCGGGCTGTCAGCCGGCGATGAGAAGCGGCTGCTGTCTTTTTACAAGAGGCCATAGCCGGCCGCTTCACGCCGTAATACGGTCTTCGCCGAGCCGGGTTTGCAGCGCGCCTGTCACGGCACGGCAGATTTCATCGCAGACACGGAATGCATCGGTCAACTCCCGTTCAAACGTTTCCGACCAGAAATAGACGGCAGCCTGGGTGTCGATCAACTGCACGCAGATTCGCAGGCGGCCCGACGTCTCACGGAAGCTTCCCTCCAGCAGATAATCCGGCGCCGAATCGTCACCTCCATTGAGCGGCGACTGCTTTCTCGCCACTACCCTCAAACCAGGCAATTTTGTGAGCGCCGTAATCAAATCCTCACTCAAACCCGCGCAGAAGTCGCGGTGCACAACATTCATGCCGAAGTAGGTGAATGCAGCGATGCCAATCAGCTTCTTGTGTTTCGCCGCCGGCAGGAACCCGGATTGCAGCGCACGCTCCCGTCCGAACTGCTCGCGGCCCATAATGACGGGAACATAGCTCCCTTTGCGGAAGTGAATAATGGTGGCGTCGTTATGGCCGTCGACCTCATAATAGCGGTCTAATTTCGAGCGAAGGCGGCGCGCTTCCACCCGCACGATCGAGTCTACGCGCGGATCAAATGATTCGAGTTTATTGAATACTTCTACACCGACCAAGTACTCTTTCAGAGCATTCTGCCGCCCATCCAGGTACTGGTCCACGGTAAAGCGCAGGAAACGGCCAAGCCTCTTTGACCGGGCGAAGCCTGGGCTCACGAGAATCTTCTCCATCTGAAGCCGAACGGCGGCCGGCGAAGTTGGATCGGGTGGAACCTCCCTCAATAGAACGGGCGTTTGGCGTATGTCGGTGCGGGGATCGTAGTTTGGTGGCACTGTTGGAGCAAGACTCACAAGGTCCTCAGGCTTATAGACCACCCCGGATGCAAACGGTTTCATGGTCACGTTACCGGTGCGCCGGTCACGTGACCTGGAAGGTTTTGCCAACTCCTTACCTCCGGCATAAATCGTGCTAACGGCGTTTTGCTGTTTTCTTTTTCTGTCCTTTAACTTTGCGGGCAACAAGCTTATTAAAATTGCTCTTTTCGCCGCCATTGGTTTTCTCCTGATATAAAAGCGCGAGTCCGTTCGTATCAAATTTTTCAAAGAACTCGTCCCAGGAAATGTGCTCCAAACTCTCGGACCCCGAATAGCCGGGAAAATCCAGCCGCAGAAGACCTGTATCTCCCTTTCCACCGGTTCCCCGCACGCAGGAAGGCTCAGCTCCGCGCTCCTCGGCCCAGCGCTGGATCTCGGCGTGGTCGGTGGTCGTGAGCGACTCGGACGCGCCTCCACGGCGGCCACTCGATTTAGATGCAGCGCCACCGGACCGGCCGCTAGTAGACGACTTCGATTTCAGGCCGCTGAATTCGGTCTGCGGCTTAGGCCGGCCGGCACTCCGCTGAGCTTCTTTCAGAATGCGGAGCGCAATCTGCGTCAACTTCTTGTCGGCGTCCGCTTCTTCCTTCAGGGTTTCATCAAGTAGCTGAGCTGCCTCCTTGCTGCCGATTGCCCTGGCTAGCGTCCGCGCCGTGCCGTAGCCTGAAATCTCATAGTGCTCCACTTTTTGAGCCGCCCCTATCATCGCGGAATCGAGCAGAGCTTCCTCCGCATCCTCCTGCAAAATTTCCCGCCCTTCCTCCAGCAGCCCCTTCATCGCTTTGCACGGCTTGCTCTTGGTCTTCTCGCCCAAGAGTTCGAAGACCTGCTCCAGCCGCGCGACCTGCCCCTTGGTCACTTCGAGATGCTCGGTGAAAGCAGCGCGCAGCTCCTGGTTGGATGCGGCCTTCGCAAAACGGGGCAAAGCCTTTACAAGTTGCTTCTCCGCGTCATACAAATCGCGGATCTCTTCCGTGAGTAATTCCTTTAGTGATTCCATTTCGCTGCTCCTTTAATCTGTTTCGAGCTACGGAAATGGGACTCACGATTTAGATCAACTGTTTCGGGCTGCGCGCGCTGGCGCGTCCGTCGAAATGTATCGTAACCGTAAGCGATGGAACTCAGCGAGGCTGCGCGTCTCTGCCGGGGACCACATCCATCTGTAGCATGGGATCAGCCGCCGGAACATAGAGCGGGGGCACTCCCAGCTCCTGCCTCACGATGTTGCAGCCTTGCGCGATGGCGCTGGCCTTATAGAACGCGATCTCCCGATTGCAGCCCTGCCGCCCGAAGCCGCAATCGCTGGACACAATGAGCCGCTCCGGCGGAATATACCGCAAGGCATTTCGAATCTGCCCGGCCACCTCTTCCGGCTGGTCCGCCTGGAGCACGCGATGGCTCACCGCCCCGATGGCGATCTTCTTCTTCAGATCGTGTTTGAACGGTTCAAAAAGCTCGATATCCTTCTGGTTGCGATCTTTCATTTCGAGCGTCCAGACGTCGCCGCGGCAGCGCTCCAGATAGATTTCGATGGAGTTGGCGTAGCTGGTGTTCTCCATAACGCGCTGCATATTGGGGTTGCCCCAGCAGGTATGAATCCAGAGTTCCACGTCATCCAGCCCCTGCACCTCGCGATTGAAGGCATCGATCATGAACTTGACCTCTTCGTGATCCTTGCCGTAGGTGTTGGCCATGAAGTGAAAGGTCGGCTCCTCAATCTGGATGCAGCGGCAGCCGGCGTCCCGCAGTGCGAGCAGCTCCTTGTTCATCGCCTCAGCCATATCCCAGATCACCTGACGCTTGTCTTTGTACTTCGGCGTGTGAATGTCGAGGAATAGCGCCATCACCTGGGAGCAGCAGGTGCCGAACTTGACCGGCTTTCGAGTTTTTCCCTGGGCGATGCGCCACAGCTTGGCATAATCCAGCGGCCGGTGTTCGATCTTGTCCACAACGCGGGGCCAGCGCCATCCGGTATAGATCTCGTTGAGCAGAGTGCCGGGCGGGTAGTGCAGCCAGGGGGCGGTAGTCTCCTGCGGCTGCAAATGATCACCCTCAAAGCCGGCCCAGCGCTGCAGCGGGTAATGGTGCCAGGCACGGCCGGCAAAATCCTCGTCAACGTGCAGGTCGCCGTGGGTGAGGATGTCGAGCCCTGCGCGCTCCTGATCGCTGATCAGCACCGCCATGGCGTCCTGGAACTTCTCGCGGAAGCGGACATCGAGCATGCACGTGTCCAGCGAACGCCCCCACATGCTGACATCAAACCAGCGTGGCCGCGGGAATGACCCGGTCGTCGTGCTTGGGAGTATCAGGCCATCGGTAGCTGTGAACATCAGGTTCCTCCTACGGCATTGTAAGCCACGAGGAGTGGAACGCCTTTGAGTACGATTATTTCTGGGGAGATGGGAGAAATGGGGCAGACGGGATGCCTGCCCCGGAGAGGGAAACTATTCCGCGACTACAACCACCGGCAGCTCCACGGTAACGTCCTTATGGAGTTTCACCGGCACCTTGTACTCGCCCACCTGCTTGATGGGATCGGCCAGTTGAATTTTGCGGCGATCGATGGTGAAGTTCTGACGCTCCAGCGCATCGGCGATATCCTTGGCGCCCACGGAGCCGAACAGATGACCCTCTTCGCCGGCCTTCTGCGAAATGGTAACGGTCACTGCCGAGAGCAGCTTGCCGAGGTCCTGCGCCTCTGCTCCTGCCTTGGCCTCACGGCGAAGATGAGCCTCACGCTCCTGCTCCACAATCTTCTTGTTGGATGCATTCGCGACTACCGCCAGCTTTTTGGGAAGCAGAAAATTGCGTGCGTAGCCGTCCGCAACTTTAACGACCTGGCCGCGCACGCCCAGTTTTTCGAGATCTTCTCTGAGAATTAATTCCATGGCAATATCTCCTTAAACCGGCGACGCGAACGGAAGCAGCGCAATGTTGCGAGCCTGCTTAATCGATTCGGCCAAACGCCGCTGGTGGGGCGCGCATACACCAGAGATCCGCCGCGGGGTAATCTTCCCGCGCTCGGAAATGAACGCATGCAGCAGACGAGTGTCTTTGTAGTTGATATCGTCGATCTTCTCGACACAGAACCGGCAGATCTTTTTGCGCCGGAAATACTGTTTTTTACCGGCGATTGCCTTGTCACCGCCGGTAGGACGCATTGAGCCGCTGATGGGGCGTCCGCCTCCGCTTCGTTGTTCCGCCATAAGCTACTCCTTCTCCCCGGAGACTGTCTCCGCGCCTGACCGCTCATCCAATTCCGCTGCTGCCGGCGTGGGCGCTCCAGGCGCCACGGGAGCACCGGGCATAGCCGGCACAACTGCTCCCATCATCTGCTGTTCGGCCGTTGGCATCTGCGGCGCCGCGACGGGCGGAGCAGGCTTCCGGTGGGCGCGCTTCTCACGAGCCTTCTTACGCTTCTCAATGCGCTTCATCTTCTCGTCGATCCGGACGGTAATGAATTTCATCACCAGATCGGATACGCGCAAGCGGCGTTCGATCTCTTTCACCGTCTCGGGTCCGGCGGTGAACTGGATGAGAATGTAGTTGCCCTCCGCGCGCTTCTGGATTTTATATGCCAGCTTGCGGACGCCCCACTTCTCTTCCTTATCCACCGTGCCACCGGCGGCGGTCACAATTCCCTTCACCTGTTCGATGATGGGATTGAACTCCTCCTCGGTGGCATCGGGCCTAACTATGAACAGCTCTTCGTAGATCCTCATTCTTCCTCATTTTGTAAGCCTCGGGCGCGACGATTGTATTTCGTCATGGACTTTTCGACGCCCTCCGCGATTATGGATTCGACTGCCCGCGCTGCCAGATCGAGCAACTCATCCAATTCCTGCATCTGGGCCTTCTTGAACTGGCCCAGTACAAAATCCGCTCCATTCCGGATCGGCTGACCCGGGTGGACTCCCAGGCGAACCCGGGGAAATTCGTTATTGCCGACCGCTGCAATCACCGATAACACGCCATTATGGCCCGCCGCCGAACCGCCCGGCCGGATGCGAATGGCTGTCCATGGCAGGTCGAGCTCATCGTAGACAACCAGCAGACGTTCCAGCGGGACCTCATAGCGAACCATCAGCGACTTCACCGATGGACCGCTTACATTCATAAACGTCTGCGGCTTGGCCAGCAGCACGGTGCTGCCGGCAATGCTTCCGTTCCCGACCAATGCGTTGGAATCCCGCCGGTTGATGCGGATACTGTTCGCAACCGCCAGCCGGTCCAAGACCAAAAAACCCAGGTTATGCGGCGTGTTCTCGTACTCGGGTCCAGGATTTCCCAAACCCACCACAAGCCAGTTCGCCGGGTCAGCCACGCCAGGCGACTACTTCTTCTTGCCCTTTTCTTCGGCGGGCGCTTCTTCGTCCTTCTTGCCCTTCTTGATCACTTCCGGCTCTGGAACCGCGGCCACAACGGCTTCCTCGGCTACCGGCTCGGCCTTCAACGCGATCACATGCGAGATCACGGCGTCCGGCGGACTCAGCAGCTTCATGGACCCGCTCAGCGGGATCTCGCTGGCACGGATGCTCTGGCCGATGCTCAGATCGGCCACATCGACGTCGAAGACCTCCGGAATATCGTCGGGCAGGCATTCAATTTCGATTTCGCGGGTAATGATCTCGTGCAAACCGCCCTGAAGCTTAACGCCCTTGGGGTCGCCATGAGGGTGGACGGGCACCTTCACCACAATGCGCTTGGAAAGGTCGATCCGCTTCAAATCGATATGCAGCAGCTTGCCTTTGATGGGATCGTGCTGCCAGTCCACCACCATCACAGGAGCCGTTGCGCCTTGAATGTCGATATTGAAAATCGTATTGTGCCCGGTGTTGCTCTTCAGGATCGCGTTGACGTCCTTAGGATTAACCGAAATGGCGATCGGATCGGCGCCGGTTCCATAAATGACCGCCGGAGAGAAACCGCGCACGCGCAGCCTGCGGGCTTCATTCTTGCCGCGGGTTTCGCGGGGCTCAGCGGCAATCGTAATATCTTTTCTCATGTGTGACTCCTGAAATTCTGTTAGACGAACAGCGTACTGATGGAACCGCCTTCGTGAATGGACTGGATAGCGCGGGCCAGAAGGGGGGCGACAGAGAGCGTGCGGATGCGGCTGCAGCGCCGGGCCTCTTCCTTCAGCGGAATGGAGTTAGTGACTACCACTTCTCGAATCTGCGATTCCTCTATTCGTTTCACCGCCAGACCTGACAGCACCGCGTGTGTGGCGCAGGCCGAGACGCTCGCGGCTCCCTGTTTCAGCAGAGCCTCCGCGCCCTTGACCAGCGTGCCGGCGGTATCGATCAGATCGTCCACAATAATGCAATTACGGCCAGCCACATCACCGATGATGTGCATGACCTCGGCCACGTTCGCTTCCTCGCGCCGCTTATCAATAATGGCCAGGGGCGCATTCAAACGCTTGGCAAACGCCCTGGCACGCTCCACACCGCCGGCATCGGGCGATACCACTGTCAGATCCGAGTGCGCGCTGGCGCGGAAATGATCGATCATGACAGGGGCGGCAAACAGGTGATCCACCGGGATATCGAAAAAACCCTGAATCTGCGCCGCATGCAGATCGAGCGCCAGAATCCGGTCGGCGCCCGCCCTTTCGAGCAGACTTGCCACCAGCTTGGCCGATATAGGAACGCGCGGCTTGTCCTTGCGATCCTGTCTGGCGTACCCATAATAGGGTAACACTGCGGTGATGCGCTCTGCAGAAGCGCGCTTCAGAGCGTCGATCATCAGGAGCAGTTCGAAGAGATGGGTCTCTACGGGAGTGCTGGTGGGCTGCATGGCAAACGCGTCCACACCCCTAACGTTTTCTTTTATTTGCAGGTGAATTTCGCCGTCCGCAAAGGTCTTGACGGCAATGTCGCCAGCCTCGCATCCAAGGCAGCCACAGACGTCGGCGGCCAGCGCGGGGTTGGCGTTGCCCGTGAAAATCTTTACTCGATCGAAATTCATTGCGCGTACCGGCTTCGGGGAGGCCATAGCTGTTCAGACATGTGTTCCCGCAACTGCCGCCACCATAACGCCTGGTAACTCCGGCGGCTCACAAGGGTAACCGGGAAAGCCTTCTCCTTTGTAAATTTGGGAAGAGCGCGCTTCAGCGCTTCCTGTGAGGGAAAGATGCCGAAGAGGGCGGCCCCACTGCCCGACATCCGCGCCGGACTTGCTCCAAGTTGCTGTAACCTTCGCCTGACTGAACCTAGCTGAGGATGCTGCCGGAATACCACAGACTCAAAATCATTGTGACAGAACCGGGACCAACCCTCGGCTGGCAGCCCTGCCCCCAACGACATGGCGAGAGAACCGCAAATACTCAGTTTAGGGGAGGGTGCCACGCTAGTCAATCCCAGTGCCTGGTAGGCCTGAGCGGTGGAGACATGAATATCCGGGCTGATCACCATGGCCGGGCCGGCGGCGATGTCCGGCAAGGGATACAGTTCAGTCCCCCGGCCCAGGCCAAGCGCGGATCCACCCAGGAGGAAAAAAGGCACGTCGCTTCCCAGGTCCCCCGCTATTTCGATCAGCCGGTCCCAGCGGATAGCGCGACCTGTGAGAACCGGGAGCGCGAGCAGAACCGCGGCGGCATCACTCGATCCCCCGCCCAGGCCGCCTCCCATCGGGATCACCTTGGCCAGCTTCATATGCACAGCGGCGCTGAGCTTCAGGGCATTGAGAACGGCACGGGCAGCCTTCACCACCAGATTGTCCGGAATATCGGAGTCGACTATGATGGAGGTCCGCTTTGCGCGCGCGTATTCCAGCGTGAGAGTATCTGCCAGGGAAATCGTCTGGAAGATCGTTTTCAGGTCGTGGAAGCCGTCAGGCCGTTTCGCCACGACCTCCAGCGACAGATTGATCTTCGCCAGGGCTTTTACCCGCACAATCCGGGGCGTCATGCTTCAGTAATGCACTAGGGAATGGATCTCGTAATGCGGCAGCTTTTTGCGGCCCTCCAGGAAATCCAGCTCAATTACAAATCCATAGCCGGCGATATGGCCGCCGAGCTTTTCAATCAGCCGGGCGCAGGCCGCCGCCGTGCCGCCGGTAGCGAGCACATCGTCCACTACCAG
>DATLBY010000486.1:0-3015 GCA_035526665.1 Bryobacteraceae bacterium
ACCGATCTTTACCGAGTCGCCGATACCCACTTCCGCCGTCACGTCTTTATTGAAGGCGGCGCCGGTAAATCCAATGAACATGCAGACGATCCCCATGTGCACTAGATAACCGCCGTAGCGCCTGGTGTTCCTGTGAGTCAGCTCCACCATGGCGGAGAACAGGTTCACGCCGCTCTTGGCGCTAATCGCCTTCGAACCTTTGAAGAACTCGGAAACCACCGTGCAGGTCACAAACAGGCAGAGAGCGAAGGAGAGGAGCGCATAAGGATGATGAATACCCGCCGCGGCCAGTCCCCCCACCAGTAACAGGGCACAGATAGTCGGCCAGAAGAACGCCTTCTTCAGGCTTTCCGTCGAGCTTCTCCGCCAGGCAATCAGGGGACCCACGCCGGTCAGAAACAACAGAAAGAGCCCGATCGGAACATTGACCTTGTTGAAGAAGGGAGCATCGACACTGATTTTTTCGCCGGTGACGGCTTCCGAGATCACGGGAAACAGCGTTCCCCAAAGAATTGAAAAGCAGCTTGCCACCAGAATCAGATTGTTGAACAGGAAGCTCGATTCGCGGGAGATAACGCTCTCCAGACGCGCCTCACTTTTCAGGTACGTCAGACGATCCAGGATCAGGTAGACCGTGCCCCCGATGCCAAGCGTCAGGAATGTCGCAAAGTAGTTGCCGATGGAGGATTGCGCGAACGCGTGGACGGAGCTGACCATGCCGGTGCGCGTCAACATGGTACCGAAGATGCATAGAAAGAACGTGGCGGATACCAACACCATGTTCCACACCTTCATCATGCCCTTTTTCTCCTGCATCATGACCGAGTGCAGGAATGCCGTGGCGGTCAACCAGGGAAGCAGCGAGGCATTTTCCACCGGGTCCCAGCCCCAATACCCGCCCCAGCCCAGCACCGAGTACGCCCAACCGGCGCCCAAAAGGATCCCGGTGCTCTGGAATAACCAGGTGACGATCGCCCAGCGCCGGGTGGTATGAATCCAGTCTTCGCCCGGTTGCTTCGTGATCAGCGACGCCATGGCAAAGGCGAAGGGAACAGTGAATCCGACGTAGCCGAGGTAAAGGATCGGGGGGTGAATCACCATGGTCCAGTACTGCAGCAGAGGATTCAATCCCTGGCCGTCGCCTACATCCACGATGCCGCGGCCCTGCGTCAGCACGGCGAACGGACTGACCGGAAATGCGATGAGTGTCACGAAGAAGCACTCGACGCTCATCAGTACGGCCACTACATAAGGCATCATGTCGCGGAATCGCCGCCTGTTTGTGTACACTACAACGGCCGAATAGCAGGAGAGGATCCACGCCCACAGGAGCAGCGAGCCACCCTGTCCGCCCCACCAGGCGGTGAATTTATAAATAGTGGGCATGGTGCGGTTGCTGTGGGAGGCCACGTAGGCCAGGCGAAAATCTCCCGTAATCAGCGCATACACCAGGATGGCCGCTGCCGCCGTCAGCAGTGCCCAGATTGAGTAGACAGCGCGCTCCGCGCTCAAGATCAGAAACGGCTTTTTACGGAGTTTGCCGGCAATGGAGCCGGCTACTGCGTAGATCGAAAGGCAGAAGGCGAGAAGGATCGCCAGTGCTCCCAGATTTTCCATACGATTTCCTTGTGCTTATAGAGCTGCTTGCTTTTGCTGCACGGCCGGTTTCTGCATCGGTTTGGCTTCATACTTCGAAGCGCACTTGGCTTGAATCTTAGTCGCCTGGAAAACTCCGTCGGCCCGCAGTCTGCCATCGGCCAGCGCCTGGGCGCCATCCCGGAAGGTATCCGGGAGAGGCTCGATTCCGCTGTAGACGACATTCATTTGCAATGCATCCTGCTTCAAGGTGAACCGGACATGTTTTCCGTCGCGGATAATGGACCCCTTCTCCACGTCGCCGCCTACTCGAAGCCGCTCGGTGTGGGCTCTATCGCCCATGGATTGCACCTCGGCGATTGTCTTGTAATAGGTCTTGGTGTCGCTGATGCCGCCTACGGCCAGCCATGCCAGCGTGCCAATGATCACGATTACCAGAGCCGCAAACTTCGCGTAGGTTTTCATAGTACCTCTTTATTTTCAGTATAACGCCGAATGAACGGCGGAACGCCCGCCGATCCACGAAAAGCGGTCCTGCTGAGGTCTTTCTCCGCTCCCGCGACCTTCTGCGCCTTAGCTCACCCTAGGGCTCTTGCTTAGAACCTATAGGACCAAATAAGTCCAGCCGTCAGGTTGAGTCAGGATCTGGTGCAACCGCTGTACGGTCGATCTGCCAACTATATGAACAGATCCATCGTTATCGCCGCCGGCGCACTTGTACTTGCTATTACCACATATGCGCAAGGGCAGCGTTTTTCAGCGGTTCCAGGAAAACTTATCGTCCAGCACAGACTGAGTGCCGACCGGAGCGCCGCGTACAACTCTTTGCGCGCCAACGGGGCAAGTGTGGAGAAGGAGATCACGCAGGGCCGCCTCTCGGTGATTCGCGTGCCTGAGTCCTCCATCGACAAGGTGCGACAGGCGCTGAATAAAAGCGGGCTGTTTAACTTCGTGGAGAGAGACTTCTACGCCCATGGGTCCCTGCTGCCGAACGACCCTGGCTATGGATCGCAATGGCATCTCCCCAAGGTGCAGGCGCCGGCAGCCTGGGATCTGACTACGGGCACCGCCTCGGTTCCAGTCGCGTTCCTCGATTCCGGGGTCGACCCGGCTCATCCCGATCTGGCTGCACGGCTAGTACCTGGCTGGAGTTTTCTGACCGGCACCTCGAATACCGCGGACGTGCACGGCCACGGAACCGCCACGGCGGGACTGCAGGCCATTACCGACAACAGCAACGGCATCTCGGGAGTGACCTGGAAAAATCCGATTATGCCACTCGTTGTTTTGGATGCTACGGATTATGCGTCCTATTCCAATATTGCAAGCGCCATCATGTATGCCGCGGACCACGGCGTACGCATCATTAGCATCAGCATCGCCGGCTCCAGCCCGTCGAGCGCTCTGCAGAGCGCGGTG
>DATLBY010000487.1:0-18862 GCA_035526665.1 Bryobacteraceae bacterium
GCATCCTTCAGAAGATAACCGCGCGCACCCGCCCGCAGGGATTCGCGAACGTAAACCGGATCCTTATGCATGCTCAGAATAAGAATGCGGCTCTCGGGGCAATTTTCCAGAATGCGGCGTGTGGCTTCGACGCCATTCACGTTGGGCATACCGATATCGATAATAAGAACGTCGGGACGCAGAGCGCAGGCGAGGTCGACGGCTTGCTGACCGTCGCCGGCCTCGCCGATCACTTCCAGGTCCGGCTCCTGATCGAGAATCAGCCGGAATCCCTTGCGAACTACGGCGTGATCATCGGCTAGAAAGATGCGAGTTTTGCGCGGCATCATTTACTGATTCGAACGGCAATTCCACCTCAATTGTCACACCGTGTCCCTCTATCGATTTCACTTTGAGTACTCCCCCGGCCGTTCGGGCGCGGGCGCGCATGCCTACAAGTCCGAGACCGGCAGGGTTGCGCTCCTTCGCGAAGCCTCTTCCGTCATCGGAAATGGTAAACACCAGACGGGAATCATGGAAACGGAGATGCATGCGCACCAGTGTTGCGGTGGCATGGCGCGCGATATTCGTGAGGGCTTCCTGGGCGATGCGGAACAACTGAGTCTCGGTTTCACCGGACAGCCGGTGACATCCGACAGCCTCATAACTCACCTGGACGCCCGTACGCTGAGAGAAGGTGTCGGCAAGCCACTGCAGACTGACACTGAGCCCGAAATCGTCAAGGATGCTGGGACGGAGAAGTTGGGACAACTCGCGGGCGTTATCTATGGCTTGTTTGACCAGCGCGAGGCAGTCTTCCATACCGGTCACTTCATATCGCCGGGCATTATGCATGGCTACAAGGTTAGCCTCCAGGGCGCTCAGGGTCTGGCCGAACTCGTCATGCAATTCGCGGGAAAACCGCCGCGCAGTCTCCTCCTGATCCGACATCGTACGGGAAGATAGCGCCCCCAGTTCCGCGGCTTGCCAGTTCAGGCGGCGGAACATCTGCCTGACGGTATGAATGGTGGCTATTGCCGCGGCGGTTGCCGTCAGAAGAGCGATTCCAAGGAGAAGAAGTGAATTGCGAACCCGCGTGCGCGTCCCCTCCATCTCTCGTTTCTGGGCCGCGGCCGCTGCGTCAAAGTAGGAGCCCGCCAGTTCGGCGAGTACCGTGATGAGGTCTTCGTGAAGACGGTAAAAAAGTTCGGGTGGAGATTCACCGGTGCCAAGGATACGCCGGCCCTCCGCGATGAATGCTTCGGCTGAATCGCTGACCTTGCTCCACAGATGGGGGTTGCTGGTTGCGCGGCCGTTGTTGATAGTGCGGCGAATAGCGCGCTCGCGGATTTCGAGCGTCTCCAACAAAGCCTTGCGGTTCGTCGGTTCGCGCGCCACGGCCAGAGTGTAGAAGACGGCGCTCAAGCTGTCTTCGTTCCTTTGGATATCGTCAATGAGCCGCAGTGTTGCACGCTGCTCTTCCACTAACCGTGCCGCACCCGACTCGGCCGAGCGCATGGCTTCCGTGCCGACAAAAACGGAGGCGGCCAGCAGCAAAATAAGGAGGGTGAATCCTCCCGCTAAGACGTGCAGGAGACGGACGCCGATGGGGCGTTCGCGGATCATCTAGCTCGAGTTTCGCATGACTCGATCGGTAGAATTGCGGCATGAGCACGGGCAGGCTCCCGCGTCGCCGCCCTCATTGATTTCCGTGCTGCCACTGCGCTGCGAAGCGCGGTTCCGCCGCTCACCGGCATTCGCGATTTGATTGCATTCGGCCTGCTTTCGTTCCTCCAGGCGCCGTTCGGCGTTGGGATGAAGGCGTCCCGTTTTCATTTTGAAGCGTTCTTCGGCGTCGGTATGAGCTTGGCCCAACAGACAGGACGTCCAAAGGATCGCGAACAGGGAGAGAGTAATAGGGTGTTTCATAATTCGCTTGCAAACTCATTGTTCAGGCGGCGGCAACGGGGCCGGAACGACGGAACCGAGGTTCGGGAGTAGCTGACACGTAGCCGCTATCAATGGGCACGAAGCAGCCGGATCGCGCGTCGTAGGACCGGATCTCCCCCGTCGCGATCTCATACGTCCAGCCGTAGATCTGGAGGTCGCCTCGGGCCAAAGCGACGCTAACAGGCGGATGCGTCTTCAAGTGCTCCAACTGTTCAATCACGTTTTCCTCCATCAGCCGTTGGAGCTGGGTCTTCTCATCGGGACAGCAGTAGTTCTCCAAAACAATCCGCCGGGCGCCCTCGGCGTGATGCAGCCAGCGTGATACAGCCGGCATGAGGCGCACCGACTCCGGATGCAGCACGCCTTTCATGGCGCCGCAATCCGAGTGGCCGCAGATGATGATGTTCGGTACTTTGAGCACCGACACGGCGTATTCGATAGTTGCCGTGACGCCCCCGGTAACGTCGCTGTAGGGCGGGACGATGTTGCCGGCATTGCGGCAGATGAACAGCTCTCCGGGGCTGCACTGTGTGAGCATCTCCGGCATCACCCGCGAGTCGGAGCAGGTGATAAGCAGGGCCGGCGGATTTTGCGTTGATGCAAGTTCCCCGAAAAGGCTCTGGTACTGCGGATATACGCCGCAACGGAATCGTTGTACTCCCTCAAATAATTTGCGCATGTATTTTTGCCTCGAGGCGGCGCGCCGCGGAATGTGACCTGTGAACTAGTGCGCCCCTCCTTTGCAGTAGACGACGCAACGAGTGTGAAGGCAAGCAAAAAAGGGACGATCTACAGAACAAGGCTACGAATCGGACCGAAGAACCCGTAGTGTATTGCGGACCGCGCTGAAATCGAGCAGGCTGGAAGAAAGCCGCGACATATCGCGGCGAGGGAACCTTACCTTTTGAACTCCGAAACGTTAAAGCACGATCTTCTGGCGTCCGTCGTGGTGTTTCTGGTGGCGCTTCCGTTGTGCATGGGAATCGCGATCGCGTCCGGCGCTCCGCCTGCAATGGGGCTCGTCACCGGTATAATTGGCGGCCTTGTAGTTGGCGCAATGTCCGGCTGTCCACTGCAAGTGAGCGGTCCAGCCGCCGGTCTGGCTGTGCTGGTTTACGAAATCATCCACAAGGGAGGATTGCAGACGCTGGGACCTGTAGTGTTGCTGGCCGGCCTGATGCAAGTCTGCGCCGGCTTGCTGCGGGCCGGTCAGTTCTTTCGGATGATTTCGCCGTCGGTGATCTTCGGCATGCTGGCGGGAATCGGCATTCTGATCTCGGCCGCGCAGTTCCATGTCATGGTGGACGACAAGCCGCGGGAGAACGCCGTGGAAAATTTGAGGTCTATACCGGAGTCGATTTGGAAGGGCCTCTTTCCAGTCGACGGGAGCAATCACCACCTTGCCGCCTACGTAGGAGCAGGAACCATTGTGATTCTCATTCTCTGGGCCCGGTTCGCGCCGTTGAAGCTGAAATGGATTCCGGGTGCGCTGCTCGCGGTCGGTGCAGCCACCGCCGCCTCGGCCGTTTTGGCGCTTCCCATTCAATACGTCCAGCTGAGCGACAACTTTCTAAGCGCATTGCCATTTGTAAACCTTCGCGAGCTTTCCGGGTTGCTTACCGCAGACATCTGGCTACTGGCGCTCACTGTTGCGTTTGTGGCTAGCGCGGAGACTCTACTCTCGGCCGCCGCCGTGGATCAGATGCACGATGGCCCCAAGGCGAACTATAACCGGGAGCTATTCTCCCAAGGAGTGGGCAACGCGATTTGTGGAATGCTGGGCGCGCTGCCGATGACCGGTGTGGTGGTGCGAAGCGCCACTAATGTGGCGGCGGGCGCAAAGACAAGGACGTCGGCAATGCTTCACGGGGTATGGCTGCTCACCCTGGTAGCTGCAGTCCCAAGCCTGCTGAGGTTAGTGCCTACTGCCAGCCTGGCCGCAGTATTAGTTTACACCGGATACAAGCTGGTAAATGTGCAAAACGTAAGGCGGCTGCTGCGCTATGGGGGCGCACCGGTGCTGATCTATGCGGCTACCGTCATAGGGATCGTCGGCATGGACTTGCTGCGAGGAATTCTGCTCGGCCTGGCTCTATCGGTCGCGAAGGTCATCTATGCGAGAACGCATTTCTCCGTCAGGCTGCTCAAGGATGAGAACCGGAACCGGATTGATGTTCTCCTGGAAGGGGCAGCGACTTTTCTCAGGCTGCCAAAGTTCGCGGACTCTTTGGAAGCGATCCCGCGCGAATATGAGACACACGTACATTTAAGGGATCTTGAGTACGTGGACGATGCGTGTCTGGAGGCGCTGTCAAATTGGCAGATGCGGCGGACCGCGAAGGGTTGCGTGGTTGTGGTGGAGTGGGGAGAAGCCCTGAGGCTATACCGCGACAAGAATCCGCTGGGGGCATATCAGCGAGCCGAAATCGAAGTCTCTGCCGCCACGCATTGAAAGCCATTGTCGAACTAGCGCACACTGATGAACGCCAGACGTTTCACCGTCGGGGCTGATACGGGTTTCGCCGCGCACGTCGGAACAAGTGTAATCGCAAAGAGGGCTACCAGTTGCCGGCGCGGCAAAAACCATTGGCGGAGCCACATTCGACTGTCAAGTAGACCCGCCGCATGTCGCCACCGGGTCTAGCATTTGTCAGGATTGTGTTCCTATCAACTTCGCGGCATTGTGTTTTTGGCGCTGCGCCAATTCGCCCGGAATACGGTATACTGTGGTTGTCGAAGGTAACCAGTGCGCGAAAGCGCACTTTTTTATTGCCCGTAAAGCAATGCAGAGCAACAGGGAAACTATCGAAAGCAGGGTCGCCGCGATCGTCGAACGCGTCGGGACGCCCGGCGCTATAGAGGCCGTGGAAGTCCAACTTCTCGGGGGAGGGAAGGCCAGGCTGCTGCGTATATACATTGATAAGCCAGATGGCGTGACCCATGCGGATTGCGAATTCATCACGCGCGAAGTCGGAAATATCCTCGATGCGGAAGAAATCATTCCCGGTGGCGGTTACACCCTGGAGGTCAGCTCACCCGGTGTCGAACGTAAGCTGTCGAAACCAACCGACTTTCAGCGATTTGTCGGTAAAAAGGCAAAAATCGTGCTCCGGGAGCCGGTACAGAACCAGAAAACGTGGCAGGGAACACTGGCAGGCTTTGCAGATAATGTGGTCACGCTGCAGCCGTCCACCGGTGAAAAGATTCAGGTGTCTCTCGAATTGGTCGAGAAAGCGAACCTGAAGTTTGAGTGGTAGTCCGGCTTAAGCAATCCAATCCACACAATACATACGTAAGAGGAAGGGAACTCGCATTGGCATCGATCTTTGAATCTATCGAAATTTTGAGCAAGGAGAAGGGGATCGATCCCCAGATCGTCATTACGGCCGTCAAGGACGCGATGCTGGTCGCCGCGCGCAAACAGTTCCGCACCAATGAAGACCTGGTCGCCGAAATGGATGAGAAATCCAATACGATTCAGATCTTTGCCGTCAAAAAGGTCGCGGATCCCATTGAAGACCCATTAAATCAAATCAGCCTTGAAGAGGCGCTGGCGCTGGACCCATCAGCTGCCATCGGCTCTCAAATCCGCATTCCGAAAGCCACCGAATCGCTCGGCCGCATCTCGGCCCAAACAGCCAAGCAGGTGATTCTACAAAAAGTCCGTGAAGCGGAGCGCGAGACCATCTTTTCGGAATATAACGATCGCGTGGGCGAGCTGGTCAACTGCATGGTCAAGCGGATTGAGGGGCAGGATCTGATTTGCGATCTGGGTAAAACCGAAGCCCGCCTCCCCAAGAAAGAGCAGTCCAGGCTGGAAAATTTCAGCGTGGGCGAGCGTGTCCGCTGTGTTATCAAAAGCGTGGAGAAGGCCGGAAAAAACTCCGGTGTGATCGTATCGCGCGCTGCTCCGGAGCTGGTAGTCCGGCTCTTCGAGCAGGAAGTGCCCGAAATCTACGACAATACGGTCGTCATCAAGGGTTGCGCGCGCGAGGCGGGCGAGCGCACCAAGATCGCCGTTTTGAGCCGCGACCGAGACGTGGATTGTGTGGGTGCCTGCGTCGGCATGAAAGGCATGCGCGTGCAATCCATCATCCGCGAGCTGCGGGGCGAAAAAATCGATATTATCGAATTTTCCGATGATCCCGTGGTTTTTGCCACCCACGCGCTCAGCCCCGCCAAGATCAGCAGAGTCTCGGTGGTGAGCGGAGCGGATCGCCATATGGAAGTCATCGTGGATGACACCCAGCTCTCTTTGGCGATCGGCAAAAAGGGACAGAATGTCCGCCTGGCAGCCAAACTCCTCGGCTGGAAGGTAGATATCAAGAGCGAAGAGGAAAAGCGGCAGGAAGTGGAATCGCAGATGGCCGCCCTGGTGGTGCCGGGCGCTCCGGTCTCCGTGCTGATTGAGCACGGGCTGGCGGAAGAGGTGGTGGGAAAACTGCTCGAAGGCGGCATACCCACCGTGGAAAAGCTCGGCGGGATGACTCCCGAAGAGCTGGAACTGGTTCCGGGGATTGGGCCCAAGATGGTGGAGCAGATTCAGGATGCTGTGGTGAGCTACTACGGTCAGTTTGAAGAGGCCGTGGACGTGCCGCAGGATAACGAATCGCAACAGCAGGATCCCACGCTGGAAATGGGCCAGGAGCCTTCCGTAGTGGAAGAGGCCGATGCCCATCACGGCGCTGGACAAACTGCCGCCCGGGAAGCAGTGGCGGAGCCTGGTACAGAGGAAGCGCACGTCGAATCAGAGGCCGCCGGAGTCTCTGGTCAGCAGGAGATAGAGGCAGGCGGAGAGGCCGCGGAGATGCACGCCGAGGACTCTGAAGCCAAGTCTACGCATTCGGATGTTACCGAGTCTGATAGACTAAAGAACGCGGACTGAAGCGCTTCTGCGTCGACAATTCCGGTAAGTTGATGGTTGACAAGACAGTACTGTCTTGATGGTGCAGTTTTTATCTATGAAGAAAATCCGAATCAATGAGTTGGCTAGGGAACTCGAAGTCAAGCCAAACAAGATTCTCGAATTGTTGCCGGACTTGGGAGTGCAGGAGAAGAAGACTCACTCCAGTTCTATCGACGAAGATGTTGCCATTCAGATAAAGCAGCGCTTCGTTCGCGAAGGACTCATTGGTTCCAACGGGGACGGCTACGGGCCGGACGATCATGACGATGGGCAGTCCGCCGGGGACGATTCCATAGAATCAGGTGAGGCGGAGGCGCCCAGCCGTCCGGCGCCCGAGCCAGCCCTTCCGGAGGCAAGTGTAACGACCGCCGAACCGGTGGCCCCGCCGTCACCGGAAGAGCAGGTCCCTTCAGCCCCCAGGATGGCCGCTTTCCCGCTGCGTCCGCCGCTGGGTGGTCCGCGCCAGCCCCAAGCCCAGTCTCATCCTCAACCTCAGCCCCCCGCGGCAAGGCAGTACCCGCCCCAGGCTCGGCAAGCCCCGCCGCCGGCTCCCGGAGCGCCGGCTCCGCTGCAGCCGCCGCGCCCTGCGCCCCAGCAGCCGTCAGCTCCCCCCACCGCGGGAGCGCCAGCCCGCAATGTTCCAATCTACCGGCCCGGCCAGGTTCTTTCCGGACCCCGTCAGCCGCTACCGCCGGGCATTGGAGCAGAAACTCGAACAGCTACGCCTGCCGGTCCGGGGCTGCCGAAGCAGCAACCTGCACAGAGTCCGGGCGTCCCGCAGCGTCCGGCTGGTCCGCGCATGCCCACAGCGCCGCCGCCCGGTATCGCCGTTCCGCGAACAACCTCCCCCCCTCCAGCCAGGACGGGTCCGGGCGCACCGCAGCAGCCAGCGCCCCCGGCACAGAGCCAACAGCGCTCAACTTTGGCAGGCCAACCAGCGGCGCGGCCGGTGGTTCCGCCACGTCCGGAACTGATAGCGCGTATTCAGGCGCGGCCACTTCCGGGACAGGCGCCACCGGCAGCTCCCCGTCCTGGGTTGCCGTCGCGTCCTCCGGCCAGTCCCGTGCCGGGCCAGCCGATTTATCGTGGTCCCATCCGTCCCGGCCAGCCGCTAATGCGCGGCCCGGGATCGCCCGGCGGCCCTCCGGCCGGCCCGGCAGGATACCAGAACCGCGGCCCGTCGCGCACCGGGCGTCCGCTGCATCCGACGTCGCCCATGCGGGTGGAGCCTGCTACCCCGCCGCCTACCGATACCCGCCGTCAGGCATTCCGGCCAGGTCAGCGACCGGGCGGAGATCGCAAGCGGGACATGGAAGGGAAAATCCGGCAGCCTATTATTCGCCGGGAACAGGCCGCTCCTCCCCCGCCCATCGATCGCGAGATTACGATTGGCGAAGGCATCACGGTTAAAGAGCTCTCAGAAAAGCTGGGCATCAAATCGAATCTGGTCATAAAAAAACTGGTGGAACGCAAGATCTTCGCTACCATCAACCAGAGTCTCGATATCAAACTGGCGGAAGATATTTCGCGCGAGTTCGGGGCCTCTACCAACAAGCTGAGCTACGAAGAGGAAGCCAGTTGGGAAATTGAGCTGGCGGAAGACGAAAAGGACCTGGTCCCACGGGCTCCCGTTGTCACCATCATGGGGCACGTAGACCACGGTAAGACTTCGCTGCTGGATGCCATCCGGACCGCTAATGTCGCCGGGCGCGAAGCTGGCGGTATAACCCAGCATATCGGCGCCTACCAGGTGGAGAAGAATGGCCGCAAGATCGCTTTTATCGATACCCCGGGACATGAAGCGTTCACTCGCATGCGTGCACGCGGCGCCAAGGTTACCGATATCGTTGTGCTGGTAGTTGCAGCCGACGATGGTGTGATGCCTCAGACCATTGAGGCCATCGATCACGCACGAGCCGCCAAGGTTCCAATCCTGGTCGCCATCAATAAAATCGACAAGCCGGACGCTCAATTGGATCGCATTAAGCAGCAGCTATCCGATCGCGGGCTGCTGGCGGAAGACTGGGGCGGAGAAACCGTTATGGTTCCCGTCTCCGCCAAGACGCACACCAATCTCGACCTGTTGCTCGAGATGATTCTGATCATGGCCGACCTCGGCAACTACAAGGCCAACCTTGTTCGTCCGGCTGTAGGGACCGTGCTGGAGGCGCAGTTGGATAAAGGCCGCGGTCCGGTGGCGACAGTGCTGGTGCAAAATGGCGTGCTGCGCATCGGCGACTTCTTCATTTGCGGCCAGGTTTTCGGAAAGGTTCGCGCCATGTACGACGAGGACGGCCAGCAGGTCAAAGAGGCTACTCCGTCGACGCCTGTCGAGGTCCTGGGTCTGGACGGCCTGCCGGAGGTCGGCGATGCCTTCCAGGTGGTCATCGATACCGGGAAAGCCAAGCAGATCGTCCTGTACCGCGAGTCGAAAGCGCGCGAGCAGGCGATGTCGAAGGGCGCGCGGGTGACGCTCGAGCAGTTCCACGAGCAGGTGAAAGAGGGCGACGTCAAGGAGCTGAATCTCATTATCAAATCGGATGTCGGCGGCACCGCCGAGGTTCTTTCCGACATGCTGACCAAGCTGTCGAATGAGAAGGTGAAGATTCGTATCCTCAGCAAGAATGTTGGGGCTATCACCGAAAGCGACGTGCTTCTCGCATCGGCCAGCCAAGCCATCATCATCGGTTTCAATGTGAAGCCGGACCGTACTGCTTCGGGGGTGGCGGAGAAGGAAAAAGTAGATATCCGGCTGCACTCGATCATCTACGAGCTCACCGACGAGATCAAAAAGGCCATGTCCGGCATGCTTGACCCCGTCTTTAAAGAAGTGTTCAAGGGACGCGCGGAGGTTCGCGACGTATTTAAGATCACCAAGGTCGGCAATGTCGCGGGATGCCTGGTTACGGAAGGCGCTCTGACGCGAAATAGTCTGGTGCGTGTGACCCGCGAGCGGGCTGTGGTCTTTACCGGCAAGATTGAATCGTTGAAGCGTTTCAAGGATGACGTCAGCGAAGTGAAGGCCGGCTTTGAGTGCGGTGTCACTATCGCGAATTTTGCCGACCTGAAAGCCGGCGACATTCTCGACGCCTACATTATGGAGCGGATGGCCGCCGTCACCTTCTAAGCTATGCCCACCATCGGTGTTCTCACGATGGAACTGCACATCGAAGCGGCCCACTCCCTGAAGGAGAAGCGGCACGTCGTAAAGAGCCTCAAAGACAGGCTGCGGCACCGCTTCAATGTCTCCGTGGCGGAGATCGACGCCCACGATTTATGGCAGCGGGGCGTGGTTGCCGCCGTCACCGTGGCGTGCGACCACACCCGCGCGGAAACCATTCTACAGTCGGTGGAGCACGAAGCGTCGGAATTGCTAGGCGGCGCGCTGGTGTCTGCCACGCTAGAGTGGCTGGAGTAGCACATGGATCCCCGCCGCGCGGCGAAAGTCGCCGAAACCCTGCGTGAAGAACTGGAAGAGCTGATCGGCTATGAACTCACCGATCCGCGCATTCAGGCCAATGTCGGTGTCAGTGAGGTACTCCTCTCGCCCGACGGCCGCCGAGCTCGCGTGCGCCTGATTCTAGCCGGCACTTCCAAAGAACAGAGCGCTACGCTGGAGGCTGTGGAACACGCCCGAGGCTTTCTCCGCCGCGAACTGGCGCAGCGCATCGACATCTTCCGCATCCCCGAACTGCATTTTGAAGCGGCCGTCGGCGCGGGGTTGGGGGCACGGCTCGAGCATCTGATGAAAAGGGTCAAAAAGGGCCGGCCCCGGACGGAGGCAAGCCCGGAAAATGGGGCTCCAGAGGCCGCCGGAAGGGCCGGAGACCCAAAAAAAGTCCTGTAGAGTGAAACACTTTGTGATATTTTTGTTGTTAGCGGCGCTGGCCAGTAGTGCGCCCGCTGAAGGCTCAGGCCCGGAAATCCTGCGGTATGAGGAAAGTATGGATGCCATGGGCTCCACGTACTCGCTGATTCTCTACGGTCAGGACCGGGTGAAGCTCCAAAATGCCGTTGATCTCGCCTTCGAGGAGGTGAAGCGGTTAGATCGTATGTTATCTAACTATCGGCCGGGGAGCGAATGGAGTCAAGTGAATCAGTACGCGGCCGAACATCCGGTGAAGGTTTCGCGGGAGCTGTTCGAACTTCTAAGCGCGTGCGTCGAATACAGCCGCCTGAGTGAAGGGGCATTCGACATCAGTGTAGGGCCGCTGATGAAGGTGTGGGGGTTTTATAAAGGGAGCGGTCATCTACCGCACCGTGCGGAGGTCCGCGGCGCTCTCGCGAAGGTCGGGTATCGAAATTTGATCCTGGATCGCAAGGCGTTAACGGTGCAGTATCGCAGGCCGGGAGTTGAGATTGACCCTGGCGGGATTGGAAAAGGGTATGCGGTGGACCGGCTAGTGGATATTCTTCGCCACAACGGTATTGAGTCCGGCCTGGTCACGGCCGGGGGAAGCAGCATCTATGCCCTGGGCGCACCGCCCAACGAACCGCGCGGATGGCGAATCAGTATCCGGCATCCCAAGGATGGGCACCGTACCGTGCAGGAAGTTTTTTTGAAGGATGTGTCGATGTCAACGTCCGGCAGTTACGAAAAGTTTTTTCGCGCCGAGGGCAGGATCTATAGCCATTTGATGGATCCCCGTACCGGGTTTCCGGCGGCTGGCATGTTGTCGGTGTCGGTGCTTACCCCCATGACGATTGATAGCGAAGCTTGGGCAAAGCCGTTCTTCATTAACGGCCGCAAATGGGCGGCTGAACATAAACCAAAAGGATTTCGCGTGTATCTCTGCCCAGATCAACCTAGCGAAGCCGGAACGGATCATGGATGCGCATGGCTTCAATGAATAGTCGATTTTTAGATGCGTGCAGAAGGCGGCCCACGGATGTGCGCCCCGTCTGGTTTATGCGGCAAGCTGGCCGCTACATGAAGCAGTATCGCGACATCCGGTCGAAGCACGGCATCCTCGAAATCTGCAAGCGGCCCGATTTGGCTGCCGCCGTCACACTCCAGCCCGTTGAGGTTCTGGATGTGGATGCCGCCATCATTTTCGCG
Source organism: Bryobacteraceae bacterium (assembly GCA_035526665.1). Taxonomy (GTDB): domain Bacteria; phylum Acidobacteriota; class Terriglobia; order Bryobacterales; family Bryobacteraceae; genus DATLBY01. The sequence goes on from DATLBY010000487.1 coordinate 11,895, forward strand.
GACCTGCTGTTGCCGGTGGAGCCGATGGGTCTGAAACTGGAGTTTCTATCCGGCGAAGGTCCCCGGATCGATAATCCCGTTCGCAACTCGTCGGACGTCGACAGTCTCTCGATCTCGAACACGGACGACCTCGGCTATGTGGGAGAGGCCATCCAGCAGGTAGTAAAGGCGCTGGCCGGCCGTGTTCCGGTGATCGGATTTGTCGGTGCGCCCTTTACGCTCGCCAGCTACATGATTGAGGGCGGGCCTTCCAAGACGTTTCTGCAGACCAAGCAAATGATGTATCGCGACGAAACGCTTTGGCGGAGACTCATGGGCAAGCTGGTGGATGTGCTCGGCTCCTTCGCGCTGCTTCAGGTGGCGGCCGGGGCGAAAGTCATCCAGGTGTTTGACAGCTGGGTGGGCGCTCTCGGGCCAGACGATTACGTTCGGTTCGTGGCGCCATATTCACGCGCGCTCATCGAACGCATCCGTGCCAGCGGGGTACCGGTAATTCACTTCGGCACCGGCGCTGCCGGCTTCTTCCGGGAGTTGCACGCCGCCGGCGGAGACGTGATGGGGGTCGACTGGCGCATCAACATCGATCAGGCATGGGCAGATATCAGCTACCGGTCGGCCGTGCAGGGCAACATGGATCCCGCGGCGCTATTCTCGCCTTTGCCCGATTTGAAGGCGCGCGTCCATGAACTCCTGAAGCGCACCGGTGCGCGCCCCGGCCACATCTTCAATCTAGGGCACGGTATCCTGCCCGAGACACCCGTGGACAACGTAAAGGCGGTGGTTCAGATGGTTCGAGAATTCAAACCTTAGCCGTTCATGCGGCCTGTCGTAATTGTGGGTGGGGGGATCTCCGGACTCTCCACCGCCTACTTCTTGTCGCAAGCAGGTATTCCCCTCATCCTGGTCGAGCGTGAGCCCAAGCTCGGCGGCCTGATCCAAACCGAGCACATCGATGGTTTCATCGTGGAAGGCGGCCCCGATAGCTTCCTCACCAGCAAGCCCTGGGCGCGCGAGTTGATTCACGGCGTGGGTCTTGCAGGCGATATCATTGGCTCGAACGACCACCGCCGGGCAACCTACATTTGGAAAGGCTCCCGGTTGATTCAGATGCCGGAAGGGCTCAGCATGATGGTCCCTGCCCGGATCTCGCCGATACTGACCACCCCGCTGTTGAGCTTTCCAGCGAAACTTCGCGCCTTTCGCGAGCTGTTCCGCCGGCCGGTGAAAGAGGGCCCTCCCGACCGCTCGATCGCCGACTTTGTGATCGAACACTATGGCCAGGAGATGCTCGATTATGTGGCGGAGCCGCTGCTGGCGGGCATCTTTGGCGGCGATCCCAAGGAGTTGAGCGCCGCCTCCGTGCTGCCGAAATTCGTGGAGTGGGAGTCAAAATACGGCAGTCTGTCGCGTGCCGCCCGCCACGAGATCAAGCCCACCGGGGAACCGGCTTTCACTTCCCTGCGCCATGGCATGGGAAGTCTCATTGAGGCTCTGCAGCAGCAGACGCGCGCCACCATCGTGCGCGGCACTGTAGATAGGATCGAGCAGGGCTGGCGGGTCCGTGTGAATGGAGAATGGATTGATACCAGTCACTTGGTGCTGGCCTGCCGGGACACGGAGAGCGTGCTGCCGAGTCTCTTTCCCAGTGTGCCGTATAGTTCCTCCACCGTGGTCGCGCTTGCCTACCGGCGCGAGGACGTTCCGCACGCGATGCAGGGCTTCGGCTTCCTGGTGCCAAAGCGCGAGCGAAAAAGCGTCGCCGCGTGCACCTGGGTGCAGCAAAAGTTTGAACACCGCGTGCCGCCCGATAAGGTACTGCTGCGCTGCTTCGTAACTGGCGACGTTGGCGGAGTGCCGCAGGAGTTGAATGAGAAAATGGGTATCCGCGCGGAGCCTTTGTTCCGGCGCGTATTCGACTGGCCTCATTCGATGCCCCAATACACCGTAGGTCACGCTCACCGGGTCGAGACGATTGAGGGGATGCTGAAGGACCTGCCCGGGCTCCACCTGGTGACGAATGCGCTTTACGGGATCGGCATTCCGGATTGTGTTAGGCTTGCCCGGCGCGTGGCGGAGAAGATTCGCGCGGGGGCTAGCGGCGCATGATCACGTACGCCATGCCGGGCCGGACTTCCAGGCGATCGACCTTGTGCTTCAACGCGAACGGGGTTCCAATCTTGGCATCCGGATAGTTGGGCAAGAGATAGTTCTGGATGAGATAGTCGAGCGCCTGGCCCTCAATGGGAACTCCTGCCACTTCAACTTTTTCAATGAATACGGTAGCTTTGCCCGTGCCGGACTCCACGCGTGCCGTTACGGCCACCTCGTGCTCACCCTCCAGCAGCTTTCGCATCAGCCAGTTTGAGTTTTTCCCCCGCGCGCTGCGCAGTTTCAGGAAATCAATGAGGGCGCGTCCCGTGGCCGCGTTGTTCCCATCCAGCTGCACGCTTGGATTCCTGATCCCCTCGGGCGCCACTTCCGGAAGCTCCTTCTGGACATAAGCGTTCAGCTCCTGGGCGGAAATGGGCACGCGGCTGCCTGGTTTCGCTTTCTCCTGCTCGATCGTGTTGAACTTTTGTTTGATGCTGAGGTAGTCGGATCGCGTCGCAACGAGTAACGTTGCCGGTAGGAGCGCGAGAGCCGCGACAAGTCCGCGCATACCTCCATTATAATCAAGCATGACAAGACTTGCCTTACTCTCCCTGATCCTTACGCTTCCTGCCTTCGCCAAGGGCACGGATGCGCGGATGGCAGAGGCCACAAATACACTGAAGGAAATCATGGGAACCCCGGACAAATCCATTCCGCAGGAGCTGCTGAATAAAGCTCAATGCATCGTCGTCGTTCCGGGCTTGAAAAAGGGAGCGTTTGTAGTCGGCGCTAAGTACGGACGCGGCTTCTTATCCTGCCGCCGGAAAGAAATGGTCGGATGGTCGGCTCCCGCTGGAGTGCGCGTGGAGGGCGGCAGCTTCGGCTTTCAGATCGGTGGCGCTGAGACCGACGTGGTGATGCTGATATTGAATGATCGGGGATTCGAGAAACTGCTCTCGAGCAAGTTTACGTTAGGGGCAGACGCCTCCGTGGCGGCGGGCCCCGTCGGCAGAACGTCATCCGCTGAAACAGACGCGTTGATGCATGCCGAGATTCTCACCTGGTCCCGGACCCGCGGCGCATTTGCCGGCATTGCACTCAATGGAGCCACGCTCCGGCAGGATGCGGATGCCAACAAAGATCTCTATGGAGCCGAAATCGATAACCGGGAAATTGTGATGGGGGGCAAGCAGGCTCCGAAAAGTGCGGCCGGGTTCATCAGCGTGTTGAATAAGTACTCCAGCCGGAGGTAGAAGCGCCGGCGGCTAAATGATCCAGTCAACGGGCTCCGCCGTCGAAAACTCAATCCAGCCTTGGGGTGGCAGCGCGTCCACCGGTAGGCCCTGCTGCCATAAAGAGAGCTGAAAGCGAAGATTGCCCCCGGTCGGAATCTCAAACGTAGCAAAGGAAAGCTTTACTTCGCACACGGCCCCGAATTTGCATTCGACGCCGGCCTGCTGGTCCGCCGGCCGCAGGCGTACGGATTTTCCGCCCGGTTCGAGATTGATTCGAATTTCTAGGTTGTGGCTGATTCCGTCGATGAAATCGAGCCGCAGGAAAAGGCTGTTGCCGTCGCTGCCATAGCGGAGCTCCTCAACCAGGAAGCGCTTCCCGTGCATGGCGCCGGAGCGTGAATCCACGCGATACATGCCCGCCCCCAACCACTCAAAGTACGAGGTGACTTCGCCGTCGATAACTGCCTTCACCGGCCCTGAGGGTGGTTGGTGATGCTCCGTGATGGCAATCTTCAGAATGGGGCGGGACAAATCCTCAGGCGGCGAAAGCTTCAAGGCCAGATACACGTTGGCCAGATGATCCCGGAACAGCCGGTCGAACTCCGGCCGGTTGGCTGAATCGTGTTCCGGCCCGTACCACCAGCACCAATCGCTGCCCTCGGCGATCATCAGTTCGTCGTGCGCAAGCTGCTTGCGCTCCCCCGGGATGAATGCAGCCTCGGGACTCTGGATCACTCGCTCGAAAGTCTGGCGGGCGCGCAGCAGATGTTCCCAGGCGGTGTTATCCTCCTCCGCGCCAATCCATACGTCGAAGTTGGCATTGATCCAGGAACCCGGGAAGATTTTGGAAATCGGCTGTGCGGGCACGCGAGCCAGGGCCTCGGAAACGGTTAAGGCATGAGTAGTAGGATCGTCCGTGATACGGCGGTACAACTCCCGTAAAAAAGGCCGGCCGCTTTCCTGGTAGTATTCCCAAGCGTTTTCCCCATCCAGAATGATCGGCACCAGGGCGTCGCGTCCGCTCGCCAGAATACCGCGGCAGTTTTCTCGAATTCGGGTTAGGAAGTGAGCCGCTGCTTCGGCCGCTCCCATGCGGGAGTAGACAAAGCCGATCAGGTCGCTGAGATAGTGATCCCGGAAGATTACTTTGATTTCGCGCTCTTCCTGCCGCCAAACGTAGGGCCGGTAGGTCGCAGCGGCGTCGGCATCTTTTTGGATGCTACGGCCGAGCACTCCATTGTCCGTCGCAATCCAGCGGAAGCCCAGCGTCGCCGCCAGCGCCAGTACGTCATCCGACACCGCCCCTTCCGAGGGCCAGAGCCCCGCAGGCGTGACGTTCATTGCAGACCGGATATACTCGGATGCCTTTTCCACCTGGTACCTTGCGTCTTGCGGATACTCAAAGCGGCTTGGCAGCGGCACGTACGGATGCGAAACCTCCGCAATATTCGAATCGCAAATTAGCGGAAGAATCGGATGATAGAAAGGAGTTGTTGAGATCTCGATCTGGCCGCGGCCTGCCAAGTCACGGTACATCGGGAGCACCCTCGCAATCTTTTCTGTCTGCTTCCTGCCGAGCAGACTCTGATCGTCGAGATTGAAACCGCGGCCCTTCTCGACCAGCCCTCGGATTTCCGAATCGTGCGCCAGCCACTCTTCGTCAAACCAGGCGAGTTGCGAGAGCACCTGGAGATCGCGTAGGGATTGCACATCGAAACTCCGCTGAGAGCCGCCGCGCCAAAGGTCGAAGAGTTCGCCATAGCGGGGATAGCGGTAAATCATGCGCGCCGGATTAGCCTGGAAGAAATATTGGAGGATGAAGGCTCGCTGCAATTCGTCCAGGCGCTCGGCCGGGCAGAGCGCCATGCGGAGAAACTCATCCGCAGCCTGCCCGGAGGCGTACTCGTCGATCTGCACCAGCAGGGAGGGGACGAGATTAAAGGTCTGATGAACCGCCGGAAAGTCCTCCAGCACCTTCACCATCCCGTAGTAGTCTTTTAAGGCATGCAGGCGGGTCCACGGGAGCTTGTACTCGCCTGACACAAGGTCCTTGTAGAAAGGCTGGTGCATGTGCCAGACAAAACAGACGTAAATCTCGGCCATTACTTAGCGAAAAAGCTCCTTACTGGGGCAGGAGGATCTGTCTTGCGGATTGCGGCCCAGAGGATATCGTTCATCTCGTCATCATCAATACGGTCGGCTTCCGAGAGATCCAGTTTCGCGGCGCGAGCTGCCAATGGCGTGTTCTCCGGATTTACTTCCTTCAAGGAACGCCGCGGCTTCTCGGCGACATAGGGTTTTACATCCGGTGTGCCGGAAAATGCCGCCGACATGGGGCGGGCTCCGGCATCGAAATGTGTCAAGGGCCGCAGGCCGACAATGAGCTCGATGGTCCGGAGGATCGACGTCGTGTTGTACATCGAGCTATCCACAATGCCGCGGTGTGTGTAGGGAGACAGCACATAGGCCGGAGAGCGGTGGGAATCCACGTGGTCAGGACCGTTCTGCGCGTCGTCTTCCAGCACGAAAATCGCGGTGCTGGGCCAGAATTTGCTCTTGGAAACCGCCTCGACGATCATCCCGAAGGCGTAATCGTTATCCGCCATCGCCGACAGCGGCGATATTTTCCCTGCTGCCGCACCGGACGTGTGGTCATTTCCCAGGCGCATGAAGATGAGCTTCGGCATGCTACCCGATTTCTCCATCTCAGCCAGATCCTTCAGAAAGGTTTTGGCGCGTTCCACGTCGGGGTAGGTAAGGTCAAACCCGCGGTAATCCATGTTGGTCACCTTCGCAAGCACCGGATCGCGCACGCTTTTGACCTGCGGCCCGCTCTCGGGCGCGGTGGGAAAGTTCGTGCATTGCAATCCGAAATTGCGCATGGAAATACCGGCAGCGGCCGCATTGCTCCAGAGGTATCCCGCGGGGGGCAGCGCCGCTACCTCACCGCCTTCGTAATCGTAGAGTTTGCGGCGGCCTGCATAGCTATTCGGCCACATCTTCTGCACGTAGTCGTTTGCGATACCGGAAGTAGACCAATTGTGCCCGTCCGCGCTCACATCGGCATTCACATAAAAATTGTCGAACAGAACGAACTCGCGTGCGAGCTTGTGATGGTTCGGACTGGATTCCTCGGTAAAGAGCGTGAGCGACGGATCGCCATTGCCCTTGCCCAGGTCGCCCAGCACCTGGTCGTAGGTGCGATTCTCCTTGATGATGTAAATCACATGCTGGATAGGAGATGGATCGCCCGGATGCGAGGGCACCGGGTTGCCCGCACCGGTATTCACGCCATCCATCAATTCGTCGCGATAGGGCGAGTTGAGAAGTACCGTGCGCGTGTACTTCTGCAACTCATCGTCAGTGAAGGGCTCAATGACGGAAGCCGTACCTGTCTGAATGCGGCCCACATATTCAACGGCCGTGATTCCCAGATGCAGTGGAGCCGCGCGCTTCGTGGGATTCGGGCCAAGGGGATTCGGCAAGCTGCGAAGTCCACGACCATTCAGAACCACCAGCCGGCCGTCGGAAAGACCGCGTGCGGCCGTCGGGTACCAACCTGTCGGAACAAATCCCATCACGCGGCTGCGGGACTCGGAGATGTCTGCTACCGCTACCGCGTTCGCGTCGGAGCAGACGACG
>DATLBY010000488.1:0-33163 GCA_035526665.1 Bryobacteraceae bacterium
TCGGGCGCGCCCCTGCTGCTCCAACTGGGCACGTTGCTCGGCATCGAGAATCACGGGTCGCGCGAAACGCATCAGAGAACCTCCTATTGTAGAGATGCTCTGACGCCACCAATCGGCTCTATTTATGAAGCACTACACTAGGGGGCACGATATTCCCAGGGAACGGTGCACTAGTGGCAGGATCGATTGCTAGAGCTCCGAAACCGGCGAGGTTTTCCTGCAACATGGCCTCTGTGGGCAAGTTCGCGTATTGCGTTGTGCTGCTGGCAACACGTGAACCCTCGTAGTTAAGGAAGAAGAAGGTCTTGTTGCGCACAATGGGGCCTCCTAAGCTGCCGCCGAACTGATTCTGCCTGAGGGGGGCTTTTACGTTGGAGGGATTAAACGCATTGCGCGCGTCCAGCTTGTCGTTCCGGAGGAACTCGAATACCGTGCCGTGGAACGCATTCGTCCCTGACTTAATCATCGCGTTCACGATGGCGCTGCCCCGTCCGTATTCGGCCGAGAAAGTGTTCTGCATTACCTTGAACTCACTGATTGCGTCCACCGAGAGGTTGATGCCGTATGTCCCGTTGCGCTGAATCCGGGTTTCGACTCCATTGATGAGGTAGCTGTTCGTGTTAGTCCGGCCGCCCTCGCTTTCGAAGTTGGGGCCGGCGCTGTCGCCGCTGCCAGTCAATACAACTCCGTTAGCAAGGGTGGCCAGTTGCAGGAAGTTCCTCCCGTTTAGGGCAACGTGGAGATCTTTTGATTGCTGATCACCTGGCCGATGTCGGTCGTGCTGGTGGCAAGGACGGGCGCCGAAGACTGCACTTCGATGGCTTCCGTGGTTTGCCCAATTTCCATCGTGATGTCCACGCGCGCCGTTTGGTTGATTTGAAGCGAAATACCCTGCACATCCAAGGGGCGAAATCCACCATGCTCAGCGTGAAGAATATAGTTGCCCGGCTTGAGAGTAGTGAACTGGTAAATTCCCAGTTCGTTGGTCGGCTGCGATGATTGCTCCCCCGTGGCGGTATTGTTCGCGGTCACTTTCAGTCCCGGAACGACGGCCCCGCTGGCGTCTCTGACCGTGCCGACGATTCCGGCAAACGTTGTTTGAGCTGCCGACGGATCGGCGGTGATCGCAATCGCGAGGATAAGACTCGCCCATCTTGTTTCACGCGTCATGGTGAACCTCTCTTCCTTTTGCTCAAACTGGCCGTCCGGGTACGCACCGAGCGTCCGTTCGTAAGTATTCCAACTAACCAGGATCCTGCCAAAGCTGAATATTGATAGTATGCGGTCGAAACGAGTAGCGCAAGTCCAAATTCAGGTTCACTCTCGCGGGCGGAATATTTGGGACAGCGTTATGGCACCGAACAATAGTTGGTCCGTATTGGGTGCAGTGAATAAAGACGTGTTCCTTAGGTATAGGCATTAGCGCGGGACGAGAACTCGTGGTTGTCGTGGATGGCGAACTCCCGTGGGGCGGCTTCGCCTCACTACCCGCGAGATTTCTGGCGGCACGGGCAGAGGTGAATTCTGTTCTAAGTAGAACATCTTTTGTATTGTATAGTTCATAAGTGGCGTAGATGACCCTGCTTTTCTATATCTTTCTTCTCACTGGCGTCTCTGCCGCTGCCAATGCGGCAGTGGACTATACGCATGACGTTCAGCCCATCTTGCAAAAACGCTGCTACGGATGCCATGGGCCCGCGCTGCAGATGGGCGGTTTGCGGTTGGACCGCCAAGACGCAGTTATGCGCGTCGTGAAAGCGGGCGATAGCACAGGCAGCAAACTACATGCCATGATCACGGGTAGTGGCAAGTTGCGAATGCCGCCCACGGGGCCGCCGCTGCCATCCAACGAGGTGGCAACGCTGAAAGAGTGGATTGACTCCGGTGCCAATTGGCCAACCAGGGGCACTACAGCCGCACTGCCTTGGTCGTTTGCACCAGTACGACATCCTGCTGAACCGGTGATTAACGATTCTTGGAAGCGAAATGCCATCGACTCGTTTATTCTCGCTAGGCTCCAAAGCAAGACGATCCGGCCATCCCGGGAGGCGGAGCATCGAACGCTGTTGCGCCGAGTCTACATGGACCTCATCGGGCTTCCGCCTACTCCGGAGCAGGTCGATTCGTTTATCGCCGATATGCGCCCCGATGCCTATGAGCGCGTCGTAGATGAGTTGCTCGCATCGCCGCACTACGGCGAGAAATGGGCGCGCCACTGGCTCGACTTGGCACGCTATGCGGACAGCGAGGGCGGTGTTCAGGATTACGCTCGGCCGTTTGCCTGGCGTTATCGAGAATGGGTTATCAACGCCTTCAATCAAGACATGCCGTTCAACCGATTTACCGTTGAGCAGATCGCGGGCGATCTGCTTCCCAAGGCCAACGTCTCGCAAAAAATCGCTACAGGCTTTCACCGCAACACAATCACGAGCCGTGAAGGAGGCGTCGACCTGGACCGAATTCGGTTCGAGCAACTTGTGGATCGCACCAGCACTATCGGCGCTGTCTGGCTCGGGCTAACCGTAGGTTGCTCGCAATGCCACGACCACAAATTCGATCCCATCGCCCAGAAGGATTTTTACAGCTTAATGGCGTTTTTCGAGAACGTCGCTGAACTGGATTTGGAAGCGCCGCTCCCGGGTGAGTGGGGCATCTACCGTCAATACGCCAAGGATTTCCGCCTCCAACGGGACAAGCTGCTCAGTGACTACAAAATTGCCGATGCGCTGGCTAGCTGGGAGAACGGTCTTCGCGACGCTTTGGCCAACCCGGGGAAGCGGCCAAACTGGGATGTCTCCTATGATTCGTACTCGAAATCCGTCGATCATGGCCGTCGCATTTTGCTAAAGAGGCCTTCCGAACGGAGCGACCGCGAGCAGGATGGGCTCGTCGATCACTTCGTAAAGTCGTCTTCAGGTGGGATCGGCAAGGAAAAGTATGAAGCGTTGAAGTTGAAGGAACTTGGGGAAAAACTCAAGGCGCTGGAAGACAAATACCCGAGGCTCAGTACCGCGATGACGGTCGCAGAAGAGAGCGAGCGTTCGCCGACGCATGTTCGGATACGCGGCGTCTGGTCTGAGAAAGGGGATGCAGTATTACCCGGCACCCCTGGGTCTCTACCTCCGCTTAAAGACGGCACGGATCGTCTGGCGCTCGCCAAGTGGCTTGTCTCTCGCGACAACCCCCTAACTGCTCGCGTCACGGTCAACCGCTTGTGGCAGGAGTTGTTTGGACGTGGCCTAGTCCGCACCACCGAAGACTTCGGTGCACAGGGCGAGAAACCGACCTATCCAGAATTGCTCGACTGGCTTGCAAGCGAATTTGTGGAGCGCGGCTGGAGTATGAAGCGTGTGGTGCGGCTCATTGTTACCTCCGCGACGTATCGTCAGGCATCCGATTCGAGGCCCGACCTCAACACAATCGATCCGGCGAATACGCTGCTGGCGCGACAGTCTCGTTTCCGGCTCCCAGCCGAACTAATCCGCGACTCCGCCCTACAGGTCAGCGGGCTCTTGAACGACTCAATCGGCGGTCCAAGCGTAAAGCCGCCGCAACCCGAAGGGGTCGCTGAGCTGCAGTACAAGATGAATTGGGAAGAAACAAAGGATCGCACCAAGTACCGCCGGGGTCTCTACATCTTCGTGCAACGTACGGCGCTCTATCCACTGCTAATGAACTTTGACGCGCCGGATCGCACGGTCAGCTGTGCACGCCGCGACATTTCGAATACACCGCTGCAGGCCCTGAACCTGATGAACGACCCCATCTTCGTCGAAGCGGCGCAGTCTTTGGCTTGGCGCATTCTGCAGGAAGCTCCGGCAAACCGCATCGACTATGCTTTTCAGCTGTGTTTCGCACGTTTGCCCAGTGCCCGTGAGCGCGATCTGATCCTAAGTTATCAGGATCACGGTCAATCCCAGGAAGCTAAATGGTTCGGACTGAGCCGTGCACTACTCAATTCCGATGAGTTCCTCACCAGGGAGTAATCATGGAGCCGATTCAGCTCGCCCGCACCCTACGTCGCCGCGACTTCATCTCTTCCGCCGCAGGAGGGGTGGGAATGGCCGCCTTGGCAAATCTGCTTGCAGAGGAGGGCCGCACCGCCGAGGCGCCGATTATTAACCCGTTCGAGCCAAAGAAGCCACACTTTGCCCCGGCTGCGAAAAACATCATCTTCCTCTATATGGAAGGTGCCCCCAGCCAGATTGACTTGTGTGATCCTAAGCCAGAATTGATGAAATGGCATGGTCAGCCTTTGCCGCCCTCAATGACAAAGGACCTGAAATTTGCCTTCATCAAGCCGAATGCAAAGGTGCTTGGGTGTAATCGGCCCTTTGCCAAGCACGGCCAAAGTGGTGCCGAGTTTAGCGATTGGTTAGATGCATGGAAGCCTATCGCGGATGATTTGTGCGTGGTTCGTTCCATGCACACAGACGCCGTCAATCACCAGCCTGCCGACATGATCCTGTTCACCGGCCACATGCTCCCGGGCCGTCCAACCTTGGGCTCTTGGATCCTATATGGCCTCGGGAGTGAGTCCAGGAATCTCCCCGGCTTTATCGTTCTCAGCACGGGTAAGAACAATATGAGCCAATCGGCTCAATGGTCAAGCGGTTTCCTGCCCTCGAACCATCAGGGGGTACTGTTCCGCCGCACGGGGGACCCCGTACTGTACGTGTCCAATCCCGAAGGCGTGAGTCGAGAAGACCAGCGCCGGGATTTCGAATTAGTGGCCGCGCTCAACCGCGAGCGTTTCGGTAAGACGGGCGACATGGAGATCGCCTCGCGCATCTCCTCCTACGAGATGGCGTTCAGAATGCAGATGAGTACCCCCGAGTTGCTCGACGTCGCGAAAGAGCCAGCCGGTATGCGCACGCTTTATGGTCTTGAAGAAGAGACTACGAGAGCCTTCGGCACCAATTGTCTTTTGGCACGCCGAATGATCGAGCGGGGGGTGCGAGTCGTCATGGTGACGCACTCCTCGTGGGATCAACACACTGATTTGCAGAAGGATTTGAAGAAGAATTGCGACATCACCGCAGGTCCAATCGCCGCGCTTATCCAAGATCTCAAGCAGCGAGGCATGCTCGATAGCACATTGGTGGTCTGGGGAGGGGAGTTTGGCCGTACGCCGCTGGGTGACTTCCGCAACGGTGAAGAAGCCACTGCGGGTCGCGACCATCACGCAAGCTGCTTTACGATGTGGCTAGCGGGCGGCGGTATTAAGTCCGGTATAACGATCGGGAAGACCGACGACTTGGGCATGAAGGTGATCGAAGATCCCGTCCACGTGAACGATTTACAAGCCACCATCCTGCACTGCCTCGGCTTCGATCATACGCGGCTCACGTACCGCCACATGGGCCGGGACTTCCGGCTAACCGACGTCCAGGGAGAGGTAATCCGTAAAATGATTGTGTAGGCACATCACATCGGGCGCGCTCAAGGGCGGCAGTGCGGTTTAGTGGGTAGGCCAATGGTACCAAACACGCGGCGATGAGACTTGTGCACCGGCCGGATTGGACATTGAACGCGCGGCACAACTTCATCAGGAAAAACTCAACAAAGTAATGTCCACTGACAAAGTTGCCCAAAGGAGCGCAACTCCGCGTTGCGACACGGCCATTACCAAAAGGCTGGAGTCAAGCTTCAAAGGCGTTTCCCTTCAGCGGTAAGCACGAGATCAACCCCTCTGGTGCCTGACCAGCGGGCCAGCGGATATTGAGATGGATGGGAAGCGGGTTACGGGGCGACCTGCGCCCAGCGGTGCGGCAGCAGCTTTTCGAGCCGTTTTACGGGATGTTCCGCAATGCGGCCGAGCACATCGCGGAACCAGGCATACGGATCGATTCTGGCCAGTTCACACGATGTAACGAAGCTGCGGAGAACAGCCGCAGTCCTGCCTCCGTGGTCGCTGCCAAAGAATGTCCAGTTGTTACGGTTATGTACACATGCACATAACCGCAATTATGCACAGGCGGTGATTATGTGCAGTCCGCAGTTGTCTTCCCCGGCCTGATGGATTGGGAAGAGCAGTGAACTGCACATAATACCTACAGGCCTTGCAGAAAACGGAGCAAGCCCTCGGGCGGCTTGTACCGGACCTGCTTTGCAGTGACCGGCTGCACGAGCTTCAGTGCTTCTGCCTTCATCTTCAGGTCGGCTTCAACATAGATGTGCGTTGTAGCCGGACTCTCGTGGCCGAGCCAGAGCGCGATCAGCGTAATGTCGACGCCAGATTGCAGAAGATGCATGGCCGTTGTGTGCCGAAAGCTATGCGGCGAAACTCGACGCTGTGCCAGGCTGGCGCACTTTCCGACGGCGGCTTTCGTGGCGCGCTTCAGGCGATCGGTAATCGCAGACCGTGTGAGCGGGCCACCGCCGGCAGCCGGAAACAGCGAGCCGCCCGGTGCAGGATCGATGCGTAAAAGCCAACGGCGGATCTGAATTGCGGTGGCCGGCCAGATGGGTACCGTTCGATCCTTGCGACCTTTGCCATGAAGACGAACCATGGGACTGCCCTCCAGGGTCACATCGGCGACCTTGATGCCACGTGCCTCAGATACGCGAGCTCCGGTGTTGTAGAGCGTGGACAAGAGAACTTGATCTCGTTGGCCCGCCCATGTGGTTGGATCGGGAGCGTTGATGATCGCCTGCACTTCTTCGCGTGACAGGAATCCGACCAGAGACCGATTGCAGCGCTTCATCGGAATGGCGAGGGCACGTTGGATGATCGCGAGCGCCTCCGGGTTCTTCAATGCGGCAAAACGCAAGAACGAGCGAACGGCCGCCAACCGCGCGTTGCGGCTCCGAATGGAGTTGTTCCGATCCTTTTCGAGGTGATCGAGAAACGCGAGCACTAAGGGGGTATCCAGATCGGCCAACACCAAACTTTCGGTTGGTTTATTCCATCGATCGCGAGCGAACTCGAAGAGCAGCCGAAAGCAGTCGCGATAGGCTGCCACCGTTTGCGGACTCGAATCGCGCTGGCGAATCAGCCGGTCCAGGAAGAACTCTTCGACGAGTTTGGCAAACCTGCCTTCCGGGGAGTTGGATGTTTTCATTGGCAGTCTCCGGATGAGAAGCGGGAGAACCGCTGCGATGCGCCGCTCATCAACTCCGGGGTTGCGGAGATATACCAATAGGTGTCGGACACTTTCGCGTGTCCAACATAGGTCGAGATGGCGTTGGCCACATGATCGATCTGGTTGTCTTGCTGGCCGCGCAGCAATGCCTGACAGATAAACGTGTGACGCAGGTCGTGGATGCGGGGCTGTGCATGGCCACCGCGGGCAACCCAACCCAAACGGCGGCGAAGACGGTCGGAGGTGTTATGGATGGTTCGTTTCGGAATCGGCCGCCCATCGAATGTAAGGAAGATCTTCTCGACCCCTGCGCCACGCGGCGTAGCGAGGGTAGCCTTCCGGTATACCGCCAGGGCTCTCGCCGTGCTGGCGTGAATCGGCACCAGCCGTGACTTCTTAAACTTGGTCTCGCGGACCGTCAGCGAGGGCTGATCCAGATTCAGATCCTTTCGTTCTAAATGAAGCGCCTCAGAAAGACGCATGCCAGTCGCCGCCAGCAGGCCGAACAGTGTCACGTACGTGAGCGGGCGTAGTCCGTCTGGCTTCAGTTCGCCGGCGGCGACCAACAATGCCGCCACCTCAGCTTCCGTGTAGATGTGTGGAGAGAGTCGCCGATGGCCGGGACCGCAAAGCCCCAAAGGGAGCACTGGGCAGCAGGGATCGAACTGGCGGCAATATTTAAGAAAAGGACGCAGCGCCTCCACGCGTCGGGCCGCCGTTACAGGCCCAGGAGCGATGGATCCTTGCACCCAGGCAAGCAACAACTCAAAAGTCAGAGCCTCCGCATCGGCTTGCTCGCCGGCGAAGCGCGCGAATGCGAGGAGTTGGTAGCCCTCGCCACGCAGATCGAAGCCCATGGCGCGGCGCGAAACCAGATAATCCTCGACTTGCGCGGCGACTGTGGAGGTCTTCATGCCGCACCTCCCGGCCAAGGTTCAGCAATCGAGCTCAGCCGGGTAAGATCAAACCTTGGCGTAGATCGCGGTGGTGTCGAGGCTGCGGTGCCGCAGGACGTCGGCAATCTCTTTCAAGGTCGCGCCACCTTGAAGCATGCGAGTGGCTGCGCTGTGGCGTAGCCGATGTGGTCCATGCAGCCGGCCGGTGAGGCCGCTTCGAGCAGCCGCTTGCCGGACTACCGACCGAATTACGCCTGCGTCAACCGGAACATCGAGTGGCGCACGGTGCCGCACGAATACGGCACGGCTCTCTGTCGCAGGGCGGGCCTTGTGAAGATAGCTGGCAATGGCATGGCCGGTAACGGCAGGCAGCGGCAACACGTCAACCCGGTGGGACTTGCCCACCGGGATAGTCAATGTGCCGTTCTTCCAGTCAAGGTCTTCGAGGCGCAACCCCGCTACTTCAAAGGAGCGGAGACCGAGATCGACCAGGCAGCGAAGGATTGCATGATCGCGTTGACGCTGTGGATCGGGCTGCTCAAAGGCGAACATTAGCTTGGCGAGTTCCTCCTGGCTGAGGTACTCCGGCAGAGAAGCCAGCCGCCAGCGTGCCGTCCGAGGAATCGCCGCCATGAGCGCCTCGGCCGGATCCGCATGCCGTAAGGCGCGAAATCGCAGATAACTCCGAACAGAAGATGCCACGACTTGTGCGCTGCCCCGGCTGATAGCCCCTGCATTGCGCGGTGAAGAAATCCCGGACAGCTTTCGGCCGCAACCGAGAGAACTCAAGCCGGCCGAAGGGAAAGAGGTGAGTGAGGAACCGGCCGATCCATTGGCGTCGTGAGATCAGAGTTGCAGGCGCCAGTCCGCAAACGTCGTTGGCGAAGTCACCATAATCCTGCAGTTCGGAGATGACGAAAGCCGGGAAGCTCGACAGCTCCGGCGGTATGCTGCCGGCGGCACGCAAGATAGCCTGCAGATGACGCAACGCCGACAGAGCCGTCACCCTGCCACGTTGCTGACGGCCAGCGCAGGCACAGTCGCTGAGATGCTCATCAAGGAAGCGCCGAAACGGAGCTTCTCCGACCTCGACGCAATCGGAATCGGGCGCCGACCAGGCAATGAAATGTTCAACGGCGCGTTTATAGGCATGTGTTGCCACTGGCCCATAACCGCGCTCGCGCAGGGTAGTTGTGTAGTGTTCAACCAGACCGGGAATGTCCACAGCATTCGGCTTGGCGGTTGAATCTGAAACAGGCATGTTCTCTCCTTGGGACTAGAGGTCCCTTCGGGAGAATAGTCGGATTATGCGTAGCTCGGCAGATCTCGACAGAGCACCGAAGCCGCGGCCAGCAAGTCTTAGGCTGCGGAAGACAACTGCGGACTGCACATAATCACGGCCTGTGCATAATTACGGCCCACTGCAAAACTCCGCAGCGACCGCTCGGTGCCGTTGTTATCGATCAACAGATCGCCGTCGGAACAGTACCGCGTCAGCGCTGTCCAGTTCTTCAACGTGTAGGCAATGTCCTGTCCCGCCTCACTTTTGGGCAGCACCTGCTCCCGAATCGTAAGCAGGTAATCGTGCAATTGATTCAGCATCGGGCGTGTGTCGCGTTCCCGCAACAGCCGCAGTTGCTCCCCGCGCCACCCGTTCCGGCGACCAACCTTCTCCACTTCATAGAGATGCGCGATCATCGCCAGCACTCCACCCATGTGGGCCGTGTCTTTCTCCAGAGCGTTATGAAAATGGCGCCGCGCATGGGCCCAACAGCGTACCTCGACCAACCCCCGCCCCGGGTCGGTGAAGAAGCTGTCGTACACAGCATAGGCATCGGCCTGAAGATGCCCGCGAAAATCCTTCAGGAAACGTTCCGGCCCCGCTCGTTCCCTCGTCGGTGTGTAATCGTAAATCACTGCCGGGTAATCCCAGTCTCCAACGTAGGGCCAGATGCGGCCTTTGCGCGTTTGCGGCAACTTCCGGTCCAGCACCTTCACCGGGGTGTCATCGGTTCCCACCACCTTCGACGCCAACACGAAATCCTTCAGCTTCTTATACAGAGGATCGAGCAGATCGGCGCATTGCCGCATCCAGCCGCACATCGTCCTGTCGCTCAGTTCTACGCCGAAGCGCCGGAAGATCTTTGCCTGCCGGTGCAGCGGAAGATGGTCGCCAAACTTCGCCACGATCACCTGCGTCAGCAGACTCGCGCTTGCGATGCTCTTCTCAATGGGCTGCGAAGGCTTGCCTGCCGTCTTTACTGTGCAGGCGCACGAGTACTTTTTGCAAACATCTTCGATCACGATCAGTTGCGCGGGAATGTACTCATAGCGCTCGCTGGTCTCTTCGCCGAACTCGCGCAGATCCTGCGCACAGATGTCGCAGTGCTTATCCTCTTCCTCAAGATCGTGCACGATGCGTCCCCGTTTCAAATGGCCGGGCAATGCGCGGCGGCCACGCGAGTTCGCCGCGGCGTCGCTGCTGCCTGGCGAGGCCCAAGGGTCTTTGTCATCGGGACCGTTTCCGGCGTCTTTGCCCTTCGACAGATCTTCAACGTTTACACCCTGAGCTTTGAGTTCGGTTTCGAACAGAGCCAGTTGTTCTTCAGTGATCTGTTCGCTGCGGCGGCCGCTCCGGGCGGCAAGTAACTGCCGAAGCAGGTTCTCCGTCTTGATCCGGCGCGCCTGTTCGGCATCGAGCTGTGCGATCAGATCGAGCACCATCTGTTGCAGCACATCTGCACTCTTTGGCAGTTGTTTGCGGTCGATCGGCACTGGAGAACATTATCGCCTGAAAATGTAATCCAGCGCTACAGTTTCATGCGGGAAAGCCAACGTTTATGCGGCTGAAGCAATGTTTCGCCAGTAGCGCTTCCGGCGCTTCGCATTGCTCAGATCGATGCCTGAAAGAATCGCGCCTAACTCGGCGGCCGTAATCTCCCGGCGCTTCTCCGCCGCATCTTCGAACGGCATGGCGTAGGTTCCTTCTTCCAGCCGCTTCGCTCATACCTCGAAGCCGTCGCGATCCCAGCACAGGATCTTGATCCGGTCTAAAGGATCAAGCGAGATTCAGCATACCGATTGGGGTTTGTCGTCGTGGAATACCGTTGGCACCCCCTGTACGGGAAGAAGCTGCGGTTATATCGGCGAGTCGTTCACGGAGGCGCGTCAGTCATTCACGTTGACACCGATGAGAAGGTGTCTCGCGAGTTGCCCGCTTGGATGGTTGATGCTTCGACCTGCCGGGGAATGGAGTTAGGTTCAGCCGAGGTTTCCGTGGCAGCCCTACGCGAGTTGCGAGAGGCTGTCCTGCCGTCGCCACAAACGTCGGCGCGCCCAGCACTGGGACCCGTAAGCTCCTTGAAGAAGGAGAACGAGCCTGGTGAACCATCCGCGAAGATCGCCGCACAGGCAGTGGTTACTGCCGTTGGAGTACGAGAACACGATTGTGCTGAGCGAGAGCGTAAGGGCCGAAGCGATTCGCACGCTGGCCGATCTGCTGCTCGAAGCCGTAGGTCAAGTGGCGGTCAGCGTCACTCGGGAGGAGACAAGCAATGAGTAGTCCAAAGATCAAGCCTGAACATCTGGCCCGTACAGCCGTGGTGTATGTGCGGCAGTCCTCGATCGGGCAGGTCGAGCATAACACCGAAAGTCAACGGCGCCAGTACTCGTTGGCAGACACGGCCGCGTCAATGGGCTTCGCTTCGGTACAGACCATTGATGATGACCTCGGCCGTTCTGGATCCGGGCTGGTGGAACGGCCGGGATTTCAGAAGCTGGTTGCAGCGGTCTGCGCGGGAAGCGTGGGCGCCGTTGTCTGCATCGAAGCTTCCCGGCTCGCCCGCAACGGGCGCGACTGGCATCATCTGATCGACCTCTGCGCGTTAGTCGGCACGGTGGTGATTGACCCAGACGGAGTCTATGATCCCCGTTTGGTGAATGACCGGTTGTTGTTGGGATTGAAAGGAACCATGTCCGAGTATGAGCTGAGCCTGCTCCGGCAACGAGGGCTGGCCGCACGCGATTCAAAAGCACAGCGGGGCGAACTGAGGTTCGCGCTTCCCCCTGGATATTGCTGGGGTGAAGCTGGCCAGATGGAGATGGACCCGGACGAGCGTGTCTGCGAAGCCATTCGGATGGTGCTACGGAAGTTCGGAGAACTGGGCAGCGCGCGGCAGGTATTGTTGTGGACTGTTGATAACGGTCTTCAGCTACCGGTCATGCGACAAAGCAAGTTGGGCGCGAAGATCCAATGGCAGGCTCCCGCCTACCACACCGTCCTGGATATTCTGCAGCATCCGGTATACGCTGGGGCCTATGTCTTCGGACGGACGTCGCAACGCACCACGATCCTGGGCGGGCGCGCCCGCAAGAGCGACGGACACCACAAACCCCGATCAGAATGGAGCGTCTTGATTCGCGACCACCATCCTTGCTACATCAGTTGGGAGGAGTTCGATAACCATCAGAAGATGCTGACCGAGAACGCTCACATGCAGAAGCGTGCTGATCGCACGTCGGCTCGCGGCGGCCGTGCGCTGCTGACGGGGCTGGTACGTTGCGGTCGATGCGGGCGGATGATGCGAGTGTTCTACGGTTCCCGAGCCGGGCACGCTCACCGCTATCAATGTCGAGGCAATAGTGACACCGGCGGTGGCAAGATGTGCCTGGGCGCCGGCGGTGTTCGACTGGACCGTGCCGTCGCGGAACAACTCCTGCAGGCCGTGTCTGGTCATGCCATTGAGGCGGCGATTCAGGCGGAGGAGCGGGCGCAAGTTCGTGACGACGATGTACGCCTGGCCCTGAGCAAGGAGTTGGAATCGGCACGCTATGAAGCATCTCTGGCTGCGCGCCGCTACGAGTTGGTGGATCCGGCAAAGCGCCTGGTCGCGCGTGAACTGGAAGGACGCTGGAATACTGCGCTCGAGCGGGTCGCTCAACTGGAAGACAGATTGAAAGATCTTGCCGCACGGGCCCAACAACGGCCATCCATTAATCGGGGAGCTCTCCTGGCTCTCGCTCACGATTTGCCCACCGCTTGGAATGCCGGCGATATTCGCACCCAGCAGCGCTTGACGCGCGTCTTAGTGCAAGAGATCGTCATTGAGCATGATGCCGAAACTAACCAAGTGGTAGCTCTGATCCATTGGACGGGCGGCCGCCACAGCGAGATTCGCATCGCCAAGATGCGTGCGGGCGGATTTCCGGAGCCGCCCAGCGCAGTCGAAGTTATGCGTAAGCTAGGCGGCCAGTGGCCGGACCGTGATCTGGCGGTTACTTTGAATCGAATGCGCTCCAAGGCACCGGATGGAAAGACTTGGACTACCACGCGAGTGCGCGAGCTTCGTGAGCGTTTGCGCATCGCGGCCTTCGATTCTGCAGCCGTGACGGAGGAGACCGTCAGCGTGGATGAAGCTGCCACGCGATTGAAGATTTGCGTGGGATCTGTAAAGCGCCTTATCCAGGATGGGCTGCTGCCTGCGACACAGCTCATGCCGTCCGCACCGTGGAAAGTGCCGGTTGCCGCGCTCGACTCCGACGCCGTGAAGATAGGCGTGCGAGCGGTCGTCGAACGCCGCCCACGTAATTTCAACACTCTGCAAGAAAACAAGAGCCTCAGGCTGCCTGGATTTTGAAAGGAAGGCCGCACTATGTCACACGATTCCGCCGCCGGTTGGAGAAGACGAACAGGTGTCCGGCAAACGCGTCCAGCTCCATCGACTGTGTGACCAGCGCGTGCAGACCGTCGAAGCTCCTGCGCATGTCGCAGGCCGACGCGCAAAGGTATACCCGCACACTGGCCGGCAGATGCATCATGCATGTTCCCGCAGGACGTTCAGCACGGTTCGTAAGGTCAAGGCGTCGGTGCCCGGAGCAATGCGCAGTCGGTCACCCGAGGCGAGAAGCAACTCTATCGGCTAATGGCCGTTGGTAGTTGCCGCATCGGCTGCAACCAAAGCGAATCGCACCGGCTCACCACCGGAAAGCCGCTTGCGCCAGTAGTAAAAAGCCTGATCGCTGAAGCCCCGATCCCGGCAAAACACACTGACTGAAAGCCCGCTTTGCTGCTGTTGCCGTATCAGTTCTGTCCACTTCTTCTCACTCGTCGTACCCGCCTCGATAGCTTTCATCCCTCCCACTATCGGACCCGCCCCAGCTCATGCGCCAGAGGGGTTCATGAGGTGCTTACTAAACTGCAGCGCGCGACCGACCATCATGCCGACGATCGTCTCCATGCCCGTATCCGCCGTGCGGCGCGTGCCGATGGTGGCTCCATCGCGCAGCACCGTGATGCGATCGCAGATGCGAAAAATCTCGTCCATCTTATGCGACACGTAGGCAATTGCCACGCCGCGCTGCTTCAGATTTCCGATGATGCGGAAGAGCCGTTCCGCCGCATTGTCAAACAGCGAACTGGTGGGCTTATCCATCAGCAGGATCCGAGCGTTCATGCTCAGCGCGCGCGCGATCGCGAGCAATTGCATCTGCCCGATGGGCAGCGACGCGACCGGTTCGTTCACCCCCCGCGACAATTCCACCGTGTCCAGGAAAGGCCGGCAGAACTCCTTGATCCGGGTCTTGTGAACAATCGCGCCCTCGGGAAAATGCAGGTTGCCAATCACCATGTTTTCTCCCACCGAGAGGCTCGGGAAGAGATCCAGTTCCTGGTAGATAATCCCGACGCCGTGCCGCTGCGCGTTGCGCGGGTTTGTGATGGAAACCGGCTGTCCATCAATGACTATGGAGCCGCTGTCGTACGCCACCGATCCCGCGATGATCTTCGAACGAGAGTGCTCTTGCCCGCACCGTTCTCACCCATCAACGCGTGGACTTCGCCCGTGCACATAGCAAAAGAGGCATTTGCCAGCGCGCACACGCCGCCATAACGCTTCGTGATACCGGAAACCTCAACAGCTCAGCCATTTACTTTTTAAGGGGCTTCCGCGGCATTTCGGGCGATGCGGGCCGCTCGCCATGGAACATCTTCGTGTTCAGCACGCTCGTAAACGGAGTATGCGGCTCGAGCGTGTTGACGTACAGCATCCACGGCTCATCGCGATTCTTCAGGATGAAGTTCGATGCCTTCTGCGCCAGCAATGACGGCTTCGAATTGTGCACCGGCACTTTGGTCGCGAAATTTCGCGAGAAGGAGTTCGAATGTTCGGAATCGTCTGGTTTGTATCCCGGGCGCAGCAGGAAATTGTGATAAGCGCTTCGCGCGTTTTGTCGCGCCCTTCTGAGTAATAGGATTGGTAGATGCCGTCTTCGATGGCCCGCCATTCATGGAAGCCGCGCGGGACGAATACTTCGTCGCCGAGATGCCACTTCCCTATGTAGGCCGTCCGGTTATGAGAGTCCTCCAGCAATTCCGGCATCGTCTTGAACTCCGGCGCAGTGGGGTGTTGTTATGCGGGCAGCCGTTCTGGTGCGGCCATATGCCCGTCATTCCGCACGATCGTGCGACCGTGGAGACCGGCTGGGCGTCGTAGCACTTGTCGAAGACCACGCACTCCGCCGCCAACTTATTCCACACGGGAACGTGGTATCGGGTGTTCCCGTAGACAGCCATGGAGCCGACGCGCTGCTTGTCCGTCCAGAGGAACAGCAGGTTGGACTTGTCGCCCGTTGTGCGTTTCGAACGGACAATTGCAGGAGCTGCGGCAAGTCCGCACAGACTTTGCAGGGCACTGCGGCGTCGGGTGATCATGGGTAAATTCTAATCTACAAAAAGCGGCAGAGGAAAGAAAGACCTGGGTGCCTTTAGCTCGCCCAGTGATATTTGGTTGATCTACCTGCGGCACTCTGCCGCTCAATTGCATCCGCAGGACAAAATGCGATTCCGTGTTCTATCTGCCGCTGCGTATGCGACCTTGCTACCATGCCTGCTTCCAACGCAGGAGTCCCGCGCCGGCATTTTAGGGCGGGTATCCGACTCCAGCGGCGGCCATGTGCGTATTCGAGAGCATCGATGAGTTGGTGGATTAGTGCGAGTGCTTCCGCGGGTGCCACGGGACCCGCGGTTCGACTCCCTCAATGAGTTCGAGCACAAGGGCGCGCGGTCTTCGACACCATAGATGGCTGCTATGTTTGGATGATTGAGCGAGGCCAGCACCTGCGCTTCGTGCGTGAAGCGCGCGAGGGGTCGGGATCAGCCGCGAATGAGCCGGGACTAACATTGATCGCAATATCCCGATTCAGCTTGGTGTCGGTCGCGCGATAAAATACGCTCATCCCTCCCTCGCCCAGCTTGGAAACGATTCGGAAGTGGGCGATGGATTTTTGGGTGCGGCCTCCGCTGGAAGCAAATGCTCTCCGTGGCGGCTCGGCTCGGGATCGCAGACCTACTGAGCGAAAGGCCGCGAGCGGCCAGGCAACTCGCCGAAGCAACCAATATGCATGAAGATTCGCTATCGCGTGCGGACCCTGGTCGGCGTGGTGTTTTACTCCTACCCGAAGACCCTAGCCGAACCCCGTCCTGAACACTCTGTGGGAAGCACTCCGCTTGCACAGATGCGTTCCCACCCGCCTTACTCCGCTACGGGCTGGTCAATTTGCAGGTGTATCTCTTTGATTTCCTAACATTTCCCGAGGGGCCGAGTTGCGATGGAGTAAACGGAGTAAACGCCGAGAAAACGATAAGCGCTTTAGAATGTTGGAGCGGGAGACGGGGTTCGAACCCGCGACGTCCAGCTTGGGAAAATAGAAAGCCGTTGCAAATACAATACTTATGCGTTTATGGCGTTCATCCAGACCACCGAAAACCACCAAGTTTCAACAAGTTCCGAGAAATAGCCGCTTAACGGAGTAATAGTAGTAAACCGCGGCTCCTGCGTTTAGCATCCTCATTTTGACCCTCCAAAACTCGTCTTGATCACGCGCTCGGAGCGCGTCACGAGGTGATCGTTTTGTCGCAATTCCATCGCTCGGGTCTTCAGCCCGCCGGAGCCATACTCCGACGGACCTGCCCAGACCTCATCGTATCGAAACAGAAGCTGAAACAGGCAGAGCGGATTCAACTCGTCCGGCAGAATCGCGACCAGGCGACTCAGACGCTTTGCTTCAGTTCGAGACCATTCGTACTGTGCGGTCTTCCTGTCCGTCGGCTGCCCAAGGATCAGTTGCTCTATGAGCGTCGAAATGGCAACTTCGTCCTCCAGGTGACCGGGCACCCTGAATTCGGCGTCCCATTCGGCCAGGACCGCTTGGTGCCGATCTTCCTGGCGACGCTCGCCGTTCAGCAGAAGAGCCAAACGATCCGGTTCCGCACAGCGGCCGAAATGCTGGAGACCTTCGGTATGCAGACCCGCGGCAAGGAATACCGGCGACTCGTCGGCGGCTTCGAGAGGGTCTTCGGCGCAACCATCTTCTTCGGGACCGATAGCCTGCGAGTCGGCCAAGGTAGTCCAGCGATCCAGATTCAATTTCATGCGTGAGGCTCAAATCTGGTATAGCCGGACCCCAGAACAACGCCCGATTTCAAGCGAGTTCGAGAACGTGATCGTTTTGAGTGACTACTTCTATCAGGAGGTTCTCGCACACCCTGTTCCCAACGACCTGGAGGCCGTCAAGTTGCTTGCAGCCGCGCCGGCCGTCCTCGACCTCTACATGTGGCTCAGCTATCGCAGCTTCAAGGCGAAAGGAACCGAGGCGATTCCAATTTTCGGCGACTTCGGCTTGGCCAATCAACTGGGCTGCGTCGAGTACAGCCGGCCTCGGCGCTTCCGCGCCATGCTCGAACAGTGGCTGGCCACGATCCGTGCCATCTGGCCGCAGTGTCCGGCGCGCATCGTGGCCAACGGACCGAGCATCGAGATCAGGAACGCAACCGCAGTCCGTGAAGGTAGCTCAGATAGGTGATTCCTGCGACCCTGCAGTACGGATGTTGTTGCATTCTGTCATCACTTGTGGAAATTCGACGACGTAACGCAACGGGCGAGGGAGCCCGAAGCGAACCCAGACTGCCCGTATTGGCCAAGAAGACAAGCAGCAACTTTTTTGTCACGGGCGGCCTGAGCGGAGGCTTACGGAATAGGGAGGCGGATTTCGAGCCGCTCAGGATTCCCGGTCGCACAATACACGTTGGGGTGGCAGCATCCCAATAAATGCCATTTGGCATCAGCACCTGGGACCAGACGCGTCCTCCCGCCTCCTAAAATCTTCCCTCTTTCGGTAGCAGCCTGGCCTCGACGCGCGCACCGCGCGCGGGCAGCGTGAACCGTCGAGCCGCACTAACGAGATGGCGGAAAGCCTGAATAACGAAACCAAACAGGCCTATCCTTTCGTTAGAGTGAGCACAACGAAGAGATCATGTGTCAAGGCGAACAGCCTGGAATCGTTTTCGATCTTGAAGAATTTGGATTGCCAAACCAGCTCGGTTGCGTAGAATGCAGCCGGCCGCACTCGCGGACCCGGACGCCGAATTACAATATGGCTCTGTCGAAAAGCTTTCCCGCCACCGAATATGTCAAAGCGACGATTCGCGGTGAAGCTACAACCGGCGAACACGCCGTATTTCAGCCTCCCCAGCACCAAACTCGGAGCCAACGATTTTGCCATCATCAACAATTCCGGCGGCTCGCGGCAGATCCAGCTTCCAGCAAAAGTGCAATGGTAAAGGTGATGGTGGTGCGACTCCTAAGAAGTGGTCCTGGTCGCGGCGATTCTGGAAGAATACACTACTTCCAGAGGGAGGCCCCATGGCCGAGTCTCTCCCCCGGTTGGAATCCCACCGGTCGGATT
This sequence comes from Bryobacteraceae bacterium, assembly GCA_035526665.1. Classification (GTDB taxonomy): domain Bacteria; phylum Acidobacteriota; class Terriglobia; order Bryobacterales; family Bryobacteraceae; genus DATLBY01. Next base: position 18,722 of record DATLBY010000488.1, read on the forward strand.
TACTCCGCGCTCTGGCGAATCTTCAGAATACAAAAAAATGAGTCCTGGCTCCGTCTTCGGGGCGGTGTTTCGCTTCGGCAAATAGGCGCCACTGTGCTCGGCTATGAGCGCCGACTCAGATCGGGGAACTCGGGGATGTGCTCCCTCTGCGGCTTCCCCATCGCGCAAGATCGTTTCGCCGGCACAACCCGTTATTTGGGAATGTGGACCATACAATCCCTCGCGCAAGAGGAGGCCCGAATGCATGCGTCGAAATGTGAGTTGCGGCGACCGTGCGGTGATTGGCTTCGATGGAATGGACGGCTCTGTCCAGCACGTGGAAGGAAGCTCACATGGAATTGCCCACCCGTCATAAAAGCAACCGCGAACCGCAGAATCCAAGCTAGAGCTGATCCGTTGCTCCCGAACCAGCGGGCACTACGCCGCTTTCTGTTGGGGCCGAGGCAGGAAGCCGCGGTACCCATTTGGGGAAGGTTCCCTCCAGCTGTTGTCGAGCACTTGGGAGCGCTTTTGAAGCACTGTTCTATCCAATAGAACTTAGCCTACGTTCGAGCCTCCCCATGTTATATTTACGCAGTTGTGCGCCGCGGGATCGACCAACTCGACCTCATCGTGATCGTCGGTTACATCGCGATCCTGATCGCTATCGCTGCGTACCACTCGCGCCATTTACGCCGGCAAGATGACATGTTCCTTGCCGGGCGATCAATGAGCCGCTGGCCGATCGCCATCAGCATGTACATGGCGGTATTCAGCACCAATTCGTTCCTCGGCTTAACCGGCTGGGTCAATCGTCCCGACGGAAGCGTCTGGATTGGCCTCCAGACCGCCGGTATAGTGTTGTCTATTCCGCTCATCACCTGGCTGTACCCCACGCTCTTCTTCCGGCTCAGAATCACTTCCGCCTATGAGTACCTCAGCCTGCGATTCAACAACGCTACACGCAATGCCGCGACCGCGTTCTTCCTGAGTTCGCGGTTCATGTGGATGGGGACCATTCTCTATTCGGCCTCGCTCGTGGTTTCGCAGATGGTCGGCTTGACGGCGGCCAGCGGCCAGGTATGGGCCATCGTCGTCATCGGAACGATGGCCACCGGCCTCGCCCTGGTGGGCGGAATGCGGGCCGTCATCTGGACCGACGTTGTTCAGTTTTGTGTGCTGATGAGCGGCGTTACGCTAATGATCGTGATGGGCCTGAACCTCAGTGGAGGCGTGCGCCAGGTGCTTGCGACCGGAATCGAACATCATCGCCTTACGCCCCCAGCGCTGTTCAGCCTCACGGATAATCTGAGCGTCACCAGCGGTCTGCTGCTCGGATTTGTAGGCATGCTTTCTATGTGCGGGGCGGACCAAGTTCTGCTACAGCAGTACCTGACGGCCCGCAGCGATCGGGAAGCCAAGGCTTCGCTCTGGCGAAATGGTCTTTTTCTGAAGCCGGTAAGCCTCATTTATCCGGCGCTCGGCTTGATCCTGTTTGCTTACTACCGGTCGCACCCGGATGCCGCCCGCCTACTTCGCACACCGGACGATGCCGTGCCGGTCTACATCATGTACGTGCTCCCGACCGGCGTGCGCGGCCTGATCACGATCGCCATGGCGGCGGCCGTCCTGACCAGCATGCAATCGGGGTTAACGGCGGTTTCGGCGGCCGTTCAGGTCAACTTCCTCCGACCATTGTTAAAGCGCGAACTCACGGATGTCGAAGCCGTGCGCCTGGCGCGCATCCTGCTGGTTGTGAGCGGAATGCTGGTCGTCGGCTCGGCAGTATGGGTGCGGTCGCTGGGACAGCAGAATAGCATTCTCCAGATACTGAACATCGTCATGTACCCGTTTACGGGAGTGCTGCTGGGAATCTTCCTCCTGGGGATCCTTACGCACCGCGCCAACTCGCCGGGTGTGCTGATCGGGAGCGCGGTAGGATTCCTGGGGACCATCGCATTGCCTGCCGCGCAGTTCTTTTGGCCGGATTGGGAATTTGCCGGGCTGTTGTCGCGGATCTCAACCTTCTACTATGGCTTTGTGGGAGCGGTTTTGACACTTGCGGTTGGATACGCGGCCAGCTTCGCATTCGCCGCTCCAAGTCCTCAACATATCGTCGGGTTAACGCGCCGCAGTCTGCCGGAGGAAACGCCGGCAGCGATAGTTGGGAGGTGATGATGTACATGACACGCCGCACTTTTCTCGCTTCGGCAGCGGTCCGGCCGGGCGCCCGCCAGGGAACGCATCACGTCTACGATTTCCGCGGTTCCCCGTTCGAAGTAGGCCTGCAACATGGCCGCGCGCTGAGTCATGAAATCCGTACCGAAGCCGATCCGGCTGTGTCGAATCTGGCTAATAAGGCAGGAACCACTACTCAGGCCGCTCTCGCGGGGTTCCGGTCGAAGTATGAGGGAATCTTCCGCGAGCATCTTGCCAATGTGCTCGAAGAGATCCACGGCATCGCGGAAGGCGCGAAATTGCCGTATGATTATGCGTTTTTCGCGGCTACTCGTGACATGACGCGCAGCGGAGCGTGCACAGCGCTTTACGCCGGAAAACAACAAACAAAAGATGGAGAAGTCCTCATCGGACAGGCCAAGGATACTGCCGCGCCGCTCGATCGCTTTCGCGTGATGCGAATTTCGTATGCCTCCGGGCGTCGCATGATCATTCTCAACTACCCCGGTTGGATCGGTAATCTGGCGATGACATCCGACGGGTTGGCGTACACCGGCAACTCCCTCTATGCCACGGACCCGGGTAGTTCCACTGTGCCAGGCAGCCTGCTGAAACGGCTGATCATGGAAAAGAAATCGGTGGGCGAGGTCCTTGACGCCGCTAGAGGCATGCGATTCGAAAACGGGTGCCTGATGGTCGCGGACGCATCGGGGAGGGCGGCGTGCATTGAGTTAGTTGCGGGCCGGACTGAGGTGCGGGACATTTCGGCACAGGCATTCGGTCACACGAACGAGATTCTGACGCCGTCTCTGCAACGGTTCGAACGTGGGGAAGGACGATCCGCGAGTTCTCCGCTGCGCCAGCGGAACGTCAATCGTCTGCTCGCCGAACAGGCCCACCCTATCACGCCGGAATCGATGCAGCAGATCTTACGCGACCATACCGATTATCCTTTGTCGATCTGCCGGCACCCGGATCCGCGGGACGTGGATACGACCAATGCGGCTTTTGTCGCCGATCTTAAGCGGCGTGAAATGCACATCGCGATCGGGAATCCATGTGTCGCTCCGTTCAAGCGTTACGATTTGCCTGGGTAGCCACCACACCTCATGTCTAACACCTCCCTTATCAGCGAGACGCTCAGGGCCTTGGCCTTGGCGGACACTCCGACAATTGCGAATGCCATGGAGAGGATCGGCATCGCGCCGCGACGTTTTACGGGGCCCGAAATCCGGCCTTTCAGCCGTATGGAGAAACCAGTGGTTGGTATCGCCATAACCGGCACGATGCAGCAGCAGTGGGGCGGCAAATTCGACCATCTGGAGCCGTGGCTCGAGTTCCTGGGCGAGTTGGAGGCGGCCTCCGCGCCGGCGGTCGCGATCCTGCAGGACTGCTCCACCAATCCGTACCGCGACGCGATGATCGGCGAGGGGATGGCGCTTTCGATGCGGGCAGCCGGCGCAGCCGCGATTTTTTGCGATGGCGCAATCCGCGACCTCAACGGTGTCCGCCAAACCGGTCTGCCGGTGTGGGCGCGCGGAGCGTCCGCTGACCGCGGCAACATCCGTTTCCATCGCTATCAGGTTCCGGTGTGCGTGGGCGGCATGGAGGTGAATCCAGGCGATATTATTCATGCCGACGAGAACGGCGCTCTGATCGTTCCGCAGGACAGGCTAGATGAGATCGTAAAGGCCGCAGCCGAGGTCACCGGGGGAGAAGCCGGAATGTTTGAGATGCTGGCGGCGCCGGATTTTCGCGTTACCCGGTTGTATGAGCGATATGCCGAGGCTTTAAAAACCGCGCGGGAAGAACGGGAGCGTCGCTAATCCGGCACGTCGCGCCCGATTATCTCGGCCGCGGCAAACAGCTTCCTCAGCACGGACGGGATCTCACGCTCGCAGAACTTGGCCGCCGTGTTGGAGACGCTCAACGCAGCCACAACTTCCCGCCCGCGCATGCGGACTGGCACGGCCAGGCACCGGCATCCCAGGTCGGACTCCTGGTCGGAGAGCGCGTAACCCTGCTCCGCGACAGCCTGAAGATTTCGCCGGAGCACGTCCGGTTTATCGATCGTGTAGGGCGTCATGCATTTGAGCGTCGTGGATCGACCGACAAAATCATGGAATACCTGCTCGCCTCCGAGCGCGAGCAGCACCTTGCCCATGGCAGTGGTATGAGCCGAAGCGCGGAGCCGAGGCGTACGCGTGAACATGATGGCGCCCGGTCCCGAACTGCGCATCAATTCCAGCACATCGCGTCCGTCGAGTTCACCCATATGCGCGATCGAGGCGGTCTCATCAGCCAGCCGGCGAATCGTCGGTTCGGCTTTCCACAGCAGTCTGCGATGGAACCGGTACGTGTTGCCCATTTCGAGCACCCGCGTGCCAAGACGATATCGGCGGGAAGCCGTGCGCACCACGACGTGATACTGTTCGCACGTGGCCAGGATGCGGTGCACAGCGCTCTTGCACAGCCCCAGGTATTCGGCCAGTTCGGTCACACCCCATTCCGGATCGTCGGGGGAAAAGCAGCAGAGTAGCTCAAAAGGCTTCGACACGGACTGGATACCAGGCGAGTGGGTGGGAGCCGGTGCCATAAGAGAAGCCTGCGGCTATGGTATCTCAAGAACACTTTCCGCGGGGGCCGGTGTTCCAGACCGTAGAACAGAATTGACTCCCGGAACAGCGGTCAGTTAAAACATGAAAGCAATGTTGCGGCTTTTGAACACGGCGGATATCTCCTCCTGCCCTGACGTCTTCGAGTCTCTCGCCCGCGAAATTGAAGTGGTCTCCGTGCCGCCGTCGCGCGATGTGCTGATGGAGCGAATTGCGGAGTTCGATATCTATTTTGCTTCGCTACATGTGATCGCGGACCGCGCCCTAATGGAACGGGCCTGCCGCCTGCGGTTGATCGCCTCGGCATCGACGGGGCTCGATCATATCGACACCGCCTTCGCCGAAACGCGCGGCATCACCGTGCTCTCGTTGCGCGAGGATACCGCTTTCCTAAACAGTCTGACGGCCACCGCCGAGTTGGCTTGGGCGCTGCTGCTGGCAACGGTGCGGCGGTTGCCGTGGGCCTTTGCCGCCGCGCAACACGGAAATTGGGCGCGCGACCAATTTCGCGGTCACCAGATCTCGGGTAGGACGCTCGGAATCCTGGGATACGGGCGCCTGGGGCGCATCGTAGCCGAGTATGGCAGGAGTTTCCGGATGCGCGTCCTAGCGCATGACCGGCGCGCCGTCGTGCCCGAAGCAGGCGTCGAAATGGTGGACTTCGAACGGCTCCTTTCCGAGGCCGACGTCCTGTCTATTCACATTCATCTGACGAAGGGGAACCGGCGGGCAATTGGAGCGGCGGAATTGAGCAAGATGAAACCCGGAGCGATCCTGGTGAATACCAGCCGGGGCGGAATTGTCGACGAAGACGCTTTGCTGGAAGCTCTTAGCAGCGGCCGTCTGGGAGGCGCCGGCCTGGACGTGATTGACGGCGAATGGCGCAGCGATCTGGCATCACATCCCCTGATCGAATGGTCGCGTGAACATCAGAACCTCGTCATTTCTCCCCACATCGGAGGCGTCACGTTTGAATCCCAAAGGGCGGCGATCGAGTACAGCGTTGCCAAGATACTTCGCTGGGTGCACACGCAAGGGCACGCCTCCAGTTAAAAACTTGAAGCGGGGATTTCCGTCAGATCCTGAGCCGGGGCCAACCACTGGCGATCCGCGTCCAGCGCCTGGGCAATGCGTCGCCGGGAGGCATCATCCAAAGACTGTTCGACTTCTACATTGGCCTGTTCGAGCACCCCGAGCAACTTCAAAGCATACTTCTGCCCAATCGTGTTTTGCAGCGGTCGCGAAAAGCGGTTGTAAACGGACGCGAGGAACAAGCTGTTCTCGCGATCGAGCGCGATCGCTTCGCGAAGCTTGCCAGATCGGGCCAAATCCCAGATGGCCCGCACGCGGCGGCCGGTCAAGACACCGCCGCCGTGCAAGACGCCGTCATAGCCGAGCGCTTGTGAAAACGCCGTCCGGTATTCGCAACCATCGAGCAGCGTGACTCCGGTTGGGCGCAGGCCTTCGGCCGCAATGCCTTGCGAGATCAACGGATTGGCGGTTGAATCTTTTAAGGCGACGATATTGGGGTGGGCGAGGACGCTGAGGATTTCGTTCAGCGTCAGGGCAATTCCGGTGCGGTCCGGAACCTCGTAATAGGCGCAGGGAACCGGGCAGGCATCGGCGGTCCGGCGGACGTCGTCAGCCGCGCGTCCCGGCGAAACCTCGGGTGGCGCGCAAAGAACGATGCAGGGCGCGCCCATCGCGGCATACTCCAGGGCCCGTTCGCGCATCCGTGAGTACGAGAGGTCTGCTGCTCCGGCAAAGATAGTGAGCCGTCCCGCGCAAACCTCCAGAGCCGTCCCGAGGAATGCCCGGCGGGTTGCGTCGGAGAGCAACGCGCCTTCGCCCATGCTGCCCAGCACAAAAACCCCATCGAGTTTGAGATCGATCCACCTGCGGCACAGCCGGCGCGCGGATTGCTCGTCAAAAATCCCGTTTGCGCCCAGCGGAGTCGGGGTCGCCGCGTTGATGGGACCGATTTTCAATTCACTCATGATGGCCGCTAGTACGTTAGCCTCGTTCCTATCCATGTGTCAATGAATCGCCAGGTGGTGTTCCAAGCTATGGAACAATGCGAATTTTGCCTATCCTGAATCGACAGCGTGGGCGTATAATCCCTTCAACTCACAGCTTGCGAAATTGCTGAAGGAGGTTAGAGATGCAAAGAAAATCCCTGGCCGCGGTGGTAGTTGCTGCGGCGTTCGCGATGGCATTGGCAACGGTCCAGGTCCCTCACGCCAGTGCTCAGACCCTCTACGGATCGATTGTGGGTTCCGTTACAGATCCGAGTGGCGCCGCCGTGGAGGGCGCCGGGGCCACAGCTACATCGGCTATAACAGGGCTGAGCCGGAAGACTACAACCGATCAGTCCGGTTACTACAGCTTCCCGACCCTGCCCGCAGGATCTTACGAAATTACACTGAGTCATCCCGGGTTCTCGGAGTTCGTTCGCAAAGACGTCACGGTCAGCATCAACAGCGTCGTTCGCATCGACGTGCCGCTGACAATGGGCGCAGTGACCGAACGCGTGGCTGTGACCGCGACGAACCCGCTGCTGCAAACCGATCGCGCCGATGTCCACACGGACCTGGAGAGCCGGCAATTGCAGGATCTGCCGACTCCTCCCGGCCGCAACTTCGAGCAACTGCTCGGGACGGTTGCCGGTTTTACACCGCCGGGGCAGAACAACAGCATCGCCGCCAATCCGGCTCGCGGCCTCAGTTTCAACGCGAACGGCGCCAGCCGTAACGGCACCAACATCCGGATCGACGGGGCATCAATGAACCAGGTCTGGCTGAATCACCTGACAGCCTATATCCCCGCACTGGAAGCGATTGATACGGTGAATATCGTGACGAACAGCTTCGACGCCGAGCAGGGACTCGCCGGAGGTGCCGCGGTCAACGTGATCATCAAGAGCGGAACGAACAGCCTCCACGGCTCCGCCTTCGAGTTCAACAATAACAACCAGACCAAGGCGAAGCCGTTCTTCCTGCCTGCCGGCCAGGGCAAGCCCAAGTACATCCTAAACGATTTCGGCGGCACCCTCGGAGGACCGATTATCCGCAACAAGCTTTTCTACTTCGGCAGCTATGAGGGCATGCTTGACCGGGAAACCGGCGCGACCTTCACCACGGTTCCGAACGCTGCCATTCGGGCGGGGAACATGTCCGGTTCGTCCAGTCCGATCTACGATCCGCTTACCGGCAGTTCCGATGGTTCCGGGCGGCAGATCATGCCCGGCAATCAAGTTCCGGTGTCGCGTCAGAGTTCGATAGTCCAGAAGCTGGTCGCCCTGACACCGTTACCCAACCTCTCCGGGCTTACCAACAACTACTATGCGGTTGGATCCTATAAGTTCGACCGTCAGATTGTCGACGCCAAGATCAACTACAATCCAACCAGCAACCTGAGTGTCTACGGGCGATTCGGAATGCTCCATTACAAAATGCTGAATCCACCGGTCTTCGGCCAGTTGGGCGGCCCCATGGTGCAAACGGCGGCTGGATTTGCCGGCACCGCAATGGGTGAAACGTACACCGGAAGCGTGGGGGCGACTTACCTCGCCAAACCGAACTTCATCATCGACGGAAACTTCGGCTTCACGCTGCTTAAAACGCACTCCATTCCGATCCGGCTAGACGAAAACCTTGGCTCCGATTACCTGGGTATCCCGGGAACCAACAACGGATCGCAATTGATCGCGGGAGGCTGGCCCAGTTTCCAAGTGTCCACCTACACGACTCTGGGACTGCCGTTCACCAACTGGCCCGTCAACTATTACGATCCTTCCTTCAAATACTCTGTGAACTTCAACTGGACCAAAGGCTCGCACAATGTCCGGTTCGGAGCGGAGATCGCGCGCCAGCATCTGAACCATACGGAGTACATTATGCCTGGCGCGAGCGGCGGCGGACCCGGTACGTTCTCTTTCAGCGGTGGTGTCACGACTATTAAAGGGGGAGCCTCACCCAATCAGTACAACAGCTACGCCGATTTCCTTTTGGGGTTGCCCTCAGGTATTTCCAAGATGCAGCATCCCGACTGGATCTCGAGCCGCAATTGGCAGAACGGCCTGTATATCCGCGATCAGTGGCAAGCAACCCGGCGCCTGACACTCTCCTACGGTGTGCGTTGGGAGTACTATCCGATGCCCACGCGCCCCGATCGCGGCGTGGAAACCTATGATCCGAAAACCGACACGATGCTGATCTGCGGTGTGGGAAACATTCCGGGCGATTGCGGTATATCCGTCAGCAAACGGCTGTTCTCACCGCGTATCGGCGTTGCCTATCGCATCACCGACACGTTCGTGATGCGTGCCGGGTATGGGATCAACTACGATCCCTTCCCGCTCGCGAAAACCACGCTCGACAACTACCCGGTCATGCTTGCGTTGTCATTGAGCGGCGCAAACTCCTTTGTCCCCGCGGGCACGCTTGCGCAAGGGATCCCACCGCTCGTCTCTCCCGATATCAGCGCCGGACGTATCGCCATCCCGTCGACCTTCGTCGCAAACACGCTGCCTGCCAAGTTCATCCGCGGCTATATTCAATCGTGGAATTTCACGCTGCAGAAGCAGATTGGCAATAACTTCACGGCCCAGGTTGGTTACGTTGCGACACGTCAGGTTCATCAACTCGGGACCATGAACCTGAACGTCGGAACGCCGGGCGGTGGTGTACCGAGCCAGCCGTTCTACCAACTCTACGGGCGGTCGGCGGCGGTTACGCTCACCGGCCCGGTAGGCGGCAGCCACTACGACTCGCTGCAGGCGAGACTGACACACCGATTCAGCCATGGTCTACAACTTCAGGCGAATTATACCTTCAGCAAGGCCATTGGAATCTGCTGCAATCCCGATAGCGAAAGCTCGCCCGCGATACAACTGCCGCAATACTACAATCTGAACCGGTCGGTGGAGGCATTCGACCGCACTCATGCGTTCGTCCTGACCAGCACGTACGAACTGCCCTTCGGCAAGGGCAAAAAGTTCGCGAATCACGGTGGGGTCGTGTCTGCGCTGGCGGGGGGCTGGCAGTTGACTGGCATCCTGCCCATGTATTCGGGGCTGCCGTTCAGCGTCTCCGCCGCTGGGACGTCGTTGAATGCTCCGGGGAATACGCAACGCGCCAACCAGGTAAAGGCGAACGTCGAGAAACTGGGCGGCATCGGCTCCACGGTGGCGTACTATGATCCGCTGGCATTCGCTCCCGTCACCACTGCCACGTTTGGCACTGCCGGATTCAATTCGCTGCGTGGACCGGGTTACATCTCAACAGACGTGGGCGTGTTCCGGAACTTCGTAGTTCGGGAGCGCTGGAAGCTGGAGTTTCGCGCAGAGGCTTTTAACGCGACGAATACTCCGCATTTCGGTAATCCGAGCGCGAACGTGTCCAACCTCCAGTTGAATGCCGATGGATCGGTGCGAAACCTTGGCGGATTCATGACCGTCACGACCCTAAGTCCGATTGCCGCCTCGCGCGAAGGGATCGACGAACGCCTTTTCCGTTTCGGATTACATCTACGGTTTTAATTGGGTTACCTATGGTTCCAAAACTACTCTGTCTTTTCATGCTCGCGTGGAGCGCCGCCGACGCGCAGCAAGTGCTGTTTAACGGAATCCAGTTGCCGAAAGTCTGGCCGCCGCAGGATATCGCGCTCACGAATGAGCCACAACCGGAACCACCTTATCTAACGCATCCACCCGATGTGATCCCGATCGACGTCGGAAGACAGCTCTTCGTGGATGACTTCCTGGTCGAGAGTACCGATTTGCGCCGTGTTTTTCACCGCGCCAAGCTTTACCCGGAAAACCCTGTCGTAAAAGGGGACCGTCAGTGGGAAGCTGGACAGGCGATGCCGTTCAGCGACGGTGTCTTCTACGATCCGCACGATCGCATCTTCAAGATGTGGTACCGGGGCGAGGGTGCCGTACTCTATGCGACGTCCCGCGATGGCGTGAACTGGGACAAGCCGCTGCTGGATGTGAAGCCGGGGACGAATGCCGTCGAGATCAGCAAACACGATTCCAGCACGGTCTGGCTGGACGCGGATGAGAAGGATCCCCGGCGGCGTTACAAGATGGGCTACTCGCAAGGTCACAACCATCCATTCGTCCTGTTCGAATCGGCGGATGGAATTCACTGGGGACAGCCGGTTGCTAAGAGTATCCCGAGCAGCGACCGGGTCACATTTTTCAAGAATCCATTCCGCAATGTCTGGGTGTTCAGCCTGCGCGATCACGACTGGGTGCCGACCAGCGGGTCCGCGCGAGTCCGCGATCAAGCGCCGGAAAAATACCGGGACTATATCGGCCGCTTCCGCCGTTATTGGGAGAGTCCGGAATTCGCAACCGGCGCCAACTGGAAGGCCGGCGAAACGGCTCCCTCAAATCCCCGGCTCGCGGCTCCGGCCTGGGCGATGGCTGACCGTCTCGACCCGCGACGTCTCGACCTCGATGTTCAGCCAGAACTCTACAACCTCGATGCCGTCGCATATGAGAGTATCGTTCTTGGGGCCTTTGCGATATGGCCCGGCCAGTATGAAAATAGCGATAAGCCAAACTACCTGACCGTCGGTTATAGCCGCGATGGTTTTCACTGGTCCCGGCCGGACCGGCGCCCCTTCATCGCGCCGAGCGGAAAGGTGCCCGAGTGGAACGCCCGGAATGTGCAATCCGCGGGCGGAGTCGTCCTGGTGGTCGGCGACCGGCTTTTCTTCTATTTCAGCGCCCGGTCCGGTGTTGTCGGGCGGCGCTCGTCGGGTGAAACTTCCACCGGACTCGCAACCTTGCGGCGCGACGGGTTCGTTTCGATGGATGCCGGCAACATAACCCACACGCTGACTACGCGTCGCGTGCGTTTTAGCGGTAAGCGGCTGTTTGTCAACGCGGACAGTTCAGCGGGCGAGATGCGTGTCGAGGTTCTGGACGCGAATGGCGTGCCCATCAAGGGTTTCTCCGCCGATGAATGCGTTCCGCTCCGGATCAACAACACGCTCACGGCCGTCACTTGGCGCAACGGCGCGGATCTTTCGCGAATCGCCGGACAGCCCGTCAGATTTCGCTTCCGCTTGAGGGACGCACAGCTCTACTCTTTCTGGGTGAGCCCCAATGAGACCGGCGCCAGCAATGGCTACGTGGGAGCGGGAGGTCCGGGATTCACGTCGATGAGAGACACCGAAGGTACGCTCTCATACCGGTACTGCTGCCGCCCTAACGTCTGGTAACACAAGGCGTCACGACGGACGATGGCCCAATAGCTGGAGGATCAGCATTACTGCGCGCGGCAAATGAAACGGATCCTTCACCGGAAGAGCGACCACTTCCGTGCTCGGATTTCCTTTCCGGTCGAGCCGTTGCCGCCATTCACCGGTATCGGGCATCGAAAAGTGGACAAAGCTCCACTCGTGCACGCGCTGGTACCATTCCAGGCACCACGATTCGCCGCACAACTCGTGTGCCAACAACAGCGCATACAGCGCCTCGGTATGGGGCCACCAGAGTTTCTTTTCGGAATTCGGCAGATAGGGCTCGCCGCCGTCCGCGTCGATGTTCAGGAAAATGCCGCCGAACTCTGGGTCCCAACCCGCTTCGAGATGCCGCCGTACGACGGATACCGCCCGGCCAATGATGTCATGACGCCCCGCCCGTTTGGCCCAGTGCATGACGAACCACATGGACTCGATCGCGTGTCCCGGCATCACAAATGATCCTTCATTCGGCGGGAGCAGCCGGTAATCGCGTGTCAGGTACTCGCGGAGCAGATTCCGATCGGGTGGGGCAAAACGGTCCATGACCGTCAGCGCGTACTCTTCCGCGAGCTTCTCGATAGCGGGTTCGTTCGTGGTTTGCGCCAATTCGTTGGCGAGTTCGGTGAGCATCATGGGGACCGCGTGTGTACGACGGCCCGGCGGCAGCCGATAGGGCGCAGTCTCATCGAAATCGGGCTCTTCCACCCGCTGCCGGATGCGATCGAAGATCTCGATTGCTTCACGCAGAAGCGACGCATCGTGCGTTGCGCGGCAATACTCGCTCAGCCCATACACAACAAAGCAATCCGCATAAATGCTGGTTGCGCCTTCGAGGTGCGCTCCCTCGCGGGTCGTACGATACACGAATCTGCCGCGACTGTCACGCGCATGGGTAAGAAGGAAGTCGATGGTCTTGCGTGCGTGGTCCAGGAATTCGGGCCTGCGCTCGAACCTGTTATAGAGAGCCGACAGAGTCCATACGAATCGCGCCTGTGACCACGTGTACTTCTCCGTGCTCTGGATAGTGCCGGATTCATCCATGCACGAGAGCACGCCGCCATATTGTGTGTCGAGGCGCTGCATCCAGAACGGAATGATGCCGTCGGCGAGGAGTGTCCTGTATTGCGTGTAGAGTTGTGTGCGGTCCAAGGATTCGAGTGTACAACGATCCCTGTCGCGCACGTGGTCGGAACTTAGGCAATTGCAACATCAAGGGCAATAGTTCCACGCTACGGAACGAGGATTGATCCCTGTTACTACCGTGCGTATACTCTTCTGAAGCGTGACCCCGTACCGGGGATCCGGAAGGGCCGGCGGGGCCGTTCAGGGATGTATCGATAAGGAGAACGACGGTGTTCCGATTCATTTGCACGATCCTGCTGGTTTCGATAGCAGCGAATGGACAGCAGTTGCTCTACAACGGTATTCGCCTTCCGGAGGTATGGCCGCCGCGCGATGTGGTACTCACGAACGAACCAACACCGGTGCCGTCCTACCTGTTGCACCCCCCGGCTGTAATCCCGATTGATGTGGGCCGGCAACTCTTTGTCGACGACTTCCTTATCGAGCAGACGAATCTGCGCCGAGAGTATCACCGGCCGGAAATGTATTCGGGAAATCCGGTGCTCAAGGCCGACCGTTCCTGGGAAGACGGGCGGGCCATGCCTTACAGCGGTGGCGCGTTTTACGATCCCAAGGATCAACTTTTCAAAATCTGGTACGAGAGCGCGGGTGGCATGCTCTATGCGACATCCCGCGATGGTGTGCATTGGGAAAAGCCGGATCTGGACGTGATGCCGGGTACCAATGTAGTGCAGGCGGGCGTCCGCGAATCGAGCACCGTGTGGCTTGATCTGGACGAGAAGGATCCTCAGCGCCGGTATAAAATGGGGCGCTCGCAGGGGGACATCAAGCCGGTTGAATATTTTGTGTCCGCGGACGGAATCCATTGGAGCGGACCCATCGCGAAAAGCGTCCCGACCGGCGACCGCACCACATTTTTCAAAAACCCTTTCCGCAACGTCTGGGTACTCAGCTCGCGAGACCACGATTACCTTCCGCCTTGGTTCTCTGTCACCACCGGGCCTGCGGCAAACTGGGCGCTTCGCCGGCAACCACCGGAACAATTTAAGGGCTTTGTAGGACGGAACCGACGCTACCTGGAGAGCCCTGAGTTCGAGACCATGACGTCGACTGACTCGCCGACCCTGGTTAGCTATGCGCGGGGTGAAAAGAAGCCGACCACCCCGCCCCCGACCGCCCCGTTGTGGGCCATGGCGGATCGTCTGGATCCGCGGCGCATTGATCTCAACGTCCAGCCGCAACTCTATAATTTGGACGCAGTCGCCTACGAAAGCTTAATGTTGGGGTTCTTCGCGATTTGGCCGGGACAATCCCCGGATATCGATAAGTT
>DATLBY010000489.1:0-4390 GCA_035526665.1 Bryobacteraceae bacterium
AGACACGGTGGTGATCCAGGGCACGGGGCCGGTGGGGCTTGCCAGCCTGGCGGTGGCACGGGAAGCGGGCGCGGCGAAAATCATTGTTACGGGGGCTCCGCGCCATCGTCTGGCCTTGGCACGAGAGTTCGGGGCCGACGCTGTCATCGATGTGGAATCGCTGCCGGACCTGGACGAGCGCCGCACGCAGGTGATGCAGGAAACCGGCGGCTATGGCGCCGACGTCGTAATAGAGTGCGTGGGACATCCCGAAGCTGTGAATGAAGGCATAGAATATTGCCGCGACGGAGGGAAATTTGTTGTGCTCGGCCAATATGCCAACGCCGGAAACATCAACTTCAACCCGCACACGATCACGCGCAAACAGCTGCAGGTGATCGGATCCTGGGGCTTTGAGCCGCGGCACGTGGACCGCGCGCTGTCGCTGCTCGATCGCACGGAATGGAAGCACCGTTTTGCCAGCCAGATTACGCATCGTTTCCCGCTGGATCAGGCAAATGAGGCGCTTCAGACTACCCGGGAATGGCAATCAGGCAAGACCGTCATCGTACCCTGAAATGGATAAAACGAATTGAAGCGCCTGCTGCTGCTCCTGATACCGATTTTTGCTGTCTTCACGTGGCTCGCTATGCACCGGTCCGCTCCGCCGGAAGTTCCGTTCACGCGGGTGATGCGCCAGACGATTGAAAGCACGCTCAACACCAACGGGAAAGTGGAGCCGATCGAATGGACAGCAATCCGGGCGGAAAGCGGCGGTCCAGTCGAAAAGGTGCATGTGGAACGCGCCCAGCGGGTTGCCAAAGGCCAGCTGATCATTGAACTGGACGCAGCGGGGGCCCGCACGGAGCTCACCACGGCGCAGGCCAAGATCGCCGAGGCGCGGGGACAGTTGGATGTTCTTACAGCCGGCGGGCGTGCTTCCGATCAAGCCGAAATCGAGAGCAGCCTGGCGAGCGCACGGGCGGAGCTGGCAACCGCGCAACGCGAGCACGAAACGCTCCAGAGGCTGGCGCAAAAAAAGGCCGCGACGGCGAGCGAAGTGACGGCCGCCCACGAAGCCGCCCAGAAGATTGAGCTCCGTATTCAGGCGTTGGAGCGCAGGCGCGGCTCGCTGGTATCGCAACCGGATCGCACCATCGCCGAAGCGCGCATCCGGGAGGCCCAGAGCGGAGCCGCCGAAGCGTCGCGGCGGATTGAGCTGAGCCAGATACGCAGCCCGATGAGTGGAGTGCTCTACCAGTTCGACCTGAAGCGCGGCGCCTACTTGAATGCGGGCGACCTGGTGGGGAGCGTAGGCCGGCTCAATCAGATGCGTGTGGTCGTTTACGTGGACGAGCCGGAACTCGGACGAGTGGAAAAGGGCATGCCTGTCTCTATCACCTGGGACGCGCTACCCGGAAGGCAGTGGAAGGGATCTGTCGAGAGAATCCCCACGCAGATCGTTCCCCTGGGAACGCGCCAGGTGGGGGAGGTGAGCTGCATCATTGAAAATCCCGATGGGACGCTGGTTCCAGGAACCAACATCAATGCCGAGATTCAATCGCGGGTGGTGAAAGATGCGATTACAATCCCGAAGGAGACGCTCCGCCGTGAAGGAAACGACACGGGCGTTTTCAAACTGGAGGGTGGATTTGTAAAGTGGCAGCGCATCAAGCTAGGCGCCGCCAGCGTCACGCGAACGCAGGTCTTGGAAGGTCTGAGTGAAAGCGACGCTGTGGCCCTGCCGGTGGAACGGCCGCTGAAGAGCGGCGACCGCGTGACACCGGTGTTTCCTTAGCTCTACCGGTCTACGCGCGCGGCGAAGAAGCCTGTATCCACTTTTCCGTTCCGCTTTACCTGGACGAAAATCCGATACTCGCCGGGTTTCGGAAAGCCGAAGGGAAACTCGACCGTGGAAGGGGCCGCCATGTCGTGCCCGGCATGCGGATCCGGTTGTCTCGCAGCGAGAGCGAGTAGCGGCATGGGCACCGACCCTGAGGGATGCACGTGCGCAAATACGGAGCCGTCAGCTGCCAGGAATACGGCATGGCCGGCCATCCCCATATAGGGCTGCAGGTCCGCGGCCGGCGTGCCGTCGGCGCTCACGATGCGAAATCGAAAATTTGATGCTTTGCGCGATTCGAGAGGCTGTAGATCGCGCTCCCAGATCATGTGAGCGCCGTCTGCCAGCGGCGACTGATTTCCCAGAACCGTGGGCGCGACCCCGGCCGAGTCATCGCCTTCGAGCGGCTCGCCCGGCTGCCCGGAGGTTTGCAGCCGCGCCACCAGCGTTTCACCGATTCCGGATTTGTCCACGATATCCGCATAGATACGGTACTCGCCTGCATCCATGTGGGGCAGTTTCGCCGAAAACGTCGTATCGTCGACTCTTTCGGGATGCAAGTGCAGCAGCCGGTCCATTTGCGGTGCACGCACCGCGAACAGGTGCATCAGGTGATTGTGGTCCGGCAACAGCATGTCCAGCTTGCGCGCGCCGGACGTGAGCACCAGCCTGCCGTCCCGGATGGATGCCTCTGCCTGCGGAGCTTTGTAAATACGCCGCTGATAATTATTGGCCTCCGCAATCCACCAGCGGTTTCCGCCGTAGAGAATTGCCGTCACCAGCACGGCGGCCAAGCCCATGGAGATCCGCGCCCGGCTACGCTGCGCCGGCGTCGGGCTCAGACCTGCTTCCAATTTCCCTTCACGCGAAGCCGCGCCGGTAATGCTGATAATTCCGATGGCTAAGAGGAGACCGAGCGCGGAGAGCACGATCCCGAGGCCTTGCTGCATGCCCAGCACGCGGCTCGCCACAGCCTGTACCGGGATGGAAACCTCACCAGTTCCCTGATCGCCCTCCGCTTTAATACGCACCTGCAGTCCGCCGAATTGCATCAGCCACAGGTGCGAGACGAAATACTGCGGATCCAGCTTGGAAGGCTGCACCACGTCGGGAGCCGGTGAGTACTTCGAGCCTTCTCCTACCAGGCGCAGCGGCGCTACTTCCAGTTGGCGGATTCCCGGTGTGGCGCTCCGGACTTCGATTTCGGCGATGCCCGGGATCGCGCCGGGAGTTTTCACCGTCACCAGCAGTTTGTACGGCCCGGCCTGCCCTTCAAAGTACACATCGCTGGTTCCGACATGCGCCTGCGCCAAAGAACAGACTGCCGTGACGGCGCACAGTAGCCGGAGGATCCTCATCGTCGCACGTGCCTCATCCAGCGGCCTCGGGAGATACCGATATAGCTGGTCACAATGCCGGCCGCAAGGGCGATTGCCATGCCGATCCAGAAGTCAGATACGGATTTTTCATACGAGATGAAGAGATGACGGCCGAAACGCGAGGCCGGATTCGTCATGAAATCCAGGTAATCGCCCCCAAAGAATCGATTGCGGGCTGCCGGCGACAGCAGGAAGGTGCTAAAGCGCCATTGGACCGCTGCGGTGCTCAAGAGAATAATTACTGCCGCAACCGGCGCCAGCCAGGCTCGTTTAACGTGCCCGGGGGCACGTAGCAACAGGTCGAGCAAAACAGCCGGCGCCACCAGCAGAAGCGGAAAATCCATGGGAATGAAATGAGTGACGTTGTGAAAGACCGGCCCCAGCTTGGGCTGGCCGGGAAACAGAGGCAGTATCCAGAGCATGACGAGTTGAATCGCCATGTAGACACACGCGGTGATGGTCGCACCCCAGCGATGTCCGGAGCCGATGGCCGCTGCGAGTAAAATGGCAGGCGCGGCCAGCATGACGGCACGATAGAAAATGGCGCTGTGCATGAATGGCTGGATCGCGTACTCGACAATAAAAATCATCATCACGTTTAAAATTACGCCGGTCACATACAGGAACAGCCAGGTTAATGCACGGCGCTCGGCCCCCCCAGCGCGGTTCATGCGCCCGAGAATCAGGATCAGAGCTCCATGCTGGATCGCGACCATCCCCACGCCAAGCAGCACGTGCGGCGGGCTCAGAACCTTCACGTCCAGGCCGTAGGCGTTATGCCACCAATCATCGAAGGGAGCCGAAACGAGCATCGCGATCCCGCCCCAGGCCGCGATAAACGCTCCCAGCGGGCCGCGTAGGCCGAGGACGCAGACTGAGGTCTCCCGCAGCCTGGAACCCGGCGAAAATGTCGTATGCAGAATCAAGAAGCTTGAAGAGATTCCTGCCAGAACTCCGCACAGATAGATGGCGAGATGGGCCGGCGTAAGGAACGTGTCCCGCCCGATGGTCCGGTGCCAGGAGATGTCCCAATGCATGCCTACGATCGCCGAGGTGGCAGCCAGAACCAGAGTCCAGACGAACCAGGGAATTGCGGCCGGCTCTGCTACGGATCCTGGCGTGTCCCCGGTTGTGGACCAGGGAAATGCAGCGGTATCAGCCATCTCTGAAATCCCATCATCGCGCATTC
>DATLBY010000490.1:0-10048 GCA_035526665.1 Bryobacteraceae bacterium
GGCGTTGTCATCGATGGGTTTGGATTGCGTGATGTCGAGCTGAACTTCGTTTCTGGTCGCGCCAGTGTCCTGTCTGGCAGACAGGGAGCGAACCCAGATGCTTGAGATGACTTCTCTCGCATGGGATGCATCGACTGCCGCGTCACGTATGGCGCTCAGATTACGAATTGCCTTCTCTCGGAGCCGTTCTTGGTCAGCACTGGTAGCGAACGAATCAATGAGCGTTGTCACTCCGCAGTCATCGTCGTCAACGGAAAAGTCAGCGGGCGTGATAACAGGAGTCTGCTGCCCACGGACGCGAAACACTTCAGCAAGCATTCGAATGAAGTCACGACTGTCCTGCGCGGCGCACGCCATTAGAATATGGTCTTCCAAAAGGCCGAGGAGCTCTGGAGAAAACGGCCAGCACTCGATGACCTCCTGTTGAAGCCGCGCCTTGTCAGCTTGCGTCTTGTCTGCGTGGAGCAGCCTTATTCTTTCTGTCGCGTACCCATGAACGGCCTGCTCGATTTCCGCCGCCGGCACGTTACCACGGTTCTGGAAGAGACGGTGCAACACGAGCCGCTTACGGTCCGCACGTGCTGTTTCGCCCTTGAAGTCGATGACGACCGGGGCTTTTCGATGGATCTGCTGGAAAGAATCAGTGGTATTGTCCCGAACCGAGACAACGAGGCAGAACAGGTCGGGGCGGTCCTCGGCCAGTTCGGAAAGAGTCTGGATAAAGTTGAAGGCCCAGCGAAGCCGCTTCTTTCCCTCAGGGCCCGGCTCATCATGCAGTCCGTCGTACCAGGTCTGAAGCTCGTCAAGGATGAGCGCTGTCTTCTGTTCAGCGAACATGTCCTGCAGAAGGGATTTTGCCGGAACGAGATTTCCCGATGCCTCAAATTTACCCCGGTAGTATGGCCCCTTGGGGTGACGTTCGAAAAGTACATCCCAAAGATGTGGGTATTCCTGATTGGAAAGCGTCTCCGACAGTGGCATGAAGCCGCGTTGGAGCTTTAGGCTCTTAAGTCTATCTGCCTGCAGCTTCTGACCCCAAGAACTTGCCCAGGATTCAACCTGGTCCGGCGAACCGAACGCATGATGAACGAGAGCCATGATGTGCGATTTGCCGCTTCCGCGCTGGCCCATCATGACGATAGGCTTGCCTGCTGAGGCTGCCGAAACCGCATCAAGAGCGCGTCGAACGTCACCGGTTGGATAGGTGATGTCGAGAAGCTCTGTCGCCGCCTTTCGCTGAGTCCAGCCGGTATTTTGGCGGTTGGACAACTCGATGGCGGTTGCCCGCATATGCTGAGTTTGAAATTCCGGCCGGAGTTGTAGCAATGGCATTGTTGGTCTCTCTTTATCTGGCTTTGCCCGTCGTCGTTCCCTGCTCGGCGATATACTTTTCCGCCGCATCACGCACGACCCAGGCCAGCGAAACCTTTTTTTGTTTCGCGAGGTCTTCGAGCGTTTCGTATAGATCGGACGGAAAGCTTATCGACGCACGGACCAAAGATGCGTTCTGGGTCCTCATACTTCTTCTCTCCACCTTTTTCCCCTTCATCGTGGTGCGCCTCTTTTCCTTTATGGGTCTTCACCACTTTACACCACGGCGGTGATTCGGAAAAAGGCCATCGAACGCAACCACTGTTTTCTTGGCAGTGCTTTCCTTGTCACGATATTCAGCGACTGTAGCCGCGCGCGGCGTACCGGTCAACGGAAGGCCACGCCATTCGAACGAGTCGCACGTTGCATGACCTCCGGCGAATTGTGCCAGCTGGCGCCCAACCCATGGTCAGCGGCGTAAACCGTACTTCCGTCCGGCTAACGGTTGGACACAATTGAACGGAGAAAGCATGAAGTGGATTGCTGGTGCAAGAAATACGCTGCGAACCGAGCAGACTTTTCCATGACTGCAAATGTCGACCCAGCAGATCTAAACAAATGGGAAAACTGTAGGGCGGAAATGCCGGATAGCTCTGTAAAGGCCGAACGAATTCGCCGAACCATTGAGCAAAGTGTCCCTCCGGATTGAATTCGGGGCTAGCTCAGAGAATCTAGGAAACGACGCGCGCTGTTCGAGCAGCGCAAGGTGCAGCCGCATCGACGATGGACCTGGCAGATTCCTGATGTCCACTCTGGGCACGCTCTTTGAATGACGTCTCCTATTTCGAGTGATGAAACGGGTAAGGTCCGGGGCAATGTTGCCACCTCCGGAAATATTGAACCAAGCCTGGCGATGTTAGAGGCTCCTCGCATGCTCGACCGACTATGCGCCGACTGGGTTCACACACTCGCGCATGACGCACCTCGGGTATCCTGCAGTACAGTTAACCAAACGAGCGAGCCCTGACGGAGAGACTGAGAAGTTTACTCAAGGAGCCCGAGAGATCGCCATTTTTGGCGCGCATGCCCGCCCTGTGGGTCTGCGTGAGAGAAACGTCTTTCGCGAATAGTGGCCATTTCGGGAACATTTCGGCCACTGCGCAGTCAACCGGAGCATCCAGAGATTCGAAATGAAATGGTTTGGCTCCTCAGGTAGGATTCGAACCTACAACCCTTCGGTTAACAGCCGAATGCTCTACCGTTGAGCTACTGAGGAGCAAGGTGGGACTCCCTCATTACAGCAAACCATCGCCCATCTGTCAAACCAAACGCGCCGCATGTCAGCTACCCACCTAATCACCACATTCTAGACGTCCCCCGGACCTTCCATCCAACAAACCGGCCCGCCGATTTGTTGGGAAATACCTGGCCGAACCAAAACACCCTTATTGGAATACGCAGCGAAAACAGCTCCCCCGCGCAGGGCGCGTGTTACCCTAGAATTTTCCCATGGAAATCGACAAAGTCTATGAGCCGCAACGGTTTGAGCCCGCTTGGGCGCAATGGTGGATCGACTCCGGGATCTTTCGTGCGCAGCCGCAAAATCCGGGCCGCCGCTTTTCCCTAGTTATCCCTCCGCCCAACGTCACCGGCGTTCTCCACATGGGCCACATGCTGGAGCATACCGAGATCGACGTCACCGTCCGCTGGCACCGTATGCGAGGCGATAACACGTTGTGGCTGCCCGGCACCGACCACGCCGGCATCGCTACCCAAATGGTGGTCGAACGGCAGCTCTCGGCAGAGGGCTTGAATCGACGCGACATGGGTCGGGAAGCGTTTGAAGAGCGCGTTTGGAACTGGAAGTATGAGTCCGGCGGCACCATCAAAAAGCAGATGATTCGCCTCGGCGCCAGCTGCGACTGGAGCCGCGAGCGCTTTACTCTGGATGAGGGTCTTTCACGGGCAGTGCGTGAGACCTTCGTGCGCCTTTATGAAAAAGGTCTTCTCTATCGCGGCGAGTACATCATCAATTGGTGTCCCGATTGCCATACGGCGCTTTCTGACCTCGAAGTGGTCCATGAGGAGACACAGGGTAGCCTGTGGCACATCGCCTATCCGGTAAATGGCACATCCGAGCGGCTGGTAGTCGCCACCACCAGGCCGGAAACGATGTTGGGCGACACCGCCGTCGCCATTCATCCGAAGGACCCGCGGTACACGCATCTCCACGGTAAAACGGTGCGGCTTCCCTTGATGGAGCGCGACATCTCCATCATTTTGGATGACATGGCCGATCCGAAGTTCGGCACTGGGGTCGTCAAGGTCACGCCGGCGCACGATCCCAACGATTTTGAAGCCGGAAGGCGTCACAACCTACCGATCATCCAGGTGATTGACCAGAGCGCGAAGATGACGCCGGCCGCCGGTCCCTATGCGGGGCTCGATCGTTTCGAAGCGCGAAAGAAAGTGGTCGCCGCTCTGCAGGAAGCCGGACTGCTCGTCAAGATTGAAGCGCACAATCTCTCCATCGGCAAGTGCCAGCGATCCAGAACCGTCGTGGAACCGCTCGTCTCCAAGCAGTGGTTTGTGAAGACAAAGCCACTGGCAGAGCCCGCAATTCGTGTTGTAGAGGATGGCCGGATCCAGTTCATTCCGGACAACTGGAGCAAAACTTACTTCGAGTGGATGTACAACATCCGGGATTGGTGCATCTCGCGCCAGCTCTGGTGGGGGCACCGGATTCCGGCGTGGTACTGCAGCCAGTGCTCGGAGGTGACGGTCGCCCGAGAAACGCCGCAGGAGTGCGCGCATTGTGGTTGCGGCGCCCTAACCCAGGATCCCGATGTGCTCGACACCTGGTTCAGCTCGGGGCTCTGGCCGTTTTCAACCCTGGGCTGGCCGGATCAGACAGAGGATCTTCAGGCTTATTATCCGACCACACTCCTCATCACAGGATTCGACATCCTATTTTTCTGGGTGGCGCGCATGGTGATGCTCGGAATTGAGTGCATGGGCGATGTTCCCTTTCGCCAGGTGTATATCCACGGTCTGGTGCGGGACGCGGATAAGCAGAAAATGTCGAAGACCAAGGGCAATGTCGTCGATCCGCTGGAGGTCACCGAAAAATACGGGACCGATGCGGTCCGCCTCTCGCTGCTGTTGGGAGCGGCGCCGGGGACTGACATTGTCCTCACCGAAGAGCGGATGGAGAGTGCGCGCGCATTTGCAAACAAGATGTGGAATGCCTCGCGCCTGATCTTCATGAACATGGAGCGTTCGGGCGTTGGAGCCTGGCTCCCCCCCGCATCGGAGAGCTGGCGGCCGGAGGCGCTGCCGGACAGCCTTGCCGTACCGCTCGAGGATCGCTGGATTTCCAGCCGGTTAAACCAGTGCACGGAGCAGGTGAATCGCGCTATCGAACAGTATCGATACCACGAGGCTGCCCAAACCCTATGGCACTTCTTTTGGCATGAATTCTGCGACTGGTACCTGGAGATTAAGAAGCTTCGCTTTGAAGAGGGCTCTGGCTTAAACGAGCACTGGCGCAATCTGCTCACAGTGTACGAAACATTCCTTCGCCTGTTGCATCCCGTAATGCCTTTCCTGACAGAGGAGTTGTGGCAGCGCCTCGCCAAGGGGATCGAAGACCGGCCAATCTCGATTGCCATCGCCCCTTACCCGCAATTTAAAGCAGAGGCGTCCGACGATGTCGCGGAACACGAGATGAGTGTCCTGCAAGCCATCATCACGACAGCGCGCGAGCTTCGGTCCGATGTGAAGGCCGATCCCAAGCAAACATTGGACGGAGTGCTGGTTGCACGGCAAGCCGTTAGCGAACTCGTCCGGGGTCAGCTTTCAGCCCTGGAAAAGTTGAGCCGGATGAAGCTCGAATTGCGCTTCTCCGCCGGTGATCCGGTGGAAGGCGTCACCCGGTCGGAAGCCGAGTTCGACCTGATCGCGCGCGTGTCGCCGGAGCAGGCCGACGCCCAGCGGGGAAGGCTGGAAAAAGAGATTGAACAGCTGGAAAAGGTCATTGCCAACTCGTCTCGCCAACTCGGGGATGAGAAGTTCCTCAGCCGCGCGCCTGCTCACGTAGTGGACGGAATCCGGCTGAAGCTTGCCGATTACGAGGCTCAGCTGTCGAAGAATCGGGAGGCGCTTTCCCAGTGAATGACTGGTCTCATCCCGAGATTCAGGCCCTAGTCCAACTGGCTCTCCAGGAAGACATCGGCAGCGGAGACGTCACCTCGGCCACCTGTGTCCCGGCGGATCGCACCGCCGTGGGCAGCTTCTATGCGCGTGCAGACGTCATCCTGGCAGGCATAGAACTGCTGCCCATGATCTATCAACTCCGTGGGGGCTTGGACGAGCTACGGCTTGAACGCCACAGCGGCGCCCAGGCGGTTGCCGGAGATAGGGTTGCATTTGTTCGCGGCCGCGCCAGAACACTATTGGAATGCGAGCGGGTTTGTTTAAACTTTCTCCAACGGCTGAGCGGGATTGCCACGCTCGCCGGAAAATACGCGCAGGCCGTTTCAGGATCGCATTGCCGAGTGTTGGATACCCGCAAGACCACTCCGGGCCTGCGGCGCCTGGAAAAGCTCGCTGCCGCGGCAGGAGGTGTAACAAACCATCGGCTTGGCCTCTATGATGCGATTCTGATCAAGAACAATCATATCTCCGCGGCCGGGGGAGTACGGGCAGCGCTGCACAAAGCTCAAGATTGCAATCTGCCCATTGAAATTGAAGTGCGCACACAGGCAGAACTCGAAGAGGCGCTGGCATGCGGCGCGACGAACGTCCTCTTGGACAATCTGACTCCCGAACAGGCCGCCGAACGCATTCTCTTTATCGCGGGACGGGCAAAAGTGGAGCTCTCTGGGAACATCAATTTGTCCACTGTTCGCGCGTATGCCGAAACCGGGGCGGACTTCGTCTCCTGCGGAGCCATTACACACTCCGCCGTAGCGGCGGATTTCAATTTCAGGATCGAGCTCGCCTAAGATGCCGTTGGACGTTCATTGGGTACGCTCCTTCTTCCCGCGCCGGGATATTCGATGGGCCACAACTGCGACGTCCACCATGGTTTCAGCCACTTCTCTCGCGCAGGCCGGCTGTCCCTCCGGAACCATCGTTGGAGCCGATGAACAGCTCAATGGACAGGGGCGATATGGCAGGCACTGGAACTCCCAAGCAGGTGTTGGACTTTATGTGTCGGAGGTTCTTCGGCTACCAATTCCCGCCGACTCGCTTCCGGTGGTGACGCTGGCGCTCGGGCTGGCTGTGAGCGATGCAATTCTGCGCACCACCGATGTGGCGTGTGACCTGCGCTGGCCCAACGATGTGATGCTGCGCAAAAAGAAGTGTGCAGGCATCCTGGTGCAACTGCATGAGCAGGCCATTGTTGCGGGAATCGGTATCAACGTGAACCAGACTGAATTTCCTGAAGAGCTACAGGGGACCGCCACTTCCATCCGCATGGTCACCGGTAAGGAACACTGCCGCGAGAAGCTGCTGGTGGCCTTGATCGAATCGGTGGATTCTTTCACTGACATGCTCGTGCATCAGGGGAAAGAGGCGATTCTCCGGGCCTTCGAGGCGGGGTCCAGCTTCGTTCGCGGCCGCCGCGTTATCGTCGACCAGGGTGGCGAGCGCATTGAGGGGACGACGGAGGGACTGGATCGTGCCGGTTTCCTGGTGCTGCGAGAAGTGGGAGGAAAACGTACCGTCGTTCTCGCCGGCGGCGTCAGGGCCGCACCCTAACCATGCTCCTTGCACTTGACGCAGGCAATACGAACATCACGATTGGCGCCTTTGACGGGCGAAATCTCACCAGCCACTGGCGGCTCCGGACCGTGCATGACCAGACCGCCGATGAATGGGGCGTTCTACTCCGGAATTTATTCGCCCTGAGCGGACTCGATCTCAACCAGGTGGATGGCATCATCATCGCCAGCGTTGTTCCACCGCTCGATTCGACGCTCCACGCGATGACTACGCGCTATTTCCATCGCGAGCCCGTCTTTGTGACGTGCGAGACGGAAACCGGTCTGCGCATTCTTTACGACAATCCGCGTGAAGTGGGAGCCGACCGCATTGTGAACGGAGTGGCCGCGCATCACAAATATGGCGGTCCCTGCGTCGTAGTGGATCTTGGCACCGCCATTACATTCGATGCTGTTTCTAAGGATGCCGAGTATCTCGGGGGCATTATTTGTCCCGGGATCGGTATCGGCGTCGAGGGACTGTTCAGCAAGACCGCGCGGCTGCCGCTGGTGGACTTTCGCGATCCGGAGAAGCTGATCGGCACGACGACCGTCGGCAGCATGCAAAGCGGGCTCTACTATGGGGCCATCGGGATGATCGATGGCATTCTGGAGCGGCTCCTGGTTGCGCTGGGTCCAGAAACCAAGGCGATTGCCACCGGAGGTCAGGCCGATTTGATTGTCCGTGGTTCGCGCTACATCAACGATGTAGACGCCGACCTTACACTGGAAGGCCTGCAACTGATTTGGGAACGGAATCAGCCGTCGTGAGCGAGCCCTGGAACTATTTCAATTACTTCACTGAGATCGAGGAGCATTTCCAAGTCGCGCGGGGCACGGGTCTATTCCTCTTGTCGCCGCTGGATTGGGCGCTGGTTGAGAGTTGGAAAAACGCCGGCATTCCCCTGGAAGCCGTGCTGCGCGGAATCGATGCTGCGTTTCTGAAATGGCACGCCAGGAAAAAGAAGCTCCAGCAAGTCAACTCCGTCGCTTACTGCACCCAGGCGGTTTTCGCGGAGGCGCAGGTAATGGCGGGTGGGGCGCCCCCTAAAAAGCAGGTGGAGCCTCCGTTCACGCTGGAGGAGCTGCGCAATTATCTTGCTGCCAACATCGCTCAGCTTCGCACGCGCGGTGGTGAGTATCAGGCTGTGGCGGCGTCTTTGCAGAAGCTTCAAAACGAGGCCGAAATGCATTATTCGGATCTGGAACACCTGGAGCAGCATCTCACTGCGCTGGAGGACAAAATGTCCGCCCTCGCCCGGGCATCGCGCTCCGAGGAGGAGCTATTCGCCGCGCGGCGGGACCTCGATGCCACGCTCCGTCCCTACCGCGGCAAGATGACGGCCGAGCAGCTTGCCATGCTGGAGCGGCAGTACCTCGATCGCAGCTTACTTGAGAAGACGGGCCTGCCGCGCCTCAGTCTGTTCTATCTGCGATAACACCTGATACATTAGCTTGCATGTCTAATGCGGCAAGTGTAGCTGCCAGGTCCAGGTCGCTGATCCTCCTTCTGCTCGTAATCTCGGTTTGCATCAACTACATTGATCGGGGAAATCTGTCCGTTGCCGCCGATCAGCTCAGCCGAGAGCTGAACATGGATCCGCAGCAGCTGGGAAAACTGCTTTCTTCTTTTTTTATGACCTATGCGGCCTTCCAGATTGTGGCCGGATGGCTGGTGGACCGGTATAACGTGTACTGGGTTTACGGCTGGGGATTTTTTTTGTGGTCACTGGCAACGGCAGTTACGGGTTGGGCGAACACGTTTAGCATGCTGTTTGTCGCCCGCTTGGTACTGGGCATGGCCGAATCGGTAGCCTACCCCTGTTACTCCAAGATCCTGGCCGGTGGCTTTGAGGAGAAGAAACGCGGCTTCGCAAACGCTGTGATCGACGCGGGCTCGAAATGCGGTCCCGCCCTCGGCCTTCTGCTCGGCGGGATGCTGATTGCAAAAGTTGGCTGGCGTATGATGTTCGTTGGTATTGGACTTGGCAGCATGATCTGGCTGATTCCATGGGTTATTCTCACTCCCAAACAAGCAGGCCGGAATGTGAAAACGGACGAGCACGTCCCGGGCATTCTCGAAATCCTGAGCAAGCGGGATGCTTGGGGCACCTTCCTGGCCTTATTCTGTATCAACTACGCCTGGTATTTCCTGCTGACGTGGATGCCTTTCTATCTGGTGCGGGAACGCCACTACAGCACCGAAATGATGGCCCAGCTCGGTTCTCTCCCGTTCTGGGGCGTCGCAGCGGCCTCACTTACCGGCGGCATCCTTTCCGACCGATGGATTTCCCGCGGCGGGTCGCCCACGCTGGTGCGGAAGTTCTTCGTGGTGAGCGGGCTCTGCACAGCTACGCTGATGCTGCCCGCAGCGATCGCGCAGAATCAAGTCTTTGCCATGACGCTGCTGATCATCGCCGCAACCTGCTTCGGCCTGACGAGTTCCAATCATTGGGCAATTACCCAGACGCTAGCCGGGCCGGCAGCTGCTGGGCGCTGGACGGGGCTGCAAAACGGCTTTGGAAATCTAGCCGGCATTGCCGCCCCCTGGTTTACAGGCTGGATCGTCAAGGAAACAGGTCAATTCTTCTACGCCTTCGTCGCTACGGCTGTGATATTGCTATTAGGCGCGGCCGCTTTCCTGTTCGTCGTCGGGCCGGTCCAGCCCGTCCAGTGGAGGGGACACAGTAAGTCCTTAGCAGTTAACATCTAAGGAGAGGTCATCAGGCATACACATTCTTGCAACCTTAACAAGACTTAATACATCTGACAAATAGAGCCTACTTCGAATTTACGGGAACCTCGTTCGGAGTGCGCTCGCAAGTTAGGCCCGTTGCAACTCCTTGTGAGAAACGAGCCACCGGTGAATATCTTCCTCCGAGTATTCACCGGTTTTTTTTACGACAGCACTCGAGGCCGTGTCATTCTAAATAACAACTCCCCTGGAATCATGTGGGCGATACTTTCCA
>DATLBY010000491.1:0-8481 GCA_035526665.1 Bryobacteraceae bacterium
CCTTGCCACCAAGGAGATGCTGGTCGACGCGCTCAAGGACTTTCAAGGCACCATGATCTTTGTCTCGCACGACCGCATGTTTCTGCGCGGCCTGGCCTCACGCGTGCTGGAGCTCGGCGGCGAATCCGGCCGCGATCGCGAGCCCCGCATCTATCCCGGATCCTACGTCGAATATGTACAGGCAATGGGCCACGAAGCTCCCGGCATCTACGCCTAGGCGGCAGGCGGCCGCAAAACTACTGGCGCGATTGCCCGAATTAATCTATACTGCGCGAATAGAATTAACTGCCGGCTTTCTGCAACGATGCCCTTCTTGCAATCACATCGTTCTGAACCGGCGCATAGCGAAACCGGAATCACCAGGATACGAAGGAGCATCCACCATGCTTAGACGAGTTACTGGAGGATTTGAGGGACCTTCCGGCAGTCAGGTCCAGATTGTCGCGCTCGCCGCGAATAACAACGGCGTGGAAGCGGCAACCTTCGAGTACGCCGAAACGATCCTGACGCCGGAGGTCATTCAGGGTCATCCCGGCTGCACCTTTACGCTGGCCGCCGGCGTGGAAATTTTCGAGACGCTTGTCATCTTCAATCCGGGAGCCTCGGCTGGCAGGTACGATCTGTTTGAAGTGGATGCCGGCAACTTGGTGGACCTGAACCGGGCGATTCTGACGTCCAACAATGACCCTACCCTTAGTTTCAGAATCAGGGGCGTTGCTGCCGTGCTGGCCGAGGCTCCGCGCACTATGGCCGCCGCGGCCGCCGGGCCCGAGGCGGCCGCAAAAAAGAATAGCAAAGCCTCCGAAAAACCGAAGCGCCACACCGGACGTAAAAAGAAATGATACGCTTCTCTCTTCTCGTTCTTAGTGCGTTTCTTGTTAATCTGCCAGTGGCCGCGCATGACGTGCGCGTATTCCGCGAAATCTATTCCGGAACCATCGACGAAATAGAGGCCCTGAATCGCTCCGCTCGGACCGGCATCACCGACGAGGTGGAAAAGGCCGTGGACGTCCAGGCGCACCAGGGCGCTTTTCTGCGCTACATTCGCGGCCTATCCCTCGAATACCAGCTGATCGAGGATGCCCGCACCGACAAGCAGGTCGGCAATGTAGGCGCCTCCTCCGGTTCCACCAGCCTCGTGTCCAAAGGATCGGTCCCGGCGATCTTCGGATTCGCCGTGGAGCACGGCGCCCTCACCCAGGCCGTCAACAGCACGACGGCTACCTTTCGCGGCAATCTCGTCGGATGGTTGGATCTGGTCCAGAATCAGGGCTTCATCGATTCCTATGTCGACAACTCCCCGGTCGTGCGCCAGATGCGCCGTCTCTCCTACTCCTTCACCCTCGATACCAGCCGGACTGCCGGCGCGGCGCCCGCCGGACCACCCCTCACCCCCGAAGCTGTTAGGAGGCAGGCACGCCAGACCGGGCAGCAGTTGACCAACTACTCGGCACGGCTGGCGATCTGGGATCAACGGGATCCTCGCACCGCCGAAAACCGCAAAGCCGCCAATAATCTGTTAACGAAATTCGGGGCGCCCGTTCTGCAAAGCGACAATTTTTTGAATCCGATATTCAAGAGCGACGAGTATCTGGCATGGCTTGAGCGCGCCAAATTTCGCCTCAGCGCCGGCGGTTTGACCCGGCGGGAAATCGCGCTGCTCCTCTATCAATATATGGAGGAGCTGCGCCTCTTCATGGCCGCCCGCATACCCGATCTCGAGAGCAAGGCGGAAGAGGCGCTCAGCGCCCGCGAGGCCTTCGACCGCACTCGCCTCAAAGTATTCAAGGCCATGCAGAAGAAGCCGCTGGTGGCCTTGGAGTACTTGAATACCCGGCTGCCTACTCTGCCCGATCTCTCCACCTTCCGGTTGATCACCGAAGGCCAGTTCGGACCGCTGGATATGACCGCCAACGTCGCCTGGACCGTGCAAAATTCCGGGATTGTGTCCACTCCGGAACCCCTCAAGCTGGGTGGCTTCCGTGATTTTCAGATTGCAGCCGAGGGCGAGTTTCCCCTCGGCAAACAGGTCAAAGCCGTTTCCAGCGGAAGCGCTTTCGGAAATCTGTCGCTCGCCTTCGCCTATCTCTCCGAAAAGCTCGGCGACAAGTCGGCGGTCGCATTCTCCGGCTATAACTTCATGGTGGATCCGGGTTGGATTCACGTGGGGCAGATAAAGCTGACCATCCCCGTAAAGGGGTCGGGCATCAAAATCCCGCTCTCCCTCTCCTTCGCCAACCGGACCGAATTGATCAAGGAGAAAAAAGATATTCGTGCTCACATCGGCCTGACCTTCAATCTGGATGCCCTCGCGGCGGGATTCTTAAAGAAATGAGAACACGATCGCTCCTCGCCATTCTCGCCCTGTCGCTTCTGTCTCCAGGGTGCGTTATGCAAAAGCGGTTTCGCTACGTGCACGAGCAGAGAGGCTGTTTCGACAACCGTACCGATCCCGTTCCCGGCGCCGCGGGGGAACATCGCAACTGGCCCTCGCTCGACTGCCGCGCCGGTTTCTATAAAGCCGGTTTCATCGAGTACAACGAGGATGGCAGCCCTGTTGATCCGGATCAGGAGAAGAAGGTCCTGGCGCTGATCGATTATGAAAAACAGCGCGCCGACGGTCACAAAATTATTACCGTTGCTTATGTCCATGGCTGGAAGAACAATGCCTCTCAAGTTCTTCCCGGCAGAAACCCGCAGGACGTGGAGCGCTTTGAAACGGCACTCTCCGAGCTTGGCTACAGGGCCCGAACCGCCGACAACAAACCAGGCATTCCGGTAATCGGCGTTTACATAGGGTGGCGCGGCAAAAGTGTGCGAGGTCCGGGCTGGTTTACCTGGCTCTCGTATTGGCCGCGGCGCAATGTGGCGAACCACGTGGGCGGGCCTGATGTAGCCACCACGCTGAACAGGATCATCGACCAGACAAACAAAGACAGCAACACGTCACGCGTGCTGCTGGTCGGGCATTCCTTCGGAGCGCGGGTTCTGGAACACGCAATCGAAACCCATAAAGTAAAACTGTATGATTCTGTGCGCGGGCAGCCGGCCGCCTCGCCGCGCGTCGATCTGGTGCTGTACGTCAATTCCGCCAACGATTCGCGCCTCAGCCTGGGTCGTGTCCAGGCATTGAAAAGCGATGCCATCGTAGCCCGCCATCCTGACTACGATCCTATAAAATGCGCCCAGGCCGGCAACGACCGGGTCTGCCGCGACTATCCGCTGCTGGTGGCAATATCGTCCCGCGCCGACTGGGCCACCAGAGGTCTGCTTCCCGTTGCCAATTCTATGTATCCCGATCGCGGCAGTGCCCCGCCGCCGGTGATTCCGGCCGGTGAGTTTCTGGACAAGACCCCGGCTGCGCCGCTCTATATTCGCACCGCCGCCGCGCAGATGCGCTTCCTCCATTCTCACGACGTAGTGGAGGCGCCGTGCCCGCGCCGGAGCGCGCCCGCCTGTTCCTCCACGAGTCCGAACTGCGTCTTCGCATTCAGCACGGTGGGCGAGGAGACAGTCTGCTATGCCGTCAGTAAACGGCAGCCGGAGGCTGGTAAAAAGCCGTTCAACGACTCGGCATTCTGGATCATGGCCGTGGATAAGCCGGTGATCCCGGATCACGGCGGCATCTGGAATCTGAGTTTTGTAGACATGCTCGGTGAACTGATGGCGCCCCGCGGATTCTTCGAACCGGGAACCGGGCGCGTACGGCTCCAGGCCGCGACATCCGCGCCCGGAAGTTAAAAATGCAAACAGACACGTGCTCGCGCTTGGCTGAACACCTTCGTCCAGCCTGAGCATCCCAAGCACCATGCTAGCCTAAAGCATCTGCCGTGGATCGCGTAACGCCGGAAAACATGCCCAGGAAATCCGCTCCGCCCACCGCCCTGCACGCCGCCGATCTCTACCGCATGCAAGTACGTGAATTGCGCGACTACGCGATGTTCATGCTCGATCCCCAGGGCATTCTTACCTCCTGGAACGCTGGTGTGGAAAACCTGCTGGGCTACTCGGAAGAAGAATGGATCGGACGGCACGCCAGTATCGTCTTCACACCCCAGGATAAGGCCGTCGAAGTTTGCGAGTCGGAGATGAGGACAGCCGAGGAGACCGGGCGCGCCACCGACATCCGCTGGCACCGCCATAAGGACGGAAGCGAGTTTTTTGCGAACGGATTCATGAATGCTCTCCGGGACGAGCAGGGCGTTTTGATCGGCTACGCAAAAATCATGAGTGATGAAACGGCCCGCAAGCACTTGCAGGATTCGTTAACGGAATCCAATTCCGCCCTGGAACAATTCGCCTACGTCGCCAGTCATGATCTGCAGGAGCCGTTGCGGACCATGCGGACATACGCTCAACTGCTCTCCCGGAAGTATCGCGGCCAGCTCGATGCGGATGCGGACCAGTTCCTCGCTTTCATCGTGAGTGCCTCCGCTCGTATGGGTGATCTTGTGCGCGATCTGCTGGCATACGCGCGTCTCACAACGGAACAAGAGCGGCCGTCTTCGATTGCCCTGGATGAAGATCTTGAGGCTGCGCTGACGCACCTCCATCAGGCCATCGAGGAGAGCGGCGCCACCGTCACACACGATCCAATGCCGACGTTAGAAGTGGATCGCGGGCAGATGGTCCGCTTGTTTCAGAACCTGATTGGCAATGCCGTGAAATATCGTAGTCCCGGCCGCCCTCCCAAAGTGCATATCAGCGCCGAACAGAAAAAGTCCGAGTGGGTGATTACGGTTCGCGACAACGGAATCGGCTTCGATCCCAGGCATGCATTGGCGATTTTTGCGCCATTCAAGCGCTTGCACACAACGGAGGAGTATCCTGGAACGGGCGTCGGACTGGCAATTTGCAAACGTATCGTGCAGGCGCAAGGCGGGCGCATCTGGGCCGAGTCGCAGGCCGGCGAAGGAACAAGCTTTTCTTTCACGCTTCCTGTCAAGAGCCTTCCGCCCTTGCAACACACGCCACCTATCGATACGCCTCGTTCGCTCTGAAGTCTGCGCGCAAGCGGTCTCTGCTCGTAGCTGAATTTCATATACACTATGAAACTATCCGCTCCAGGTCGGCTGGGCGGGCGGAGTGGTTTCTATGTCTCCTGGCAAGATCGCCAAAATAGTCGCGGTGGTGGCGTTCGCGTCGGTGATCTTAGTCGTCTTACTAGACCGGTTCATCGGTGAAGGAACTATTCCCTGGATCTTTCAACCCAGCACCAGTGAGCCCGCGGGCGACAGCGGCAAACCTGCGGCTGAACCCGCCCCGCCGCCGCGGCCTCGGGGCTCGAAGACGAGGGCTACGGAATCGGAGGGCAAGTCCAACGGTGTGAAAACCCTCCCGGCCACTCCGCAGTCTGCAAGCGTAAAAGAGGAGATTAGCGTAGGCATGACCCGGTCCCAGGTCATCGAAAGGCTCGGCAATCCCACACTGCGCGCCACACAAACCAACAACGGCAGACTACTCGAGCGTTTCATCTACGTGGACCGCGACAGGCACACCATCACCATAGCGGTGCTCGAAAACGGCAATACGGTGAATTTTGAAAGCAAGCCCTACACACGGCTGAACCTGCCGGAAACCCATTAACGCTAAAGCGCTACTCAGACACCGCACATCCCATCCTGTGCCCGCGCAATTCGCCTAAAAACCACCTTTACAATCTTTAAGGCAATTTGCTTACATATACCACCCTCAGCACCCTACAGTAGTACGGAATAGTGGCCGAAAGTACAACCAGAACCATGAATAGACAGCTCTCGGTATTGCTAGGTTTGTGCCTTATCGCTGATTGCCTCCTGGGCCAGCAGCAGATCCTTAACAACGGCGACTTCGAAAAAGGGATGATGTGTTATTCCACAGCCGTATGGAGTACCACCGGTCAGCCGTTCCAAGGCGATTACTCCTTCCTGCTCTCAACCGATTCACATTCCGGCAGCAATTCCCTGGAGATTCGGTGCACCGGCGCCGACTGCTTCAAGGCCGCCATTATCTCCGATAGGATCCAGACTCCTCCCAGCCAAGCCTATAAGCTCAAGCTCCATACCAAATGCCCGGCCGGCCGCTCGGCTGCCGTCTATATCCCCGACACCCTGGGTGGCGACACCTTCCAGTACGTCACCTGTAATGACGCCTGGAGTCCGAACGAAATCGCCTTCACCTCCGGAGCGGCCGCCACCGATCTTCTGCTCTTCGTCTACAACCGGGACGTGGAATGGCTGCGCATCGACGATATGGTGCTCACCTATGCCGACGGCACCGTCCCGCAGCAGCCCGTGCTGCATCCTGGCAGCCGAAATGTCACCACCTCGGGGCAGACGCTGCTGGTCGACGGCGCTCCCTACTTCGCCCGCGGCTTTTTCGATGTCAGCTACCAGGACCTCCCCAAGGTGGCGGCACTAGGCGCCAACACCCTGAACGGATTGCAGATGAACATGTCCGCCAGCTGCTTCAATACCGCCCGCATGGACTATCTGGATCGCGCCTACGAACTCGGGCTCAATTTTATGCCCGATTCCTCCTCCACCGCGAGATTGAAGACACCCGGCATATTTCCCAACGTGGTAAACCGCTTCGGACCCCACCTGGCAAATATCGGGTGGTTTTTAGCGGATGAGCCCGATCAGGCCGGCATCGCGCCCTGGTACATCCCCGGTGCAATGCTCGTCTCGGAATACCAGGCTATAAAATCGGCGTCGCTTCTGCCGGTCATGGCCGATTTCCAGCGCCCCACCTGGTCCTCCATCGACGAAACCCGTCCATACGTAGGCTCCACGGATATTTGGATGGCCGAACCGTACGGATCTGAGTTCTTCCGCATCGATAACGCGGTCAACATATTTAACCAGCTCCGCACGCAGCCGATCTGGATTGCGGAGGATACCGACGCCGCCCTGATCTTGCCGAAAGCCTATTGGGCCGTCATCAAAGGCGTTTCTGGAATCGTTTACTATAACTGGCCCGGATTCAAGGACGATGCCCCGCGGCTCAATGCCGTATCCCAGGTGTTCACGGAGTTGAAGCAGTTGAACGACGTCATCTTCGCTCCCAGCGCCCCGGTTACGCCTCCCGCCGGCATTGGAGCGGTTGGCCGCCTGTGGAACGGCGTCACGCACGTATTGGCGGCAAATGCAGCTGCGACTACGGTCCAAGGGACGTTCGCGGTCCCCAGTCTCGCCGCCGGCACGCCCGTGACGGTGCTCTTTGAAAATCGCGTGATCACGGCCCAGGCCGGCGGCTTTACCGACACCTTTTCCGGCGCCTCACGGCACGTCTATTCTTTCAGAATGGGAAGCCCCACCACGCCGGTCACGCTCGCGTCCACTCCGTCAGGTCTTACACTGACGGTGGATAACGCCTCCTGCGTGACGCCCTGCAACTATAACTGGGCTCCAGGCTCCAGCCATACAATCGCAGCGCCCGCAACCGCTCCCGGAACATCTGGCACGCGGTCTTCCTTCTCGGCCTGGTCAGATAGCGGAGCGCTGTCGCACAGCATTACTGTTCCATCGACGGCCCTCACCCTTACCGCTTCGTACCTCACTCAGTACTACTTGACTACGAGCGCTAATCCCGTCGGGGGAGGCGGCATCACACCCGCCGGTGGCTGGTTCAACAGCGGAGCCGCCGTCTCAGTAGCGGCAGCCCCGGGCAATGGATACCAGTTTTTCGGCTTTAGTGGCGCTCTCTCCGGCGCCGTTAGTCCCCAGACTCTTACGCTGGCCGGCCCCGCCGCCGTCACGGCAAACTACACCGCGGTCAGCCAGTCCGGCTGGTACGATGTCTTCGCGAACCGCCGGAAAATCACCATCGACCACACCCGGATTTCCGGTGCGCTGGCCAACTTCCCGTTGCTGGTATCGTTGGCCAATCCGGAACTTAAATCCATTTCAAATGGAGGAAAAGTCTCCGATCCGGGCGGAAACGACATTGTGTTTACCGCGGCGGACGGCACAACCAGGCTCAATCATGAGCTGGAGAGCTATAACCCCTCCTCCGGGTCCATCGCCGCTTGGGTCCAGGTTCCAAGTGTGAACCCATCCACCGACATTCCGATTTACATCTATTACGGCAAAGCGGGAGCAGCCGCGCAGCAGAAGCCGGCCAGTGTCTGGGACTCCGGCTACCGGGTCGTCAATCATTTCAAAGACACGGGCGCCTCCGACTCCACGCAATATCTGAATTCCGCCGTTGCCAACGCCGGCGCGACGCTGACTCCGGCCGGTGTGGTTGGTTCGGCGTACTCGGTGGACGGCGTTGCCGGCCAGCTCTCCATTCCCTATAGCGCGTCCTGGAATGGCGCATTCTCCAGCTATACGGTCGAGCTCTGGATCAAACCAGGCGGCCTCAGAGACTATGCAGGGGCAGTGTCCGCCGGCGGCTGGGGCAGCCCGTTCAATATATGGTTCTACCGCGACGGCTTTGCGACTCTCGAGCTGGATACTACCAGCGGCTATTGCGCCACCAGCGGCAGCATTCCTCTCG
>DATLBY010000492.1:0-18153 GCA_035526665.1 Bryobacteraceae bacterium
GAATACCTACGTAGTGGACGGCGTGGAGGTCAACGACAACGTCAACGGCTTCCTGCCGCAGAACAATGCGCTGCCCTTTGAATTTGTGCAGGAGGTGCAGGTGAAGAGCGCGGGATTTGAGGCCGAGTATGGCGGGGCGACCGGCGGAGTCATCAACGTCGCCACTCGCGGCGGTTCGAACGACTTTCATGGCCTGATCAAAATCGAAGGCACGGGGAGCGGACTGAATTCGAGCGACCGGGGATACTATCAGGCGTCCTTTACGAACGCCAACGCCCCTGAGTTCTTCCGTCCAAAGAAAGATGACTATTCACTCTGGTATCCGGGCGGTTCTTTAGGCGGGCGTCTCTGGAAGGACAAACTCTTCTTCTACGAAAGCTACATGCCTGAGATCGAGCATACCGACAGGACAGTCGCCTATGCGGCAGGCTCCAGGACGTTTCAGCAGGATCGTTTGCGCCATTACCTGCTGAGCCGTCTCGACTGGAATCCCACGCAGCGGATGCAGGTGTATGGAACGTGGACGTGGTCGCCGTCGAAGCGTTTGGGCAATCTCCCGTCGCGTGACGGACGGGCGGCGGCTCCGACAAACAACCAGGAGATTCTCGGCGGATACACGCCGGCGCAAACCGCGACTACCGGCGTGACCATCGCGACCACTTCCCGGCTAGTGTTCACCGGGCGCTACGGGTACAAATATTTCAACAACAAGGATTCCAATTACGGTCTTCCCGGCCTGCCGTTTGTTTCGTATGTGAACTCCGCGATTGGAATTCCCGATGTCCCGGCCGAGTTTGCGGCGGGACGGGGCTTCAGCAACGTAACCACTACTTCCAACACGGTGCGCGACATCACGGTGCGGCACAACGTGTATGCCGACGCGACTTATATCAGTACACTTTTCGGACAGCAGCATACATTCAAGGCAGGATACAACCTGAGCCGCGCCACCGAAGACCTCTCGGTGGATTTCACGAACGGCGCATTTCAGCTGTTCTGGGGCGACACGTTTACCCGTGAGCCGTTCACGCCGGATCGCGGCAAATACGGCTACTACCTCTGGAACGATCAGCGCTCCTTCGGGAAGGTCGGCGGATACAACCAGGGGTTCTATCTGCAGGATTCCTGGAGACCACGCAAGAACATCACCATGAACCTGGGCGTGCGGCTGGAGAATGAGCTGATCCCCGCATTCCGCAAGGAGTATAACGGAGTCAAACTCGAAGACAAACTAATCTCGTTTCCCTTCGGAGACAAAGTTGCGCCGCGGCTGGGCGCCGCCTGGGATATGTTCGGCGATGGAAAGTGGAAGCTCAGCGGAAGCTTCGGCCTTTTCTACGACATCGTGAAGCTGTCGATGACGCAGAGCGCCACGGGAGCGAACATATTTTTTGTCAGCGCCTACAAGCTCGACAACCCGAATTACAATCTGCTGAGCAGCAAGAATCCCGGCGCTCTAGGCGCCTTGATCGGCTCCTACGATAACCGCAAGATTCTGATTACTCCCGATGGCAAATGGGCGGGAATCAATAAAGATGTAAAGCCGTCCGCCTCACGCGAATTTACCGTCAGCCTCGACCATCAGCTCTCGAATCGCGTCGTGGCGGGCGTTCGCTACAGCCGCAAGGATCTGCTGCGCGCGCTGGAGGACATCAGCGTACTGGACGCAGCGGGCAACGAAACTCTCTTCCGCGACAATCCCGGCTTCGGGCGCACGCGCAGCGACGCGAACCATATTTTCGACGGCAAGACGCCGGACGGGCAGGAGTACCTGTTCCCAAGGGCGGTCCGCCAGTATGATGGCGTCGAGTTCCGGATCCAGGGCCAGGCCCGGAGCCTCCAGTTCCTCACCTCGTACACCTGGAGCCGGCTCTATGGGAACTATGCCGGATTGTCGAACTCGGACGAGGCCGGACGGTCCAATCCGAATCGCAGCCGCGCCTTCGACTCGCCCTATGAGTACTTCGATGCCTCGGGCAGCCAGCGCAACCAGCTTGGCCGGCTGGCCACAGATCGTCCACACACGTTCAAACTTTTCTCGTCATATGAGTTGAAGAGCAGGGTGGGGAGCACTACGCTGGGAGTCACGCAATACGCGCTCAGCGGCACTCCCGATTCCACCCAGTACATCTATCAGAATGCCTCCACGTTTCCGTTCGGCCGCGGCGATATGGGCCGGACGCCCGTGTATACGCAAACCGACCTGCTGCTGAGCCACACCATCAAGACTACCGAGAAGACGGCGATTCGCCTGGAGTTCGATGCCAGAAATCTGTTCAACCAGGCAGCGGTGATCTCCCGCAGTTTCCAGTTGAACCGCTCGGGCGCGGTGGATTCCAAAACTTTGCCGCTGCCTAAATTTTTCAGCGGCTACAATCCCTACGATTACATCAAGCTCGGGGGAGCGGTGCCGCTAAATCCGGTTTATGGATTGCCTGCGGGCGGGGCGGTGGGAGGGCTTGCGGGGCTGGCGCCGGTGCCGCTGGGCAGCCAGAGCAGCGCTTTTTCGGTGTACAATCCCAACTTCGGAGCCTACCAGGATGTGCGCGTGCTGCGACTGGGAGCCCGGTTTATTTTCTAGGGAGCCGCGGCAAGTCAGATGAACAAATCAGTGGGGATCGTGATGGCGGCAGTGGCGGGGCTCGCACTGCTGCACGCCGAGACGATGGTGAACGGTCGGCGCGCCATCATTCTGGAAGGCAAGGCGGCGAAGCTCATTCTAGACCTCGGCGGTGGGTCCCTGGTAGATTTCCATCTGCTGGATCACGGATTGAATCCTCTGGTCTGGGG
Source organism: Bryobacteraceae bacterium (assembly GCA_035526665.1). GTDB lineage: Bacteria > Acidobacteriota > Terriglobia > Bryobacterales > Bryobacteraceae > DATLBY01. The sequence goes on from DATLBY010000492.1 coordinate 2,791, forward strand.
TGAGAAGAGCTCCGATCCGAAGCCTCGCGAAATGGGTCATTTTATCTGTCTCGATCGCTGGGGGCCTCCCTCGGCGGCAGAGCAGAAGAACGGCATGATGTTCCATGGCGAAGCGACCCATGTCGACTGGAAGGAGACTGGCGCGCTGGTCCATGCGAGGGGACGCATGGAGGCCGCGGCCGGCGCTACTCTTCCCATGGCGGGACTGGCGATTCAGCGGCGGATTCGGCTGTTGGAAAATCAGCCGGTTTTCCGGGTGTCGGAGTCGGTGACCAACATCAACAAGCTTGGCCGGGTCTACAATCTGGTGGAGCACGCCACCATTGGCCCGCCCTTCCTGGAGACTTCCACGCTGGTCGATTCGAATGGGCGCAAGGGCTTCATGCAAAGCAGTCCCATGCCGAACCCGGAAGAGCCGGCAGTGATCTGGCCCCACGCTCTGAAGGACGGCCAGTCTATCAACATGCGGCGGCTGGCCGCCGATCCGGCGCCGAACGTGGTCTCCTACACGATGGACGAGGAATACGGCTGGGTTACCGCGGGCAACCCGGCAAGAGGTCTGTTGCTGGGATACATATGGAAGACGGCCGAGTTTCCCTGGCTGAATCTTTGGCGGCACGTGGAGAATGGGAAGCCGCTGGCCCGAGGGCTGGAGTTCGGCACCACGGGTCTGCATCAACCCTATCCGGTGCTGGTTCGGAAGGGATCCATTTTCGGGCGGCCGCTCTATTCCTATATCGACGCCAATGAGATGGTGACTCGTTCCTATATTGCATTTCTGGCAAAGATCCCAAGCGAGTTTCAGGGAGTGGAGCGGGTGATGCTGAAGGAGGGCAGGCTCAGCATCATTCCACGAGGAGGTCCGGAGCTCCACATGGAAATCGGGGATTTGCTGCGCGAGTAGATTTCAGGCGACGCCGAGTTCCGTGCGGATGGCCCCGGCAATGCGCCCGGCAAAGCGCTCCACCCGGTCCAGGTCGGGGCCTTCCACCATCACACGCGCCAGCGGTTCGGTGCCGGAGAATCGCACCAGAACGCGGCCGGCATCGCCGAAGCTCTCCTCGGCATCCCGGATCTCCTGCTGGACGGCAGGCAGATCGGCCAGCGGCTTCCTGGCGCCGATCCGCACGTTCACCAGAATCTGCGGGTAGATTTCCAGACTGCCGGTAAGCTGATCCAGACTCAATCCGGTCTTCTCCACAATGCTGAGCACCTGCAGCGCGGTCAGCAGCCCGTCCCCGGTGGTGGCAAATTCACGGAAGATGACGTGGCCCGATTGCTCGCCGCCCAGCAGAGCGCCGCGGCGGATCATTTCCTCCAGAACGTACTTGTCTCCCACAGGCGTGCGCACCATGGAGATGCCGGCGCCTGAGAGAGCGCGCTCGAGGCCGAGGTTCGACATGACGGTTGCAATCACTACCGGCTCGCCATTAGAACCCTGCAACCGGCCGGCTTGCTGCAGCGCGTTGGCGGCAACTAGCAGCATACTATCGCCGTCGATCGTTTTGCCTGAACCGGAAACCAGGATGGCGCGGTCGGCATCGCCGTCGAAGGCAACACCAGCGTGTGCCCCCGCGCGCATCACAGCCTCACGCAAAGATTCGACGTGAAGCGCTCCACAATTCAAATTGATGTTCCGTCCAGTGGGTTCGCAATGGATCGCCAGCACCTCCGCGCCCAGGCGGCGAAAGAGCTCCGGCCCGAGGTAGGAAGCAGCGCCGTTCGCACAGTCCAGGACTACTTTCTTTCCGGGGAACGTCACCGCGATAGTGGACACGAGATAGTCGAGATAGGCGCGATCGAGCCCCTCATCCACGCTGAGCGGCAGGGGCGACGGCTCCAGCCCGCCGGCGATGGCTGCGAAGATGTCGTTTTCCAGCAGGTGTTCTTCACTGTCCGGCAGCTTAAATCCCGAGTGATCGAACACTTTGATCCCGTTATCGTGATATGGATTGTGCGAGGCGGAGATCATCACGCCCGCGACGAAACTACTGGTTCGCGTCAGATAGGCCACTCCGGGGGTGGTGATCAATCCAGCGAACCGCGTCCTGACTCCGTGCCGCTCCAAACCGCCGGCAACCTCAGCCGCGAGCCAGGGGCCGGATTCTCGGGTATCCATTCCAATCAGCACTTCCGGAGCTTCCGCGTGCTGCCTGGACCACCTTCCGAGAGCATTGCCGACCGCGTGGGCTGTTTTCCGGTCGAGTGGAAATTCGCCGGCGATCCCGCGGATTCCATCGGTGCCGAACAATTGTCGTGGCATCTAAGGTGTAGTTATTCCTTGGAAGGTATTTTCTCCAGCATTACGTGGACGGATACCACGACAGGCGAAGATTCGAAGCTGACCTGCGGATCGGGAGCGAAGACGCTGGTACGGAACTCCGCGTTTCCCACGGTAGAACTGATATCGATTGGATCTGTCTGTGCGCTGCTCAATGGGGAGACACGGCTTTCCGGGCCCGTGATGCGCAGGTGATTCGGCATCACGGAGAGACCGGCAATCCGGTATCCAACGGGCGGCGCGCTGCCGAGCCGGGGCTCCACCGCGATGTCTTTGGACACGCGTTTTTCAAAGCGAAGCCGTATTTGAGAAGGCACTACCCGCGTCACAATCACGCCCGGGGGAAGATTGATATCCGACTCTTGCAGCGTGAACGTCTGCTCCCCGGCAGTGGAGACCCCCGCCAGGTCGAGAACAATGGAAGCGGAGGCCAGGCCGGCTGGCTTCAAACGATTGGCAGGCCCCCGGACCTTCAAGTAAAAGTGCTCGATGGTATCGGGGGTGATCTCCAGGTCCTTCGGCACATTCTTATATTGCACGGGAGCGGGAATGGAAGCCGCCATCTCCGACTCGCCAACCAGCATGAACCAGAGTGTGGTGGCGAGGGCGAGCGCGAACAGCTTCCAGCCGATGTTATCCGTCAATATGCGCATCGTGAGCCGCCTGTCTGCCCAATTCCGCCTGCTTCAACGCGTCGCGATAGGGGGACGAACGGCGTTTATGAATCAGGTGTTCGGCGATTCGTTCCTCCAGCCGGCGTGGAGTCACATCAATTTCCAGTTCGCCAAAGGCCGCAACCGAAATATTCCCAGTCTCCTCCGAGACGATCAAAGCAATACAGTCGGTCTCCTCGGTAACTCCAATGCCGGCTCGATGCCGGGTACCCAACTCGCGGGCGAGCGCCGGCTTGACGCTCAGCGGGAGAAAGCAGGCCGCCGCCGCGATGCGGTTGTTCTGCACAATTACCGCACCATCGTGCAACGCGCTGCCATCCTGGAAGATGGAAAGCAACAGGTCGCGGGAAAGGGTGGCATCCAGCAGGACACCGCTTTCGATAAATGTGCGAAGACCGATATCGCGCTCGAGAACAACCAGCGCACCGGTCTTTTGCTGGGCGAGCTGCGTGAGCGCCAGAACCATTTCGTCGGCGAACTCGCGCTTCTTCAAGCTACCCCCGAGAGTCATCCAGCGGCGGCGGCCAATTTGCGCGAGTACCCTGCGTATTTCCGATTGGAACATGACGATCAGCGCAAAAGGCGCGTAAGGCGCGGCCATTTCGAGGACACTGCGGAGAAGCTCGAGTTTGAAGACCACCGACGCGGCATAAATGAATACGAGGATCAGCGCCCCATTCAGGATGTGAGCTGCCCGGCGCCCCCGGACAATCATCAGGAACTGGTAAATGAGAAACGCAACGATGAGGATGTCTACGATTGAGACTAACGTAGGTCGCGGCAATGTGGCCAGTTCGGGCGTCAATTTGAGTCCTAGAATACAGTATCAATAACAAGAGTCTGACACCACGATGCGGGTAGGAGGCACCCAACAGGCGATGGCAAGTTCCATGATGCGCGTGACCGCGGAAGACCTCCGCCTTTTGGAATCCCGAGAGCGCTCGGCTCATTGGAAGCGCTGGGGCCCTTATCTAAGCGAAAGGGCCTGGGGCACAGTCAGAGAAGACTATAGTCCGTACGGCGCCACCTGGGATTATTTTCCCCATGAGCATGCCCGCTCGCGCGCTTACCGCTGGAATGAAGACGGGCTGGGCGGCATCTGCGACCGTCATCAGCGGATCTGTTTCGCGCTGGCACTCTGGAATGGACGCGACCCAATCCTAAAGGAGAGGCTCTTCGGCTTGAATGGCGAGGAAGGTAACCACGGAGAGGACGTCAAGGAATGCTACTACTACCTGGACAGTACACCCACCCACTCGTACATGAAGTACTTGTACAAGTATCCGCAGCGCGCTTACCCGTATGAGCAGCTTGTCCGTGAGAATGCACGCCGCGGCAAACACGATCCCGAGTTTGAAATCGAAGACACCGGAGTATTTGAGGATAGCCGCTATTTTGACGTGCTGATTGAGTATGCGAAAAGCGCTCCTGAAACCATGGCGATCCGGATTACCGTCGCCAACCGGGGAAGCGAAGCAGCCACGCTGCACCTGCTGCCGACACTTTGGTTTCGCAACAGGTGGTCCTGGCATCACGAGGAGACGCGGCCTGAGATTCGAGCCGGTGAGGGTGCTTCCTTTGTGTTGACCGACCCGCATTACGGTAAGCGATGGTTGACCTGCAGCGATGAGCCTGAACTTCTATTCACAGAAAACGAAACCAATTACCTGCGTCTTTTTGGCGGACCCGCCGGCTCGCCTTACGTGAAGGATTCCTTTCACGATTATGTGATTCACAACGATCGCGATGCCGTCAATCCTGCCCGTACCGGCACTAAAGCTGCCGCGCATTACAGGTTCGAGCTGGCCGGAAATTCCTCCACAACCGTATATTTATGCCTGTCTGACGATCACCGCATGGCAGAGCCATTGTGGATGGAGCCGGCCTTCGCCGATCGTATTCGCGAAGCCGATGAGTTTTACGACTCCGTCATTCCGGCCGGGCTGTCCGGCGATGCCCGCAATGTGATGCGGCAGGCGTTTGGCGGGATGATGTGGTCCAAGCAGTTTTACCACTACGTGGTGAAGGACTGGCTGGACGGCGATTCCGGTATGCCTCCTCCTCCGCCAGAGCGGCGCAACGGAAGGAACCAGGACTGGAAGCACGTGTTCAACGCCGATGTGATTTCCATGCCGGACAAATGGGAGTACCCTTGGTACGCCTCCTGGGACCTGGCCTTCCATTGCCTTGCGATTTCACTGATCGATGCCGATTTTGCCAAGGAGCAGCTGGTACTGATGCTCCGCGAATGGTACATGCATCCGAACGGGCAGATGCCCGCGTATGAGTGGGCGCTGGGGGACGTGAATCCTCCCGTACACGCTTGGGCAGCGCTGCGGGTCTACAAAATCGAGAAGAAGCGAACGGGCAAGGGAGACCGTATGTTCCTGGAGCGCATCTTCCATAAGCTGCTGCTCAATTTCACCTGGTGGGTGAACCGCAAGGATTCGGAGGGCAACAATATCTTCGACGGAGGATTTCTTGGGCTCGACAATATAGGCATCTTTGACCGGAGCAAGCCGCTGCCCACCGGAGGTCACATGGAGCAGGCCGATGGCACTGGCTGGATGGCGGCATATACGCTGAACCTGCTCGCCATCGCCATGGAGCTGGCCGGTGAAGATGCCACTTATGAAGACGTCGCCAGCAAATTCTGGGAGCATTTTCTGTACATCGCCGACGCCATCACCCGGCTGGGCGACGACGGATGCGCGCTCTGGGACGAGCAGGATGCCTTTTTCTACGACGCGGTGCATCTGCCGGACGGCGGCCGTCTAAACGTGAAAATCCGATCGATGGTCGGTTTGATTCCTTTATTGGCCGTGGAAACGCTGGACGCCGATGTGATCGACCGTCTGCCCGGCTTCAAACGGCGGATGGAATGGTTTCTGCGGAACCGGACCGACCTGACGTCCAATGTGGCTTGCATGCGAACGCCCGGCAGGCTGGGCCGCCGCCTGTTATCGATCGTGAATCCCGACCAGTTGCGGAGTGTGCTGCGAGTGATGCTGGATGAGGCGGAGTTCCTGTCCGGTTTTGGAATCCGTTCGCTGTCGCGCCGGCATCAGGAGCACCCTTTCGTGCTCCAATTCGATGGAGTGGAGCATAGCGTCTTCTACGATCCGGCAGAGTCCACGACGGGACTATTCGGAGGAAACTCGAACTGGCGCGGGCCGATCTGGGTTCCGGTGAATTACCTGTTGATTGAATCGCTGCAGAAGTACCACTACTACTTTGGTGATGAGTTTACCGTGGAGTTTCCGTCCGGCTCGGGAACGCAGCTCCATCTGGGAGATATTGCCGCTGAGCTGTCTCGCCGGCTGACTCGCATCTTTCTGCGCGATGAGGCCGGGGCGCGCCCGGTGAACGGCTCCAACGCCTGGTACAAAGACGACCCCCACTGGCGGGACCTGGTCACATTTTACGAATACTTTCACGGAGACACGGGCGCGGGACTGGGCGCGAGTCATCAAACCGGCTGGACGGGTCTAGTGGCGAAATTACTCCAACAAAGCGGCGAATAGAGATTGCCGTCCGGCTTAGTTGTAAAATTGCAGAACAATGAGCGACAGCGTTATCTACGAACCAAGTGCTAAGTTCGTCGAGCAGGCCAACGTCCAAGGCATGCCGGCCTATCAGCAGCTTTTCCAGGCAGCTGAAGAGAATCCCGAGGAGTTTTGGGGGGGGCTTGCCGAGCAGGAGCTCCACTGGTTTGAGAAGTGGACTAAGGTGCTGGACTGGCAGCCGCCGGCGGCCAAATGGTTTGACGGCGGGAAGATCAATGTCGCCTACAACTGTCTCGACCGGCACTTGACGGGCGCACGGAGGAACAAGGCTGCCATCATCTGGGAAGGCGAGCCTGGGGATCAGCGGATCATCACGTATAAGGAACTGCACCGGCTGGTTTGCCGGTTCGCCAACGTTCTGAAGAGCCGCGGATACAAACCCGGCGACCGGTCCATCATCTACATGCCGATGGTCCCGGAAGCAGCCATCGCGATGCTGGCATGCGCGCGATTAGGAGTTACCCACAGCGTCGTCTTTGGAGGATTTTCGGCCGAGGCGCTGAAGGCACGCATTCTCGACCTGGGCGCAACCGTGGTGATCACGGCGGATGGAAGCTGGCGGCGCGGCAAAGAGGTCCGGTTGAAGGCTGCCGTGGACGAGGCCGTTGCCGAGTGTCCAGATGTGCGGGACGTCATCGTCTACCGGCGTACCGGCTCCGAAATCCCAATGAAGGAGGGCCGGGACTCATGGTGGCATGTGCTGGATGAGGACGCCAGCGAAAACTGCCCGGCTGAATCGCTGGATTCCGAGCATCCGCTCTATGTTCTTTACACTTCGGGAACCACCGGCAAGCCGAAGGGAATCCTGCACACGACCGCGGGCTACCTGTTGCAGACCACGATGACCATGAAGTGGGTATTCGACTTGAAGGAGGACGATACCTACTGGTGCTCGGCGGATATCGGGTGGGTTACCGGACATAGTTACGTGGTGTATGGCCCGCTCTCGGCCGGCGCGACCACTCTGATGTATGAAGGCGCTCCCGACACGCCGAAATTCGACCGCTGGTGGCGCATTATCGAGAAGTACGGCGTGACCATCTTCTACACGTCGCCCACGGCTATTCGCGCACTGATCCGTCAGGGTGACCAGTGGCCGGACGCGCACGATTTATCCAGCTTGAGGCTTCTCGGCTCAGTGGGTGAACCGATCAATCCCGCAGCCTGGGAATGGTATCACCGGGTGATTGGGAAAGGCCGGTGTCCCATCGTCGACACCTGGTGGCAGACCGAGACCGGGTCCATCATGATCGCTCCCATGCCGGGCGCGGTTCCGCTGAAGCCAGGTTCAGGCACGTTGCCGATACCCGGAGTAATCGCCGACATCATCGATCTGAAGGGTAATGCCGTGGGGCCTGACAAGGAAGGCTTCCTCATCCTGCGGAAGCCGTGGCCGAGCATGATCCGCACGATCTGGGGCGATCCGGAACGCTACAAGGAGCAGTATTGGGCCCGCGTCCCCGGCGCCTATTTCACGGGAGATGCCGCCCGGCGCGATAAGGACGGATACTTCTGGGTCCTGGGACGCGTGGACGATGTGATGAATGTGAGCGGCCACCGATTGAGCACCATGGAGGTAGAGTCGGCGCTGGTCCACCACCCGGCTGTGGCAGAAGCGGCGGTGGTCGGCAAGCCGCACGAGATTACCGGACAGGCCGTCTGTTGCTTTGTCACTCTGAAAAAGGGCGACTACAACCACGAGGAGTTGGCTAAGGAGCTGCGGCAATGGGTAGCCAAAGAGATCGGCAGCTTCGCGCGGCCGGAAGAGATTCGCTTCTCCGACGCTCTACCGAAGACCCGCAGCGGAAAGATCATGCGGCGTTTGCTGCGCGAGATTGTCACGTCGAACACTGTAACCGGCGACGTCACCACGCTGGAGGATCTGTCCGTGGTCACGAACCTGGCTGCGCAGCACGATGAAGATTGACGGCGAATTACACGCTGGGCGAGCGACCGGCTGCTGGGCGCCGAACCGCGCTAAATTCCGCTGGTGGATGCCTTTGGAACGCGCTTGACGATCGTCATGCCGAAGTCACAGGCGTCCAGAATCGTGGTGAGGCCGTCCAGATCCACGGGTTTGGTAATGTAGCAGTTCGCCCGCAGGTGAAATGCTTTCAGCACGTCGATCTGCGCCCGAGATCCGGTAAGAACAACCACCGGAATCTTCGTCAGATCCTCGTCATCGCGGATGATTTGAAGCACTTCGCTCCCGTCGACACCGGGAAGATTCCAGTCGAGCAGAATCAGGTCGGGCCGTGAAGCCTGCTCGTATTTCTTTCGCTTATACAAGTAGTCGAGCGCCTGCTCGCCGTTCGTAACCACGGACACATTGTTGAAAATCCGAAGCTCCTCCAGGGCCACCTGGGTAAAGCGAGCATCCGAGGGATTGTCCTCCACCAGGAGGATGTCAGCTGCCTTATTGGTCATAGACGGCTGAATGATAGCACGGAAGCGACATTGCTCGCGCGGGTGGGACGACTACTTTAGGAATGACATAGCGGATGGCTGAAGCACCCGGCGATATACTTTAACTTACAACTCATCTCTGGAGGAAACTGGTCGGTTCGCCGATATAGCAGTATGGTGTCTCTTGACATGGATCCCGTGCTCGCCACGCTCCTGGTGCTGCTGGGAGCCACTATTTTTTATCTGCTGGATGAAGTTTTCCGGCTAACGCCACGGCTGTCCGACTGGCTGGAAAAAGTCTTCGGCGTCAGCTAACCAGAGTCGTCCTAGCGGTTTCCAGATCGCCTGGAGGCGTGCTTGCGCGTGCGGGGGCTCTCGGCTGTATCAGCCTTGCCCATGGGACGCTTGGAAGCGGCCAGACTCTTCTGCAGGGCCTCCAAGATATTGATGACCTTCTCGGGTTCCGGCGCGGCCACCTCCACCGGTTTACCAGCGGTCTTGGCGGCGATCATGGCCTCGAGTTTTTCTCGGTAGGTATCGCGGTATTTTTCGGGTTCGAACGGCGCCGCCAGCGACTCGATCAGCATAGTGGCAAGCTGAAGCTCCTTTGGCACAATGTTCGACGTATCCGCGCGATATTCATCCTCGGCCCTCACCTCGGAGGCATAAAACATGGTGTGTAGAACGATCCCGTGTTTCCCTGGACGAACCAGCACGATATGCTCGCGTTTCTGCATGGCAACTTGCGCCAGTCCCACATATCCGGCTTGGCGCAGCGCGGTCAAGAGCAGCGCATAGGCCTTCTCTCCGCCCTTATCCGGCGCCATATAGTAGGAGCTTTCAAAATAGATCTGGTCGATGTCGGTGAGCTTTACGAACTCGAGAATCTCCATCTCGCGCGCGGTTTTTGGGGTAATGCTCTTCAGATCATCGGGCGTGAGGACCACGTAGCGGTCCTTGGCGTATTCATATCCCTTGACGATTTCACTTCTCTCGACGGGAGCTGCATCCGCTTCGCGCGTCATCGTGTGCTTCACGCGTGAGATGTTGGGCGGAGGAGGCTCGAAGGCGGGCGGAGGCGTTCGCGGGGCTTCGAAGTCAAGTGACGCTGTGGGAGCGTAGGCCGCTACTTTCTGCGCCCCTGAGCGGGGCAGCGGCACTTCCTCTGGTGTGGATTCCTGTTCCACCCGCGGAACGTGCAACTGGCGGAAACTAACCTTCTCCGGGCGTGCGGCCCGATACAACTTGACCGGGATGGACACAAGTCCAAACGTCAGATGACCTTTCCAGACCGCGGTTGCCATGGCAGTGCCTCCGCTCTTATTCTACGGTCCTTCCAGGTGCACTGGTTACTTCCAGGCCGCACAGCTTGCGTGCTAGCATCGTGGTTGCTCCTTCCAATGCGCTGCCATGGCTCGAATTCCCGGAAAGCATTTCCTGCGCAATCTGATTGAGGGCCGGACCCTTCTTTTCCAACTGGTGCGCCGCGACTTCGAACAGAGATTCGTGGGCTCGGCGATGGGTTGGCTGTGGGGACTGATTCATCCGCTGGTGCTGCTGGCCAGTTGGACTTTTGTCTTCCAATGGTGCCTCAAACAGACCTTGCCACCGGACGAAGTGACGCAGAACTATACCGTATTCCTGTTCTGCGGGTTTCTTCCCTGGCTGCTTTTCCAGGACACTGTGATCCGTTCGGCGTCTTGCCTGGTGGAAAACGCAAACCTGATAACCAAGACCGTATTCCCGTCGGAAATCATTCCGGTATCGATTTTTCTTTCCTCACTCATGAGCCATCTGCTAGCGCTGGGGCTCGCCGTTGCCGTGGTGGGTCTCTGGGCGAAGCAATTGAGCGCCATGGTGTTGTTGCTCCCGATCTATATGTTCCTGCTCGGGCTGTTCGCCATCGGAATCGGCTGGGTGGTGTCGAGCCTGCAAGTCTATTTGCGGGACACTGCGCAGGTGCTCTCCGTAGTAATGACGTTCTGGCTCTGGACCACCCCCATTTTTATCAGCGAGCAGGCCATACCGCCGCAAGTCCGCTTTCTGGTGCATCTCAACCCGCTGGCGTATGTGGTGCGAGCCTACCGTGAGAGACTACTTTCATACCGGCCGCTGGACGGAAAGGACATTCTGGTATTGAGCGCCTACGCTGTTGCGGCATTCGTACTAGGGGGGCTGTTTTTCCGGCATCTCAAACGTGGTTTTGCGGACGTGCTGTAAACGATCTTCTGTGAGAAAGGCTTTTTGGTGAATTTGAATCGCAGACATTTCCTGATGGCGGCAGGGGGCTCCGCGTTCGGCGCCAAGACGCCGGCGCAGCGCCCTAACATCCTAATCGTTCTCGCCGATAATCTCGGATCGTGGATGCTTGGCTGTTACGGAAACAAAGAAATCAGGACGCCGAATATAGACACCTTCGCGCGAACCGGGATGCGGTTCGTCCATAGCTTTGCCGCCAGTCCGGCCGCGCCAGCCAACCGGGCCGTTCTGCTGACCGGCCGTAGCCCCAGGCAGCACGCAGAAAATGACACGACGCTTGGTGACCTGCTTGCTAAGCAGGGCTATACTGCAGGGTCCGCGACTAACCTGCAGCAAGCTAACGTATTTCTCGATCAGCAAAATGCCGGCAAGCCGTTTTTCTTTCTGCTCGAAAAGATCGACCCGGAAGGATTGCCGAAGTACGAGGAGAAATACGCAGGCTCGAAATTCGACTTGATCGGTTGGGAGCCGCCTGCGGCCATCGCCACCGAGGGCAGGGACCTGTTGAAGGATCCTGTGGCGAGTATCCGGAAGGCCGCATCCAGGATTAGTGCGCTGGACGAGACGATGGGAGCTCTCCTCCGCAAATTGCAGGATCGCGGACTGCGCGACAATACACTCGTCATTTTCACCAGCGCCAGTGGTGGGCTGCTGGGCCGCCATGGCATCTGGGCGGACGGCCTTGGCTCGGATCCCATCAACATGTACGAAGAGGCCGTTCAGGTCCCGATGATCTGGAGTTGGCCGGGGAAAATCCCCACCGACGCGATCACGACCGAGCTGATCGCCGCCTACGATTTTGTGCCTACCCTCTGCGATTTGACCGGAGCCGCGCCGGCGAAGAGTCTCTCCGGACGGAGCTATTGGCCGCTGGTGACGCGCCAGCAGTTGCCCAAGAAGCAGCCCTGGAAAAACGTTGTCCTGGCGGAGTTCCGGGATACAGGCATGGCAAGAGATACGCGCTTCAAGCTGGTGCTGCGCAATGACGGCAAGGGTCCCAACGAACTATTTGACCTTTCGACCGACCCTCGCGAAAAGGCGAACAAATATGCCGACCCCCAGTTCGTTACGGTCCGCGAGCGCCTGACTAAAGAGCTCGCGGTCTGGCGCGGGCGCACGGGCTAACCTGTGTGGATGTTCTCCTCGAGGATCGAATGCGATATCAAAATCAACCGCATTGCCGAGATACTCCTTGGAAAAGGACAGTTTCTCGACCTCACGCAATCGAATCCAACGGCAGCAAACCTGCAATATCCGGAACGCCAGATTCTGGACGCAATCTCCAGCAGCGAATCTCTCGTTTACGAGCCATCTTCTAAAGGCAAGCGATCCGCCCGCGAGGCCGTAGCAGCCTATTACGGCCACAGGGTAGACCCCGAGCAGATCCTGCTCACCGCCAGCACCAGTGAAGCCTATGGCTGGATTTTCAAGCTGCTGGCGGATCCCGGAGATGAGGTGTTGGTGCCGCGGCCCTCGTACCCTCTGTTCGAGTTTCTGGCGAGCCTGGAAAATGTGCGCGCCGTGCAATATCCTCTTTTCTACGACGGCCGATGGAGCCTGGATATCCATGCTGTGGAGAACGCAATCACCGATCGGACCCGCGCCATCGCCTTGGTAAATCCGAATAATCCGGCAGGGGTCTATTTGAAACGGACAGAAGTGGATCAGCTGGTTTCGCTATGTGCGGCCAGGGGGCTGGCGATCATCTCAGACGAAGTATTCGCGGACTATGCATTCGCAGACGACCTTGAACGGATTACCACTCTCAGCGGCGTCAATCAGGTGCCCACCTACGTCATCAGCGGACTCTCGAAAGTGGCCGGCCTGCCGCAATTCAAGCTGGGATGGATTGTCCTGAACGGGCCTCCGCAGCAATACAATGACGCCATGACGCGGCTGGAACTGATCGCCGACACCTATCTCTCCGTCGCTACTCCAATTCAGCTCGCCTTGCCTTCTCTGCTGGAGGCAGCTCATGGAATCCGGCGGCAGATCCGTGACCGCACGCAAGCAAACCTCTCGTACATCCAGCATCATTTGGCGCCGGATTCGCCTGCCCGGCTGTTACATGCGGAAGGCGGCTGGTATGCGACCCTCGAGGTCCCGCGTATCCGGACAGAAGAAGAATGGGTGCTGGAGCTGCTCGAGAAATATGACGTGCTGGCGCAGCCAGGCTACTTCTACGACTTTGAATCCGAAGCCTTTCTCGTGATCAGCCTGCTCACGGAAACCGGGGAATTTCAGCGGGGTATGCAGCGGATTTTCCAATTTGTTCGCGAATAGCCACGGAATGCAATATACTGACTAGCCAAGAGGATTCATGAAGAAACTAGCCGCCGCCCTTTTTTTGATCACTATGTCGATGCAAGCTGAAAATCGCGTCTATGAGCTGCGCACCTACACCGCCGTGGAGGGGAAGCTGGATAAAGTATTGACACGCTTCCGCAATCACACCGTGAAGCTGTTCGAAAAACACGGAATGGTCAACATCGGGTATTGGGTGCCGCAGGATCCTCCCCGTTCGCAGAACACTTTGATCTATGTTGTCGCACATAAGAGCAGGGAAGCGGCCAAGAAATCCTGGGACGATTTCCGCGCCGACCCCGAATGGGTGAAAGTCAGGACGGCCTCGGAAGCAAACGGCAAGATCGTCGAAAAGGTTGAATCTGTCTTTATGGCTCCGGCCGACTTCTCCAAGCTGAAATAGGTAGGTCCATGGCCGCGAGCCCGCAAAGTGCTGTCGATGGCGCTCCAAACCGGAGCTTAGCTCCCAGAACGCGGCTCGAATCCGTCGACACTCTTCGAGGTTTCGTCATGGTCCTGATGGCGCTGGACCATATTCGGGATTTCGTAACCAATATCAAGTACGCTCCGCTAGACCTGGCGCAGACCTTTCCGGCGCTCGTTGCAACGCGTCTCATCACGCATTTCTGCGCTCCGGTATTTGTCTTCCTTGCCGGTAGCGGAGCCTTTCTGATGAAGGCGCGCGGCAAGTCTGCGAGAGATACAGCCATGTTTCTAATAACCAGGGGATTATGGCTTTTCTTCCTGGAGATTGTCGTGGTCCGGTTCGGATGGTTTTATAACTGGGATTTCAGCCTGACCCTCGGGGCTGTGATTTGGGCGATAGGCTGCTCAATGGTGGTCCTCGCGCCGCTTAGTTTCCTGCCGTCGCGCGCGGTCGGTGTTGTGGGAGTTTGCATTGTGTGCCTGCACAACCTTCTGGACGGGATTCAGCCGGAAGCATTGGGCTCGCTGGCGTGGGCGTGGAAAATCCTCCACCAGCCAAGCCCCATCCATATGGGATCAGGCTACGACTTCTTTGTTGGCTATCCGCTACTTCCCTGGATTGGAATCATGGCTACAGGCTACGGCGCGGGAGAAGTGTTCCTCCTCGAAGCTTCCCGGCGGCGCCGCCTGCTGCGGGTCATTGGAATCGCAATGATCGCCGCCTTCATTTGCTTGCGCTGGACCAATTTGTATGGCGATGCCGCGCCCTGGTCGACGCAAAAAAATGGTCTATTCACATTGTTTTCCTTCCTGAATACGACTAAGTATCCGCCGTCGCTGCTCTATGCCCTGATGACGCTGGGACCTGCGCTGATTTTCCTGAGTTTCCTTACCGACAGTGCCGGCAAGCTCGCGAAGCCTTTCGTCGTGTTCGGCCGCGTTCCCCTGTTCTATTACGTGCTGCACCTCATCCTCTATCACGGCATGGCCGTCGTTCTGGCGCTCGTAAAATACGGCCGCGCGGACTGGCTTTTCCGAAGTCCGGGGATGCTATTCCCCAACGCACCCGGCAATACGATCCCCCCGGATTATGGCTATGGCCTGCCGGCGGTGTATCTCTGCTGGATCATCGGAATTCTTCTTTTGTATCCAGTCTGCAAGTGGTTCTCCGAGGTGAAACGACGCCGGAACGATGTCTGGCTTAGCTATTTGTAGATTTGTAGCCTTACTTTTCCTCTACTAATAGCCCGCGAGTTTTGAACCAGTCCCTTAGCCGTCCCGGCCATGAGGAAAGAATCGGATCATTCGGCGCGAGGCCGACACCGTGCTTGCCTTTTTCGTAAATATGCAGCTCCGCGGGAACTCCGGCCTTCCTCAGCGCCAGATAGAAAAGCACACTGTTCTCCGCTGGCACGCCCGCGTCACCATCCGTGTGAAACAGAAACGT
>DATLBY010000493.1:0-2867 GCA_035526665.1 Bryobacteraceae bacterium
ACGCACGGCGCGGTGGTCGCCTTCAAAGTGGAGGAGAAGGACGGCAAGTTCCAATTGACCCCGGCCTGGATGTCGCGCGACATGGATCAGGCGGAGCCGCCGGTAATTGCCAACGGAATCGCTTTTTCCTACGGCAACGGAGAGAACACGCGACAGGCGTATGCGGACCGCGGCCTGGCGGATTTCAGCCCCTTGCGGATCAAAGCGTCGACTCATGCCGTGCTCTACGCGCTGGATGCCCTGACGGGCAAGGAGCTGTATTCCAGCGGCAATCAAATTGCCTCGTTCGCTCACTTCAGCGGCCTCTCGGTGGCTAACGGACGCGTGTACCTGGGGACTTTCGACAGCGTCCTTTATTGCTTCGGACTTCCGGGACACTAGGACTATCATGCAGGCACAAGGACTATCTGTTTTACCGGGAGGTTGTTCCATGAGAAGTTGCTCTACGCTGGCAGTCATCTGGTTGGGCTGCGCGGGAATGGCAAACGCGCAAGGACGCCCAATTGACTGGCCGAATTATGGCAGCGACGCACAGCGTAGCGGTTGGCAAAAAAGCGATTCCCGGATCACGAAGGAAAACGTCAAGGATTTTCAACTTGTGCTCAAAAGGCAGCTGGCCAATGGACAGCCAGGCCCGCGCTCCCTTACCCCCCCGGTAGTTATCGGAAACCTGATTTCCTACCGCGGCTTCAAGGAGCTGGCATTTGTCGTGGGAAGCTCCGGGCACGTCTGGTCGATCGATGCGGATATCGACAGAATGTTTTGGGATAGGCAGCTCAGCGCCGCGCCAACTGCGGACGCGTCCTGTGGGGCGGGCGTGACGGCCATACCGGCGCTAACTCCACCGATGAATTTCGCCGCCGGCCGGCCGCGCCCGGCGGCGGGCGCCCGGCCACCCGCGGCGACCCCTCCTGCGACCGCTCCCGCAGCTCCGGTAGGACGAATCAGCGCCACCGGGTTTGGCGCGTCCCGCCCCGTATTCGTGCTGGCTGCGGATGGGAAGCTGCATCAATTGAACAGCGCCACCGGGGAAGATCAATTTCCTCCGCTGCAGTTTCTTCCACCCAATGGCCGCGCCTCCAGCTTGACCCTTCACAATGGCGTGCTGTACACGGCAGGAAAGGCCGGCTGCACGGGAGCTCAGAACGGAGTATGGGCGGTGAACTTGACCGAGGCTGATCCCAAACCGGTCTCATTCACATATACGGGCGGGAGCGCGGGCGGAATCGGTGGGTTCGCTCTCGGAAATGACGGCACCGTATATCTGCAGACCGGCGCTGGACAGGCCGATCCGGCAGCGGGCAAATGGGCGGAGACACTACTCGCGTTGACACCCAAAGACCTGAAAGTGAAACAGTATTTCCGCGCCCCGGGAAGCGGCGCGGTCACACCAGTTGTATTCACCTGGAAAGAGAAAGAGCTGGTGGTCTCCGCAGGCAAGAACGGCAGTCTTTTCGTGCATGACGCGCAGGCGCTGGGAGGCAGCGATCACAAGGCGCCGTTGTACGAGACGGCCGCACTGTCTTCGGCCGGCGTCTGGGGCGGTTTGTCGACGTGGGAAGACAGTGAAGGGATACGCTGGGTGCTGGCTCCTGTGTGGGGAGCTCTCGCTCCCAATCTGAAGTCGCTCGCGACCACCGGTGATGCGACCCACGGGGCAATTGTGGCGTTCAAGCTCGAAGAGCAGCAGGGGAAGGCGATACTGACTCCCACCTGGGTGTCCCGCGATATGAGATCCCCACTGCCGCCGGTGATTACCAGCGGCGTTGTGTTTGCCGTTTCCGCCGGTGAGTATACGCGGGACGAGCGCCCCGCGGGTTCGACAAACGCAGTTTTGTACGCGCTGGACGGTACGACAGGCAAGGAGATGTACTCCACTGGCAACCAGGTTGGCGCTGCGGCGAACCTGACAGGTGTGACGGTGGCCAACGGCCGCGTTTATTTCACGACCACGGACAGCACGCTGTACGCATTCGGTGTTTTTCTGGAACGCTAGCCTGCGGTTTCAGATTTCGAAGGGAATGCCGAAGCAGTAGAGCGTCCCGTCCGCTCCGCCAAAACATATGTGTCCATTAGCCACCGCCAAGTTACTCCGGGCGGTGGAAGACTTCAGTGCGTCCCCGCTGGAGTAAAGCTGCTTCCCAGTGAGGGCATCCAAAGCACGCAAACTGGGTGTGCCACCCGTCGATAGCGTGAAGACGATTCCATTGGCTACCACCGGGGATGTAGGAGCCGGCAGATTCGCGGAAGTCCAAACCGAAGACAACTTCGGAAGCTCGCCCGCAGCCGCGAGTTTAAACGCCAGGATGCCTCCCTGAGCAGCCGCATACAGCCAGCGGGCGCCGTGAGCATCCTCGGCCGTGGCGAGGCTGCCCGTGAGCCCACGTCCCGGAACGCGATCGATGAACGCCGGCCGTGTTGGATCGAGCAGGAAAACGCCTTGCGGGCCGGCTCCCGCTATCCACTCTCGCCCCTTCCACAGAAATGCAACGGGAGCCGTGCTGACCGGGGCAGGCCGGGAAAACTTCTGTCGTACGGCCAGTTCGCCCGCGGTAAGAGAAACGATGCCGTCCGGTGCCGCGCTATACACTGTTCCGCCGGTTCCAATAGAAGCACCTGGATCGGCACTTTTTGCCGGAAAAAAGACGGGCTTAGCCACGGGATCATTTACGTTCATTGCCCACAGTCCGGCGGGCGCACGATCGCAGCCAGCGGAGATCGCCGCATAGACAAAGCCACCGGCGACATTGAGGCTGGAGACATTGGTACCGGCTGGGACAAACTTCCGCGCAGGCGCCATGTCGGCCCCATCGGAAGGGCGTATCGAATGGAGAGTTCCATCGCTCGATACGACGTAAAGGGGCCGC
>DATLBY010000494.1:0-2177 GCA_035526665.1 Bryobacteraceae bacterium
CGCCGGCACTGCCGCACAATCGATTGCGGGTCGAGGCATTCCCCATACTCATCCTCGCGCCGGTCCTCTCCCAGTCCGCCGCCACCGCCGTGCTTGTAGAACAGGTACGCGGAAAATGCCACCCGGTCCCGGGCACGCCCGCCCACCACGTCGCATACTGGCCGTCCCACCGCCTTGCCGATAATGTCCAGGCAGGCGACTTCAATGGCTGCGAACGACCGCGCATGCTGATCCAGCGGATTCTCGCCCGGCACAAGATAGGTCTGGCTGCGGCCCCCGGCCACCGCCTCAGACCCTTGACCCGCGTCGCTAGTCAGGTCCAGCCAGAGACCGGTGAGTTGAAACGGATCCATGCCCACCACCCGTTCGCGCAGCGATTCGAGGGCGCGCAACGGCGCTTCGCCTCCGTACGTCTCACTGATACCGGTTATGCCATCCGTGGTTTTCAACTCCACAATCGTACGTAGCGCGTAAGGCGCATGCAGCCCGTAGGAGCTGCGAAGGGGCCCGTCAGCAATGGCAATCGGATGAAGGCGGAGTTCGGAAATACGCATGTTGGCTGGCCGCGGGGAGGCGTGAATCTCCTGGTTGCAAAATGGAACTCACATTGTACCGTAGGGGCGCGCTGCCGCGTCGTCTATCCTGATAGTGCCGATGAGAAAATTTAGGATTTGGGCCGCCCCGTTGGGGCTTTCCGCCGCCGCGCTGATCTTCGCCCAGACCGCGCCCGAGCCTCGCCCATCGGCCTTTTCCGAAATCGAAGCGACCGTTGCCAAGCTCAGCCAGATTACGGGCTTGAAGCCGCTGCGGCACGTGAAATACGACACGATCGACAAGCAGCATCTCAAGCAGTTTCTGGAAGACCGCATGCGCGAGGAGATCAAGCCGGAGGAGCTGCGCGCCGAGGAGCTCGCGCTTAAGAAGTTCGGCTTCGTGCCCCAGGAGTTCGATCTGAAAAAGACTACCGTCGATCTGATCACTGAGCAGGCGGCCGCCTTCTACGATTACCGCAAAAAGAGGCTTTTTCTGCTGGACGACTCGGCCACGCCGGAACAGCAGACGGTCCTGGCGCACGAGCTGGCCCATGCTCTGGCGGATCAGCACTTTCACCTGGAGCGGTATTTGAAGCGCGGCAAATCCGACGACAGCTCGCTGGCGCGCATGGCCGTGATGGAGGGGCAGGCCACCTGGCTCATGTACCAGATGCTGGCGCAAAAATTAGGGCAATCGCTCCTGACATCGCCCGCCATCGCCGATTCCATGAGCCGACTGTCGGATAACAGCGCGGCCCAGTATCCCGTGATGGGAAACGCGCCGTTGTATATGAGGGCATCGCTGCTCTTCCCGTACATCCACGGATTCCGCTTCCAACAGGCAGTGCTGCAGAAGCTGGGTACGGCGGGCTTTGGCGCGGTCTTCCGCAATGCGCCCACCAGCTCGCGCCAAATCCTGCATCCGGAAATCTACCTGGCCGGAGACAAGGAGCATGTTCCCGACCCCCCGCAACTCTCCTCGCCATCTAAGTACAAAACGCTGACCGGGGGGACCGTGGGCGAGTTCGATCACGCGGTGCTCCTGGAGCAGTACGGCAGTAAGGCCGAGGCGCAGGAGCTGGCCCCGCACTGGCGTGGCGGCGCTTTCGAACTACTGGAGGATCAGCGGGATCGTCATCTCGTGTTGGTCTATGCCTCGGAATGGGACAGCGCCGCCAACGGACAGAAGATGTTCGATGCCTATCAGCGCGTCATGAAGGGCAAGTGGAAGCAGATGCGCGCCGGCGAAGCGCGGGACGGTACGCTGGAGGGCGAAGGCGACGACGGCCTCTTCCGTCTGACGCTGGCCGGAACGCGATTGACCAGCGTCGAAGGCGTGAAGTCACGCAGTGAATGGAAGCCGGGAGTTCCGGTAAAGTAAAAAGAAACAACAGGAGTGTCTGGATGCGTTTTGCTTTTCTCACGTTCGCCCTGGCGGCCGTGCTGCTGCCGCTGGACGCCGCCGAGGTCCCCCGGAAATCTCCAGATTTTGCAATTCAGCTTCCCGGCGGCAAACAGGTACAGCTCAGCCAGTATCGCGGCAAGGTAGTAGCACTGGAATTCCTCTACACCACGTGTCCGCATTGCCAGGCGGCTTCGCGGCTGATGACCAAGCTACATGCGGAGTACGGTCCCAGAGGATTT
>DATLBY010000495.1:0-6010 GCA_035526665.1 Bryobacteraceae bacterium
GAATCCGGGAATCATCACCTTGTTCGATCATGACGCCAACATTCTGGCCCAGGAAGAACCCATTCACAGCGGCAGTGTGATGCTGCCTGTGAACTGGCGCGGCGACGGCCAGGAGTTCGTACTACTGTCGGGCAATGCGAAAGAAGGCGGCATGATTGACGGGCGCCTGCGCCGTGCGGTGATGTTTCCGGAGGATGGACATCCTGACCTGACGGCCAATGTGTTAAATCTGACGGGCGACGCGCGGGACGAGATTGTGCTCTGGGACGAGAAGCGTGTGTGGATCTACACGCAGGATCAGCCGTTCCACGGCAAGAAGATCTATGCGCCGGAGCGTAATCCGGAGTATAACGAGTCAAACTACCGGGTGAACGTTTCTCTACCGGCATGGAAAGATGTCGGCAAATAGGGGCGGGATGGCACTCTTTTTCTCCGTAAATGCTGTGGTTTTCCATGGGGTGATGTAGAATTGAAAAGACGCCTCTCTTGGGGGGCGCGTAGCTCAGTTGGTTAGAGCGCCTGCTTCACACGCAGGAGGTCACAGGTTCGAGTCCTGTCGCGCCCACCATTCCCCTATACAAATCAAATCGCGTTCCCTCCCCTCTGTTCCACACTCTGTACTGCAGTTGGTGCACACCGCGACGATCTAAGGCCGCTACCCAGGCTTCATTGCGCACGCTGCAGAAGATTTGTATTCTTGATAGCAACGTTGCGGGGGAGCCAGGTTCAATTTCTGAAACTTATCATGCTCTGCACTCATGGTTTGATGTCCCGCGGCACGAGAGTGCTTCTGATCTGCCTGGCGGTCACTGTATCGCTAGCCAGCCCACCCGGCCCGAATCCAGCGGCTGGAGTGTACGAATACCTGCGCGAAATCGCCTTGCGGCAGCTTGCCGCGAGGCGCGAGAAGGTAGCGCAAATCCGCACTCCAGAGCAGTTCGAAGAACGTCGGGCCTACGTGCGCCGCCGGCTTCTCAAGATGCTTGGACCCTTGCCTTCGGAGAAGACTCCACTCCACATCCGTAAAACCGGAACACTAGACCGGGGTAGTTACCGCATCGAAAAATTGATTTATGAGAGCCGGCCCCACTTTTACGTGACGGCGAATCTTTATGTACCGCAAGGCGGAAGGGGCCCTTATCCCGCGGTCCTGCAGCCGACGGGACATAGTCTCAGCGCAAAGGCGCGCGCGTTCTATCAGAAGCTCGGGCTGGGGCTGGTCCAACAAGGATTTGTGGTGCTAACGTATGACCCCACTGGCCAAGGCGAACGCAGAATCTTCTACGATGCGAGGCTTGGCGACTCTCTGGTGGGGGGCACTACAACCGAGCACGAGATGGTGGGGATTCAGAGCCTGCTGGACGGCAGCACCATCGCGGGCGACATGGTTTGGGATGCTGTGCGAAGCATCGACCTGTTGCAGTCGCTCCCGTCGGTGGATCCGAACCGCATCGGCGTTTCGGGCTGCTCCGGAGGCGGGACACTTACCGCGTATCTGGCCGCGCTGGATCCACGCGTCAAGGTAGCCGCTCCCTCCTGCTACATCACCGATTGGGAGGATCAACTGTTAGGAACGGGGCCTCAGGATGCGGAGCAGCAATTCCCCGATCAGCTCAAAAATGGGTTGAACCATGCCGATCTGGTGGAGGCATTCGCTCCCAAACCGTACTTGATCTGTTCCACCACGGAGGATTTCTTTCCCATCGCAGGATCCCGTAACGCTCTGGAGGAGAGCCGCCGGATTTATTCACTATTCGGCGCTGAAGATAAGATCTCCTATTCCTACGAGCCCGGGGGCCACGGGACGACTCAGCGCCAGCGAGAAGCCATTTATGCGTGGATGAGCCGCTGGTTAAAAGGAACAAACGGGGAAGTCACGCCCGAGCCTAGGTTTCAGACTGAGTATGAAGAAGATTTATTATGCACGCCCAGCGGCCAGGTTTCGACATCGTTGGGGGGAGAGACGCCAAGCACGCTGAACGTGAGCCGCTTATCGCGTCTGACGCCGGCGCGTCGACCTTTGAATACTGCGCAGGACACAAGCAAACTCGCGGCGCAGTTAAGAGAGAGCATCCTGCGGATGACGAGATATGAGGCATTCGGCGGGCCCCTGAACATCCGTGTGGCTGGCGGTGGCTCAGGCGTGACCAGGCTGTCTTACGAGGCGAGTCCCGGCAGGATGGTGCAGGCACTGCTCGTGGAACCGAAAGCTGGAATGGCACGCAAGCAAGCGGTTCTTCTGGTGGACGAGCGGGACAAGCCAGCCGGCGCGCCGCCCGACGCCGATGTGGAGCAATTAACCGCACTGGGACACGCAGTGCTGGTGGTAACTCCATCCGGCTTCGGTGAAGCGGGCGCGAGAGGCGCCTCCTCCGACACGTGGTTCCGGAGGAATAAAGTAACCTGGCTGGCGTTAATGGTCGGCAAGACAATGGTGGGCCTTCACGTAGAGGATATCTCGCGCGGTATCGATGTTCTGGCCGCGCGTGGCTTGCTTTCCGGCGGAGCGTGCCTGGTATTTGGAAAGGGTTCAAGCGCATCGGTGGATGTGCTGCATACGGCTGTTATGGACGCCCGGATTGCGGGCGTGGTGGTGGAAGGGGGTCTGGTGTCATTTGGCGCGATCGCACGAACGCCCATTCACCGGCGGATTTTCGATGCGGTCATTCCCGGTGTTCTCGGCAAATACGATTTGCCGGATCTTGTTGCCGCCCTCGCGCCGCGGCCCGTCCAACTGGTCAATCTGCAGTCGCCGCTGGAAAAGACAGTATCCGTTGGCGACTCGCGGGGGGAATACAGTTATGCGGAGGCGAGTTACCGGGCGGCTGGAAGCGAGGCGAAATTCAGCATTGGGCTGCGGCGTGAAGAAGAGGATCTCGTATCCGCGTATCCGATGCTTCGCTGAAATTCGCCCATTTGATCGCGGCCGCGAGACTGCTATAGAGTCCATAATCCGCGCGTTACGTGCGAGTTCATTCAGCTAGCCTCGCCAACTCTTGCGAGTTTGCGAGTCTCTGTTCGCCAATTTTGCAGGGAATTTAGCGATCAGCGTCAGAACAGCGTTCGATATGCGGCTCTGGATAAAAGCGATCAATCGCCGCGCAAGCAAGGCGGCGAACACGCCGGCTTCGATGGCTCCGAAGGAGTTCCAGTCGATCCAAGACCTCCATGCGGTGATTCGATGCAACCAGACCTTGCATCGGATTGTGTTCCAGAATGCCAGTAATTTGATGCTCTTGATCGGTCAACCGCGACATCATCCGGGCACGGTCACTCGGAGGAAGGTCAGGCAACGATTCAACACAGTCTCCTTGGCCCAGGTAGTCCTCCGTCAGTGCGAGGCACGCACGATCTCGGATCTGCTTCTCGGAATACTTAAGCAGACCCCGCAAAATTCTTACTGTGTAACGTGCCGACGTAGCAAGTTGGGCGATTCCGACGTTTGAGCGCAGAGATTGTGCAAAGGCTTCCGCATTTTGCTTGTCCGGTGTTAAAACTGCCCTGGCTATTGCAAAGCCTGCTTGGGCATCGTCGGCACTCACGGAAGGGATGTAGTGGTCTGTTCCATACTCATTGGACTCAGACACCCATTGAGGAATCGAATCGCCGTGCACGCGAACACTGTAGTTAAGCAGATCTTCCAGGGGTCGCAGACGGCCGCCCTCCTCCCGCAGAAATAAGATGCTGCGATGGCCCACAGTATGATCGAAGGCCGGAGTAACACTCCGAGGCTTTTCCGATTCATCGAGGTAAAGCCAAAAATGCCTACGAGCCCGCAACTCGCCTTTCAATGTCCTGATTGGTTCAAACTCGACATCATACAAACTGAAAGCCCGATCCATTCCAGCCACATGCTGCCGTTGTACGAAACGCGATTTCGTAATCGTCGATACGACGATGAGGTCTGAATCTCTGATCCACTCCTTGTTGAACCCGAAGGGTTTTCTGGTGAAATATGGACAGATGGACGGACTTGACGAACACGAGCAGACAAAGAACAGGAGAGCGTAGATGCCCCTCATTTCCAAAGCCAGCCACCGGCGCTGTCTGGCCGCAACTGATGTCCAGTACACGGTGGTGGTATTTACCGTATCATATTTTCCCGTGCTTATTCATACGTGTCGAATACCCGTCGCTCATCAGAGGACGTGGGCCTGAGAGAGCAACATGGAGGGTCATGACTCCGCACGATACGCAAGTGTTGTGCCGGGCGCCACTGATATAATGATCCCGGCCAATGCGAGCAGTACATGAATGGCGCGTTCTTCGATACAACGGACTGAATCTCCGAGTGGTTTGGATCTTTTTGGCTGGAGCAGGCGTGGCCGCCGCGCAGCCGGCAACCATCGAATTTAACCGGGACATCCGTCCAATCCTCTCCGACCGCTGCTATACCTGTCATGGGCCGGACCAGGCCAACCGAAAAAGCAAGCTGCGTCTCGATATCGAAACAGCGGCGAAAGCGGACCTCGGCGGACATTTCGCCATCGTCCCAGGCAATGTTTCCAAGAGTGAAGTAATCCACCGCGTAACGGTAGAGGACGGCCGGCGCATGCCACCCGTCTGGGCGGGAGCGGCGCGGCTGACGGAACGCGAAATCAACCTGCTAACCCGCTGGGTAGAGCAAGGCGCGGTATGGCAAAAGCATTGGTCCTTCATACCCCCAAGAAAGCCAGACCTTCCCCAGGTGAGCGATCCGCGCTGGCCGAAGAATGCAGTCGACCGGTTCGTGATGGCTCGCCTCGACCGCGAAGGCTTGAAACCATCTCCCGAAGCGGACCGGCGGGCGCTCATCCGGCGTGTGACGCTCGATCTCACAGGCCTGCCTCCCACGCCCCAAGAGGTGGAGTCCTTTGTAAAAAATGCAGCGCCTAATGCATATGACGAAGTGGTGGACCGGCTGCTGGCATCGCCGCGTTACGGCGAGCGCATGGCGATGCCCTGGCTCAACGCCGCACGCTACGCCGACACCAATGGATATCAGAGCGATGGCGAGCGATCCATGTGGCGGTGGCGGGACTGGGTGATCGACGCCTTCAACCGAAACATGCCGTTTGACCGCTTCAGCGTGGAACAACTGGCCGGGGACATGCTGCCGGGCGCAACTTTCCAGCAGGTATTGGCCACGGGGTTTAACCGGAATCATCGAGGGAACGGCGAAGGTGGAATTATTCCCGAAGAGTACGCAGTGGAGTACGTAGTGGACCGCGTGGAGACCACCTCGGCGGTCTGGCTGGGGGCCACACTCGGTTGCGCACGATGCCACGATCACAAGTACGACCCTTTTAGCCAGAAAGAGTTCTATCAGGTCTTCGCCTATTTCAACAATGTGCCCGAACGCGGGAAGGCGTTCAAGTACGGCAATTCCCCCCCGACGATTCCCGCCCCCACCCTCGAGCAGGAGAAGCGGCTTAAGGCGCTGGACGAGAAACTGGCGGGCCTCGAGCACAGGCTGGCAGATCTCGATTCGAAGATTTCGAAGCTCCAGCGGACCTGGGAGAAATCCCTCGGCGGGACTTCTGAAATTGACTGGGCTCCGGATCGCGCGTTGGCGGCGCATCTCGCGCTGGATGGGAGTCTGCGGGGCGAATTCCTCCGCGATCCTCCACGATCGGAAAAGTACACGTACCTGATGGAAAACGGTCCGGTAATCACGGACAGCGAGGCTGGCTCGTCCACCGCGATCGAGCCCGAATGGAAAGATGGGGCGGCGCAATATGCTCCCGGCCGTTTGGGCCAAGCTGCGGTTTTTGACGGCAAGCGTTATGTGCAAGTCGGAAACCTGGGTAATTTTGGCTTCTACGACTCGTTTACGCTGACAGCCTGGATTTACCCGACGGCTGCGACCGGGGCGATCGTGAGCCGTGCTCAGGACCAGGTTGAAGGACAGGGTTTCGGCTTGTATTTGAAGGACGGGCATCTGCAGGCCAACCTGGTACAACGGTGGCTGGACGATGG
Organism: Bryobacteraceae bacterium; assembly: GCA_035526665.1. GTDB lineage: Bacteria > Acidobacteriota > Terriglobia > Bryobacterales > Bryobacteraceae > DATLBY01. The sequence continues at coordinate 5,959 of DATLBY010000495.1, forward strand.
AGCACGCGTGCAATCCGAGGCGGCCATCGAACTGAACCGCTGGTCGCACGTG
>DATLBY010000496.1:0-5734 GCA_035526665.1 Bryobacteraceae bacterium
TTGCGGAAGTGACTATCTTTCTGGCATTCCTGATTGTGGGCTACCTGTGGGCATACAAAAAAGGAGCACTGGATTGGGTTTGAGAAGAGTTTCCCGCATCGTTACCGGAATTGCAGCGTTCACCTCGTTGGCCGTGGCCGCCCCCCGGCTGAGACTATCCACCTCCGCGGTTGGACCCATATCAGTGGCCGCCGGGGGAACGGCAAACGCCCGGCCGGTGGAGACCTACAACGTCGGAGATGGTGTCTTGAATTTGCGCTTGGCGTCCTCAGCGGCCTGGCTGAAGCCATCGTTTGGAACCCAGCAGGACTGTCTGATTAACTCCCGCTGCACACCGCTCCAAATTTCGGTGCAGCCGGGGACCCTGGCAAGGGGTACGTACACCGGCATCATCACAGTATCCGATCCTGCCGCGATCGACTCACCGCAGGACATCACCGTCACGATTCAGGTAGGCGGCGGAGTTCCGGATCGTCTGGATCTGTTCGCAGCTCCTAATGGCCCCCCCGTCGAGACGAAGTTCACCACCAACAGTGAACTGGATTGGACGGTGAATGGCCTGCCCGCAGTGACGCTGCTGCTCGAAGGGTCGGGCAGCTTCCGTTTCGTCTATCCCTACCGTATTACGGTGAACCCGCGAGGATTGAACGAGGGAAGCTATAACGGCACGATAGTCACGTCTCGCTCCAAGCTCAGTAGCGATAACAAGTCGATTCCGGTAGCGCTTCGTGTCACCAGCCAGCCGATCGGGCAACTCTCGCAGGAGCAGGTTCGCTTCCGGATCGCACAGAATTCGGTGAAGCAGACCGAATTTGTGAGCGTGAATAACAGAGGGCTCGGAACACTGAGCATCTCCGGGGCAACTCCGATCACCGCGTCCGGGGGAAACTGGCTGACCGCGGAGAAACCCCTGAGCTTCGGCGGCGTAGCCATCACTGCCGATCCATCGGGAATGGCGCCGGGGACCTATCAGGGATCTGTGGCGATTGCCTCCAACGCAGCCAACACCTTGACTGTCCCCGTGCAATTGGAGGTGCTCGCTCCCGGCCCGGCGCGCACGTTCTATGGGGGCGTGGGGAACAATGCAACGTACGATCCGGATGACGTAATCGCTCAAGGCGGTATTGTCGCCGCATTTGGGGAGCAGTTTACGGCCGCGCCGCCTACCTCGGCCAGTAAGCTGCCGCTCACTACGGAGTTGAACGGAACGCGTGTGTTCGTGAATGGACAGCCCGCGCCCATCTTCTACTCTTCCTATAAGCAGGTAAACTTTCAAATCCCCTTCGATGCCGCGCTGGGGCAGGGAACAGTCCGTGTCGACCGCGAAGGACAGGCCGGCAATCTCGTCAGCATCAACATCGTACGGGGTGCTCCGCGGATTTTGCTCAGCGGCCTCAAGGAATACGGAATCGTCTTGAACGAAGACCAGACTTACGCGATGCCGGTGACGCCCGGCGTTCCGAGTCATCCGGCGAAGGCCGGGTCGGCCCTGGTCATCTACGCTCTGGGACTCGGGCCCGCCACTCCTGCGGTGCTCAGCGGCGAGGCATCACCGGGAGCGGAGCCGTTGGCGCGCGTGTCGACTACCAGCCGGGTCTTCTTCGGCGGTGGGCTGTTCTCTGACAGGAATGTCGAGGCGAAGCCCTTTTTCGTGGGGTTGGCGCCGAATTTCGTCGGCCTCTACCAGATCAATGTCATCGTTCCTGATAGCTCGCCCACCGGGCCCGAAGTTACGCTGAAGGTGGGGGGCGACGATGGCGCCAGCAACAGCGTCAAGATCGCCATCGAGTAGGGTCTGCCGAAATGACACAGCGCCTCTACTACGAGGACAGTTACGTTAGCACGTTCGAGTCGCGGGTCCTCCGCCATTTGGATGGGGGGCGGAGGCTGATTCTGGAATCCACCGCCTTCTATCCCACCTCCGGGGGACAGCCCTTTGATCTGGGATTTCTGAACGGCGTCCCCGTGGTCGAAGTAGTGGAAGAGGGCGATGAGATAGTCCACGTCCTCGCGGCTCCGCTCGAAGGCGAAATAGTTGAGGGGCGCATTGACTGGTCTCGCCGCTTCGATCACATGCAGCAGCACACCGGCCAGCATCTGCTCTCCGCCGTACTTGCTCAGAAGTTTGGTATTCCGACCTTGAGCTTCCATCTCGGCGGCCGGACCTGCACCATCGATGTGCAGGCGGGTGAGTTGAGCGGCGCCCGGATTTCGGAGTTGGAAGAATCGGCTAATAGTGTCCTGGCGGAGAATCGGCCGGTGCGTATCACCTTTGAATCGGCGGGCGATGCCGCCGGACTCCGCAAGCCTTCCGATCGTGAAGGCACGCTCAGGATCGTCTCCATTGACGGGCTTGACCGGAGCGCCTGTGGAGGTACGCACGTCCGCGCGACGGGAGAAATTGGCGCGATTCAACTCCGCGGCCGGGAGAAGATCCGCGGGAATTTACGCCTTGAGTTCCTCTGCGGTTTACGGGCGGTCCGCCAGGCAAGAAGTGATTTTGACGCCCTGAGCCGCATCGCGCATGTCTTTTCCTCCACCTTGCAGGCCGCTCCGCAACAAGTCGAGACTCAGCAGGCGGCCCTCGTCCAGATGCAGAAAGAATACAGAAAGCTTGCCCTCGAAGCTGCGGCGGTGCGTGGACGGAGCGCTTATAAGTCCTGCGCCCCGGATTCCGCCGGTGTTCGCCGCCTGGAACGGGCGGGAGAGATCGATGAACAGATGAGGGCCGAGGCGCAGAGCTTCATTGCCAACTCCAGAGCTGTGTTTACCGGTTTTTCCCTGCAGCCCCCGGCCATTCTGCTGGCGGCATCTCCGGATTCCGGCGTAGACGCCGGGCAGTTGCTGAAGTGCGCCCTGGACGCCGTTGGCGGACGTGGTGGAGGCGGTGCCCAGATGGCGCAGGGAAGCGCCCCTTCTCCAGAAGCTCTGGCCGAGGTTCGGGCTAGGATCCTGGGGTGACCGGGGCGTTATTGCCGTGCATGCAGCGGCGCCAGCGAAACCAGCGCCAGGCCGGCCACGAAGAGTGCGATCATGACGGCCAACAGCATTTTCACTCGCGTGTCCGCGCCCCGGAACTCGCGCCATACCAGCAGGCCCCACAAGACGCTCACTAGAGTGGCTCCCTGGCCCATCGCGTAGCTCACCGCCGGCCCTACGTTCACCTTCTCCGGTGCGCTGGCGGCGGTGAAATTAGCAATCGCGCCAATGCACCATAGCAGTCCGCCGGCCAAGCCAAGCAGGTGGTTTCTGCTGTTGCCCTTAAAGTAGTCGAAGAAGCTTATCGGCTCCCCCTGCACCGGCAGGTTCATAAAATATAGGTTAAAGATGAATGTGGAGAAAAAGACTCCGATTGCAAATACAAAGGCCACCGAGTACGGGCCGAGACCAATCTCGCCCGCCTTGCTCATCTCGACAATGGGATAAAAGGAGCCCATCAGTACTCCGCTCACCAGGCTGATGACCAGTCCCTTGACACTGAAATTCTTGCTCACTTCGCCGTCCACTTCCGAGTGCGCCCGATAGGCGAGTGCATCCACTACGATCGCGATCAGAATGAGAAGACTGCCCGAGAAGAGCAGAAACGGGCTCCCTTGAGGGTTGATGATGTAGTTGCAAACCACACCGATCACCATCGCGAGACCGATCGCCACGGGAAATGCCACCGCCAGTCCCGATAGCGATATGGCGGCCACCAGCAGCATATTTGCGAGATTAAAGATAACTCCCGCCGCGAAACCCATGGCAAGTTGCCGTTTCCCGGTGATGAGCATGTTATCCCCGAACGACAGATCGTCGCCCATGCTTCCGAAAGTGTAGGCCGCCACCACTGCCGCTACCAGCACTCCCATGGCGAAATCAAAATAAAAAAGCTCAAACCGCCATTTTTTTGTCAGCTTGAACGTGTTTGCCCAAGATCCCCAGCAAATCATGGTAAGGATGGTTAAAAGCAGAGCGGTGGCGTATGTAGTAGGCAGAATCATGTTTAACCTGGAACAAGTGCGAGATTACCTCGTTGTCCCCCCTGAGGTCAACTTGGAATTGTTTATTTCTCGCCTTGAATTCTAAATTAGCCTCGCCGGCAAAGGTGCAGCCTGCTAAGCTACTTGGAATTCAACGCGACCCGGACTTTGGCGAGTAGTTCTTCCCGCGTGAAGGGCTTTTGCAGCCACAATCTGCCCCCGGCCAGGCTCTCGTCGTTGATTAGAGGATGATCCGTGTAACCCGATACGTACAAAACTTTCAACCCCGGCCGCAGCTGAACCAGCTGCGATGCCACGTCTGGACCGCTCATGCCCGGCATCACCATGTCCGTGACAAGCAGGTCCACCCCGGCCATCTCCGCTTTCGGAAGCCGTAAGGCGTGACCTGCGTCCTCCAGCGCCACAACCGTGTAGCCTGCGTCGGTCAGTAATACTTGCACCAGCTGCCTCACGGCCCCTTCATCTTCGATCAGTAGAATTTTTTCCGAACCGCTGACATCCCCATTCGCCGGCGTAGCTCGCCGGGACGCGCCCGGTCCACTGACGCAAGGAAAATAGATATCGAAGCTGGATCCGGTTCCCAGTTCGCTTTGCACCGTCAAAAACCCGCCGCTTTGCTGGACGATGCCGTATGCCATGGAGAGCCCGAGTCCCGTCCCTTTGCCGCTTTCTTTCGTCGTGAAAAACGGCTCAAAGATTCGCGCTCTTATCTCCGCGTCCATGCCGCAGCCGGTATCTCTGATTGTCAAGTAGGAATAGCTGCCGGCCTCGCGCCCGTGTACCGCCGCCCGGGCTTCATCGATCCAGGTGGCCCCGGTCGAAATAATCAGCTCACCCCCGGCGGGCATCGCGTCCCGCGCATTTACCGCAAGATTCATAATCACCTGTTCCAGCTGGTGATGATCTGCGCGGATCGTCGCCGCGTTCGGATCCAGATGGATGGAAATGAGAACATCCTCGCCGATCAGCGGTTTCAGCATACCTTCCATTCCGGAAACGACTTCGTTAAGATTCAGAATTTCAGGTTGCAGAATCTGCTTGCGCGTGAAAGCCAGCAGCCGCTGCGTCAGGGCGGACGCGCGTTCCCCGGCCTTCAGCACCTCTGACATGCTCGCCTTTGCCTCGTCCTGAACTAAATCGTCCGCCACAATTTGGCCGAACCCCAGAATAATAGTCAATAAATTATTAAAATCGTGGGCGATACCCCCGGCTAGCCGTCCAATGGCCTCCATCTTTTGAGCCTGCCGCAACTGTTCGCCGAGCTCAAGCTTTTCGGTGATGTCCTTGAGATAGAAGGCGACTCCTTCTCCCGACGGATTCACATGAATTTCAAACCAGGCCTTCGCATCCGGGAAAAACCGCTCCGAGCTGATTGACCGGTTTTCCCGTAAGGCCATATCCACTTGAGGACGAAAGCCTGCCTCGGCGAGTGTCGGAAACATATCCCAAAGGACGGTGCCCACCGGATCCGTATTTTTGAACAGGCGTGAGCGAGCCCGCCGGTTAGCGTAGGTAATAACCGATTTGCCCGAAATTGCGAAGACGCAGTCGGTCGTGCTCTCCAGCACCGATTCGAGCCTTCTCGCCGCCGCTTCCAACTGGTCGGAATGCAAGCGGCCTTCCGCTAGCCGGTCCAGGTAAATTCGGTACGATCGATAGACCAGATAAATGATGGGCAGCGTCAGAATCGAGATTTGCCAGCCGACCCTGCTTGAGAGGAATGTGTAGAGCCCGGCGACGCAGGCGCCCCC
>DATLBY010000497.1:0-3313 GCA_035526665.1 Bryobacteraceae bacterium
CGCGCCATGTTGTGGCCGCGAATGCGGGCCGTCAGCGGGGCTACCGCTTGAGCGCTGTCGAGCTGCTGATGAAGCACCGCGGGAGCGATGTAGTGCTGCAAGAGCAGCCAGGCTGAGGCGGTCCACTCTTCGTTATAGAACGGGTGCTCGCCAGCGGTGACTTCGCCCCAGCCCGACAGCCCGCCCGATATCACTTCGACAAGCACGATATCGCGTTCATACGTGCGTCCAAAGCTGGTCTCAAAGAAATGCACCAGCGGCATGCGTAGCTGCCGCAGCACTACGCGGTCTAGTTGGATGGCCATGAGCTCAGAAGGTACGTGCCTGCTTCCTCAGACCGCTCGAATCCGGTCACAACCAGACCGGCGCGAAACTGCTGGAGGAACTGTTCACTGATGGATCGCTGAATTTCGCGGGCCTGCCGGGGATCGGATCGCCGCAGCTCCGCGATATTGGACGGAACCGAAATCCTCCCATCCACCGGCTGAGTGTGGGGTGCGCCTTCACCTTCCACAACGAGCGACACCCGGGGGCTGCGAATATGCCACTCCGCGACGCAGCGATCCGTCGGCAGTCCACCGTGCAGGTGGCTCGTGGTGGTCCCGTACTGGTTGAGCACGTACCGGCGGACGATCACTCCCAGACGTTCAATGTTAAAAAAGGCATTTTTGATCTCGAGCGGATCAAATGTCCACTCGATTAATTGCACGTCCTGTTGCAAGGCAAGGGTACGCTGGCGCAGCTTCAGCAGGCGGCCGATTCCTTGATTCCTGTACTCGGGAATCACCCCCATCATGTGGCTATGGATGTAGGAGTTCCCGCCGGGCTTCATTCCCGGGATGGCGAGACTGAATCCAACCATGCGCGATCCGTCGAATGCGCCCAGCACCTGGCCGCCGATTTTGATCGCGACCACGAACAGCCGCAGCGGCAGCAGGTCGATATCTTCAAATCCCCAGATGAGCTTTTGCAGACGCACCGCATGCGCCAGATCGCCATGCTCCGACAGTTCCCGAATTTCAATCGAGCTCATCGCAGCGCCTGCTTAGCCGATTGCCACAAAGATTCCATCTCGGCAATATCCGATTCGGCCGGTGTCTTGCCTCGTTCCGCCAGGCCGTTCTCGACGTAGCTAAAACGCTGCCGGAATTTGGCGTTTGTCTTGCGCAATGCCTGCTCCGGATCCACCTTCAGGAAGCGCGCCAGATTCACGATCACGAACAGGATATCGCCCAACTCGTCTTCGATCTCGGCGGGCGAACCGGTAGCCCGCGCCTCCGCCAGTTCGCGAGTCTCTTCGTTCAGCTTCTCCAGGACCTGATCCGAGTTGTCCCAGTCGAATCCCGTGCGTGCGGCGCGCGAGCTGATCTGCTGGGCCTCCACCAGCGCCGGAAGAGAGCGCGGAACGGAATTGAGAATCGACTTCGATTGGGAGCCTTTCCGGTGGCGCTCCTCGGCCTTGATTTCATCCCAACGCCGTTTGACGTCGTCCGATGTCGCGGCGACAGTATCGCCGAAAATGTGAGGGTGCCGGCGAATCAGCTTCTGGTTGATGGCATCCAGCGAATCTTCGATGCGGAAGTAATCCTGTTCCGAGGCCATTTGCGCAAAGAAGACCGATTGCAGCAGAAGATCGCCCAGTTCTTCGGATAGCTCCTTCCAGTCGCGCTGGTCGATAGCGTCCATGACCTCATAGGTCTCTTCCAGCAGATAAGGTTTGATTGTGTCGAAGGTCTGCTCACGATCCCAGGGGCATCCATCGGGGGCCCGCAATCGAGCCATAATGGCGATCAGCTGTTCGAATTTCTCCCCCGCCTGGGGTGTCGGATCGGATGTCATGGATATGTGGGATCGGCGGACTACGACCTACGTAGTTCAATTTATCATGGCGCAGGAATGCTCAATCATTGCGCCATGCGGGCCGAAGAGAAAAGAAATGAGAACTATTTAGCGAATATACAGAATGCCGAGATGGTAGTCGTGGACCTCACCCGTATCGCTTAACGTGAAATTCGAGGTGATCAAGCCGGCTGCACCTTCAAACTGACCCTCGCCCCCCTCCACCTTCCAGGTGACCGTCCCTTGCTTAATGGATGGCTGCGGGCCTGGAGCAAGCCATCCTTCGCCCACGGTGCTGAACCTCAGCCGGTGATCGCCGGATCCAAAGGTGATGCTCCCCGCCTCAGTGAACGTGCTCTCGGATTTCAGAGTTACTTCCGAACGAAAAATAGCCGCGGCAGCCGCCGCAGGGTCGAACCCACCGGTGAGTCCCCCGGAGTTGATCACACTGGTGATGCTGCTGCTGACGGCCGTGCTTTCCACTTCCATCGGGCCGGAGGGACCGCCGCCGGGAACGGCCTGACCTTTGAATTGCATTGCGTAAACAATCTGCTGCACGTTTGTAATCCTCCAGAGCAGGGCGCGCGCGACCTGCCATTGGGGTATTATCTACTAAGTTAATTCAAGGAGTGTTTTTTATGTCCACAATGCAACCTGGAATGCTGCCGCCCGGCCCCGTAAAGAAGACGAGTCCGCTGGTCTGGATTCTGGTCGCTATCGCGGGTTTGATGGTGCTGTTCGGAATCGCTATCTTTGCGGGCGGACTCTTCATCGCTCACAAGGTAAATCAGGTGGCATCGGGTAATCCGGGCCTGACCGCCGCCAAGATGATCGCCATGGCAAATCCCGACGTCGAGGTGCTCTCCTCAGACGATTCGCGCGGCACCATTACGCTAAAAGATAAGAAAACCGGCAAGATCATGACCCTGAATTTCGAAGACATCAAAAAGGGCAAACTGACCATGCAGGAAGAGGGCCATGAGGCCGTAAGCATCCAGACCAGTGGAAACGGGTCGGGTGCGACATTGGAGGCACGATCGTCGGAAGGGACGGTGAAGTTCGGCGCCGGCGCCAGCAGGCTTCCGGATTGGATTCCGAATTATCCCAGCTCCGCGCCACAAGGCAACTTCGGTATGCAGGGCACAGGAGAAGACGCCGGCACGGTGATGTTTACCACCAAAGATCCCGTCGACAAGGTCGCAAAATTCTATGAGGAAGGCCTGAAGAAATCCGGCCTGACGACCAATAGCAACTCGATGCAGCAAAATGGAAAGACCGCGATGGCCACCATCAGCGGGGAAGCCGCGGACAAGAAACGCACGGCGGCCGTGACGGCCGTCCCCGGCGACGAGGGCGTGACAGTGACCGTCACGTACTCCGCGAAGAAGTAAAGAATGACCCGCAGAGGGCTGCTTGGAGCAGCAGCGGCCGGACTGTTTGCCCAGAGTGGAGCACGGCCACTACTCAAGCCGAA
>DATLBY010000498.1:0-23048 GCA_035526665.1 Bryobacteraceae bacterium
CTGGCCATAAGCTGATTCCGGTTCTCATGGAGAAGTTGCAGACTCTGAATCCATCCAAAGCCGCTGTTGTCAAAAAGAGAAAGGCGTCGTAAAGTGGATCACGCGGGAGTCGTTACTTTCAACGGAACCCCGGGCATTCCCAGGCCGCGCACCAGACGCACGAACGTTGATCACTTCGAAGCCTAATTAAAGAACTCTGCTATGTGCTTCTGCCAGATGCCGATCCTTCTTTCGGCAGGCAATCGGTTGAACATCTCCCTCAAGTGGCGATCGGTCTCACTCAGTTGCTTTAGAAGATCCAGCACGTATTCGATCACAAATCCTGCACCCGTAGTGTGTTTCGCAGTGCCGAGCGGCCGTCGGGTCGTCGCCGCGCTCCCTTAGGTAGTCTACAGTCTTATGAAGGGCCGTGGCGGACACGCCGCACGTCTGACATTGAAGAAGAGCTGACATAACACTGTGCACAGTTGCTGCCGTTGCTCCTGTCAACCCCAAGTAGAAATGTCCTATTCTGTGCCAAGTAGAAATGTCCGGTTCGGAGGTTAGCCAAAAGGAAGTGGATGTTAGGGTGATGGGTTCGCCCGGGGTCGCGCCTTACCGGATGGGCAAAGCCGAAGCGACGGAGCTGGCTCCGAAGTGATGGCACAAAGGCCTCCAGGAAGATAAGTCTCTGGAGACCTTCGCTTTGAGGATCACTGGGATGATGCTTTGGACGCTGAGGCTTTGCCTTTTAAAGGCGAAGACCGCCGGGCTGGGTTTGCCCGGCGCTCCGATTGGAAGTGAGTTCAGTCGAGAGTGTCGCGGGTGCGAGTGCGATCCGCCACCGCGGCCCACAGTTTGGGGCCGGGTTTGAACAGGTCGTGGCCCGCGCGACGCCATGCGGCCGTGCGCTCGGCCGCGGTGCTCTTGGGAGCCGTTGCCGGCTTCGGCCTGGCGATCACAGCGGCCTTGGGCCGCGGCTGGCACTGACTCACGGCAAGATGTTTGTCGCGATAACGAACCGCTATGGATCCGTCCAGCCGTCGTTCGACCCGTACACTGCTGCCGCGCAGCCCCGGCAGGATATTGCTGCGGGCTATCTGGTACAGCTTGCCCGCAAACTGGAAAGTATAGTCGCTGGTCACATGGGGTTCTGCGTGGCTGAGGACCGAAGCCAGATTGTGTTCCGGACCCAGCGGCCGATAGGCGTCGGCCGGACTGGCGGCAGCCACCGTCAAACTCTGATTCCACCCGGGCAGGAACTCCTGCTCGAGATACTGCTGAGCCTGCTTGCCTTGTCGGTATAGAAGGCCACCGGCCGGCCGTTGTTCTCCAGATCGCTCCGCAACAGGCGCATGTTCTCTTCGGTGGAATCGTGGGCTGCAAAACGGGCTGACAGCTCGCCTGTGGCATCGTCGATCATGGCGATCAGATACAGCTTCCCTCCGCGTCCTTCCAGCCAGTCGTGTTCGCTGGTGTCCCACTGCACCAGTTCGAGCGTTCTGAGCGATAGATCCTCTGGCATCGCGCAGCGTTTATCGATGCCGGCGGCTCACGGTCTGAAGCGGTTTATGGTAGAGGTTCGCCGCGACCCGCTTCCGCGCCATGGAAATGATCACGTCTACCCGCACGGTCGGACGCGGCAAAATAGAATTGGTGAATGAAGGCATCATTAATCCCGGCGACTTACATGGCCGCACTATCCTCGCCGGTACCGTCGAACTCTGCTGGGACGGCAACCTCATCTCTGCCGTCGTCGGCAGTGATCTAGTGATCGGGGTGTCCGGTTTTGGCGAAACCACCCATGATGCATTACGGGACTTGGCAGACCATCTAATTGAAGAAGCTGTTTGGGTTGAAGTACCTGATCGTAAATCTCTACCGACCATCGAGATGGAGCCATTCGGCGAAGGGACGATCCAAGCGAATGCGGTCGAACTGTATCGAGTTGCTGAGGGTCGGCTGTGCGCCTTGCTCGGCTCTGAAGATTTGTCCCACGGCATACTCGGAATCGGCGAGTCGGTGCATGAAGCGCTGCGTCGTCTCGCGGATGAACTGATTGCACACGGAGTTTGGGTCGAAGTGACGGATCGGCGGGAGTGGCAGTTTGGGGAACTATCATCGAGCGAGTTCCCTGAGGGGCTGAAAAACACTACCGGAACAGTCGACGCTGGCCCTGATCGGCCGCTAAGTAGATCCCTTGAAGTCTGTCGCGGTACACCGCTTGGGCAGGGCGAGTTTTCCGGATGTGCCTATGGGTCCGCGAAACTGAAGCCGCTCACTGGGCCGTGCAATTGCCCCGTTTGTAACGGCTCCGGGTACGAAAGCGTAACCGCGACTTGGGCACCGCATTGCGACTTCGGTGACCCTGAGTGTGCAGGGTTCCTGTACGGAATCGTTCGTGGGGAGCAGGGATACATCGAGTGCAATGACTGCGATGCCGTAATTCGTACCATACCGGCTGCTGCCCTGCGGGTGGCTCTGAGTGACATGGAAGCCTCCCTGGAAGTTGCGACTGAAAAGTGCCCCGCTTGCGAATACGTGAATCTGTTCCCGGGGTTCTCGCAAATGGAAGTCTACACGTGCCGCGAGCGTGGAAAGCTGATTCGGCTCGCGGACGGTCCTGACATTGACCGGACTTTGGGCTGGGAACAACGATTAGCCTTGTAGGCTCGGCCTGAACACCTGCGGGATTGAACCACCAGATAAGTACCCGCCCACCGCGATGGCATCGCCATCACTCCCCAAGCAGCGCGAGAATTGGCAGCGACTGCGAACCTTCGGTTGACATTACTGTGCCTCTCGGCGAATACTGTGTCTAGCTAGCTTGTACAAGCTAGATTGAGGTACACAGTGGTCACACAACAACCCTCGGGACATGAACAGATCGCTCCCGCACCAGACGAATCGCCAGCGGCAAGCGGCGAACCACTGGAAGGTTCTGGTTTCGAGTTGGAAGAGCCGGAACCGGACTTCGAGGAGGAGCAATGAAAACAACTGAAGACAAAGACGTTCAGGCGCAAGAACAGACACCGCCCAAACGGGACTACCGCCAGGAGGTGACGAACCAAATCATCGAGATGCTTGAGAAGGGCACCGCCCCGTGGCAGAAGCCCTGGGAGGCTGGTGCCACCGCGCTACCGTTCAATCCCACATCGGAACGAGGCTACCGGGGCGGCAACGCACTGCACCTCATGGCAACGGCTGCTCGTAAAGGCTTCACCGACCCGCGATGGCTCACATACCGGCAGGCTCAGGAGAACGGTTGGCAGGTTCGTCAGGGCGAGAAGGGCACTCAGATCGAATATTGGCAGTTCAGCGACCGCGGCCCACGTGCCGGAGCGGGCCAGAACTCACCAGAGGGGCCTTCTGCGACGCCTGAAGAGTCCCCAGCCCGGCACGCGCCGTTACACAGGGTCTATACCGTTTTCAATGCGCAGCAGATCGACGGTATTCCCGCGCAAGAGGCGAAGCGCTTACAGGACTGGGAAGTTGCCCAAACCGGCGAGGAAATCCTACAGAACTCCGGCGCGGCGATTGCCCACGATCAACAGGACCGTGCGTTCTACAGCCGCTCCCAAGACGCGATTCACCTGCCGGCGAAAGAAGCTTTCCGTAGCGCACCAGACTACTACGGGACGGCTCTTCATGAACTGGCCCATTGGACCGGGCACCCGTCCCGGCTGAATCGCCCAACGCTCAACGAAAGCTATCGATTCGGCGATCCGAACTACGCCAAAGAGGAACTTCGGGCAGAACTCACCTCGGTGTTCCTGGCCGCCGAACGCGGAATTCCACACAACCCGGAGCAGCATGCGGCGTACGTGGGCTCGTGGATCAGCGCCTTGAAGAACAACAAGCATGAGATCTTCCGAGCAGCGAAGGACGCCCACAGCGCCGCCGACTACTTGCTGGGGCTGGAGCGCAGCAGGTCGGTCGAATCCAAAGCAGTTCCCCAGGTCCGCACCGAAACCTCCGAGCATGTTGCAGCCTACGAGCGCGGGACCGGCACCGTGAACATCGTCGAGAAGGAAACCGCCACGGAGACCCGGAACCCGGCGCGGACCGGCAAAGCCGGAACTCCGGACGGCCAGGCGCCGATCAAGGTACAGACCGAGAAGATTCTGGACGGTGAAGTTGACGGTCGGCGGCCCCCCAGCGAGACGGAGTTGCAGCGATCTCTTGCGGAAGCGGAGAAGCAGGCCAAGGCTCAATTTGGGAATAACACGAGGCTCTACTCGGCAGACATCGACTCAGGACGCTATCGCGGCGAGATATGCGCCGAAACCGAGCACCATCTGCTGCAGAAGATCAGCCCCAGTTCGGTAATCGCTCACCCGAGGTCGCTGATCGCAGACGTGCTTTCGCCCGGCCAGTCTGTCGCCATCAATTACAAAAGCGGCCTCGCCGATACGAAGCCGTTCAAGGCCCGCGATCGTGCGCAGTCTCTTACGAGGTAACCATGGCGCGAACCGAAAACCTGTATCGAACGCCCCCGGACCCTGGCTTTGTCGGTGGATACAACTGGGCAGGCGTCATAGCCGGCGTTGCCCTGTTGATCGCGGTCAACATCGCCGCCACGCAGTTCATCGCGTATCGGTTTGCTTACCAAGCTGCGCTTGGCACACCCCTCCTGCACGTTCGGGGTGCCAGCGTGTACCAGCCATTCGCGTGGGCCCCGTGGCTGCTGAAACACGGCGCATCCCCGAATCCCAAGGTTCGTCTCCCGCTGCTTGGTGGAGCCCTCATTGTCGTCTTGGGATCGGCAGTTGCCGTCGGTCTCTCGTACGGACTGAACATCCGGCGGGCAAAGCGGCTGTCACAGAACACAGAGGATCTTCACGGATCGGCACGCTGGGCTTCGCCGGAGGATGTCCTCGCCACCGGCCTCCTTGCCGCAAAGCAGGGTGCGTACGTGGGGGGCTGGTGCAACCCACACTGGAACCGGCTCAACTACCTCCGACACAACGGTCCCGAGCACATTCTCGCATTCGCGCCGACGCGAAGCGGGAAGGGCGTTGGGCTCGTAATACCGACCCTGCTCGCCTGGTCGGAATCGGCCGTCGTCTACGACATCAAAGGGGAGAATTGGGCCAAGACTGCGGGCTTCCGCCAAGCGCAAGGACATATCTGCTTCAAGTTCTCTCCCGTCGAGATTGGAAACGGCTCCCGATTCAACCCGCTTTCGGAAGTTCGGATCGGAACTCAGCGCGACGTATCCGACGCGCAGAACGTCGCCGACATGATCGTGCGAACCGGGGAGGATAGTCCGCAAGAGCGCTACTGGCAAGATGCCGCCGCTTCAATCACAACGGGAATGATCCTTCATGTTTGCTATGCAGCCGCCGCCGAGGGCAAAGTCGCGTGCCTGTCCGACTTGGCATCAGTATTCACGAAACCGGGACAGAGCTTTCGCGACACACTCGCTGAACTGGAGAACTTTCCACACGACCCGACCCGCTCACACGGGTGGCGAATGCTGGAGGGCGAACGAACCGCAACGCACCCTGTCGTGCGTGAGAAAGTCCGCGAAATGCTCGACAAGGAAGACAAGGACTTCTCCGGTGTTCTTTCCACTGCAAAGACCGCGCTGACGCTCTACAGCGATCCTCTCGTTTCGCGAAACACTTCGGCTAGCGACTTTACTATCGACGACCTGGTAAACCATGCCCGTCCGATCTCGCTGTACCTCGTGGTTCCGCCCTCCGACAAGATCAGGTTGCGCCCCCTCATTCGGCTGATTTTCACGATGATCGTCAACCGGCTCACGGAGCGGATGGACTTCGAAGGCTCAGCGCAGAAACGAAATCGGCATCGGCTGCTCTTCATGGTCGACGAATTTCCGTCGCTAAAGCGGATGGAGATCTTTGCCGACGCGCTTTCCTACATGGCCGGGTACGGCCTCAAGGCTTACCTCATCACCCAGGACATCCGACAGATCGTTGATGAGTACGGCCCGAATGAAAGCATCGTCTCCAACTGCCACGTCCGAGTGGCGTATGCGCCGAACCAGTACGACACGGCGGAACTGCTGTCGAAAATGACCGGGACCAAGACGGTGCAGAAGGCGAGTTTCAACTTCTCGGGGTCGCGGCTCGCACCGATCGCCAACCACATGAGCGCGAGCGTGGAACAGATCGAACGCCCGTTGATGACGCCAGATGAAGTGATGCGTTTGAAGCCGTCAAAAAAGAGTGGAAGCGGAACGTCGGAACGGATAACCGCCCCCGGCGACATGCTGATCTTCGTCAGCGGCCATCACCCGATTCACGGAACTCAGATCCTCTATTTCTCCGATCCGGTCTTGTCGAAGCGCGCGGCGATCCCGCCGCCCACGGAGTTCACAACCATCGAGGAAGGCCACGTGAATCCACAAAAAGCAGCGGACCGCTCGGCAAATGTAATCAGCAAACCGGAAGCATCTCCAGAGTCTGTCTCGACGATGGAACGTGCTTTCCTCGATGCCCTCTCCGGCCGAGTCGCGGCGAGGACCACGGCGCAAACCGGTCGATCGCCAAAGCACGGATTTCTTGAACAACTGAGCTTTGAGGACAGGGAGGATTGACGAATGCAGAAGAACAGAATCGAGCTCGCGGGCTATCTCGCCGCGAAACCTGAAGTCCGGTATCTGCCCTCTGGGACTCCGGTCGCGAACGCCCGGCTTGCGGAGGGTTATCGCTACAAGGACCGGAATGAGCAGGTCCAGGAGCACACGAACTGGCACAGTCTCGTCTTTTACGGCGACCTGTCAGAAATCGCGCTCGGCTTCGACAAGGGCGACAACGTATTCGTTGAAGGAACCCTGCAGACCAGAAAGTTCACGCCCCGCGACGGAAGCCAAAGGACTGTTTACGAAATTGTTGCCCGGTCGGCACATCAGATCGTCCGACGAAATGGCAAAGAGGCCGTATCCGACAACGCGCCTGACGCAAAAGACCAGGTCGTGCCCGCACCTGAGGAGCATATGGAGAGCACCGATGACGGCGAGATCTGGCCTTCGTGACGTCGCGACCGCCATTGCGTTGATCACAGCTTCGGGTTTTGTGGCTGGCTTGGCGGGACTCCGGGTCAATACTAGCTCCAGCCTGCCGCTTGGCCTTTACATCCGGACCGACCAGTCGGCCGCGCGCCTCATCGAGTTCTGCCCGTCCGAACCGTACGCATCGCTATCGCGAGACCGGGGCTACCGCGTTCGAGGGTTCACCTGTCCCGATCGCGCCGTTCCGCTGCTAAAGCCAGTGGTTGCGCGCGCCGGCGACATCGTCAACGTTTCTCCCGCTGGGATCGCGGTTAATGGTCGCCTCCTGCCGAACACCGCGCCGCTGCCGCGTGACGCTGAACATCGACCTCTTCAGGCTTGGCCAAGCGGGATCTATCGAGTCCATCCGGGAACCGTCTGGGTTGCATCGACCTACAGCCGCGGTAGCTACGATTCCCGGTATATCGGCCCGGTTGAAGAGAAGTCCATTCGCGGGAGGCTCAAGCCGCTGTGGCTCCTGCACTCATGAGTACGCTGGCCGCAGGCCTGATTGGCGCGTGTTGCTGGGGGACCTGGTGGTCCATCGGCTTCGCCTTCGCGGTTCCGATGCTCGTAGGACTTCAATCGCGTCGAGCTTGGGCAGCGGCCGTTACGCTTGCATACTTCGGGGCAGCTTCTTGGCCGCTGGTCCGCGCTTACGCGGCGTTCGCTGCCACAAGCACGGTCTCGGGTGCGTTTGCATGGATCTTCGCAGCCGTTCTTCTTTCACTCCCGCTGACGGCGGCCTGGACTCAGAACCGCACCGCTGCCGCGTGGAGAATACCCGTTGCACTAGCCGCGGGCGTTCTACCGCCTCTTGGCCTGATCGGTTGGGCGTCTCCCCTCGCTTCAGCAGGAGTCCTTTTCCCCGGAACGGCTTGGTTTGGCCTCGCCGCCGCGATAATCGCGCCTGGATTCGTCCTTCTCGGAAGACCGCGAGTCTGGTTCGCCATCGCTTTTGCGTGCGCTCTCTGCCATTGCTTCTCAAAGCCGGCAGCTCCGCCGGCGGGTTGGGCGAGCGTTCAAACGAGACTGGCTCCAGGGCGACGGTTCGCGGGAATAAATGAGTTGATCGCTTCGGAGGCCGTTCAGCAGATCGTCTCTGAGTCCCAGACATCAGTGACCGTTCTTCCGGAGACCGTCATAAGCCGTTGGACGGTAGCGACTGAGGCATTCTGGGAGCCTACCCTCGAGAAACTGCAGAGGCAGCACCGCCTGGCCGTGATCGGAGCAGGCCTGGCAATCCCAGATACGCCTTCTTACGAGAACGCCGCCCTAGTCATCGGCGGCGGGAAGCTGAAAGCATTCTTCCAGCGCATTCCCGTCCCCGTGGGGATGTGGCGCCCGTTCGGAGATGGCCCGAGCGTGCCGCTTCGCCTACGGCGGCCAGGCACGATCGAGATCGCGGACCAGAGAGTCGCGTTCCTGATCTGCTACGAGCAGTTGCTGGTCTTGCCGGTTCTGCTATCGGCAATGGACCGCCCGACGCTGATCGTCGGTATGGCGAACCAGTACTGGGTTCGCGAAACAAGCATTCCTGCAGCGCAAAGGGCCTCTTTGATGGCTTGGTCCAAACTTTTTGCGCTGCCGCTTTTGATCGCTGAAAACAAGTGAGGTCTATTGTGCAACAAGTAATGAGCAAATCCGAAATCTTAACTATTCGTGAGGTCGCAGAGGTCCTTCGATGTTCCAAGGCCCACGTCTGCAACGTTCTACATGGCCGGGTTCACGGCCTTCCGAAACTGACTCACTTCGCCCTGGGTCGGCGCAAGCTGGTGAGGCGCGAATGGCTCGAAACCTGGATGGAGCAAAACAAGCAACAGTGGTAGCATCGGCCCATGGAGATGATCGACTTGGACTCCCGCATCAGCTATCCGCAAAGCGACCGGACCAGTCGTTTAGCAGCGCCGCCACGTTGTACGTCGTCGGGAGAGCGCGCGTAAGCCAACCGTTGTCTAGTAGGCGGCGCTATCTCCACTGACAAGCTGTTGCATGGGGGTCGGCGATTCTTCAGGTGCGGCTGCTTTCCAAGAGAGCGACGCCGCAGTTAGTCTTCAGGAGTTCATGAACGTGACAAAACTTCTAACTGTACCGGAAGTGGCCCGCTGGCTCGCAGTTTCTCCATCGTGGGTTCGAGACCATGCGACGGGTCGGCGACGGCCTGCACTTCCATCCGTAAGGCTTGGCAAATCACTGAGATTTGAAGAAGAGGTTGTCGCCAAGTGGCTAGAAGCGCTCCGCCAACACGGGAGAGCTGCATGACGCAAGCTTTGGCAGCTTTTGACTTAAGAGGGATTGGCAAACATATGTCACGCCAGCGGTATCAACGAGGTGCGCTCAAGCCATTTGTTCCTGCTCAAAAAGGCAAGCCACAAAGACAATTGCCGCGTGGGACCTATTGGGCGCGCTGGTATCGATATGTCCAAACGCCGAATGGTGGCGAGAAAAGGAGCCCCCGGGAGAAGATCATTACGAAGGAGCTTGCGAAGAGCTTTCGGATCGGAGCCGAGTATGAAGCGCCCTTGACCAAAGCCGACGCCCAGCGCGTTCTCGATTTACTGATCGCGCGTGACGCCGGAACGTACATTCCGCCTGACACGAGCGCAACATTCGCCCAAGTCGCCCGAGAATACGTCGCGATGGTTGAACCAAGCTGGGGACCCCATACCATCCGCACATCCAAAGGGCTGATCGAGTACGCGCTGGTTGGTGGCAAACTCGGATCGCGTCCCGTCTCGGAGGTGACCGAGATCGAGTTGCAGCACTTCCTCAATCATCACGTCGCTGCCGGCGCTAGCCGTTCCAAGCTTTCAAAGCTCCTAATGTACGTGCGGAACGTTCTCGATCACGCGGTAATGAAGAAGCTCATTCCTGCGAATCCGGCGCGGAATCCGGGGTATCGGCTTAAGGCAAAATCTCGAAAAGCAGTCTCCGGGAGGTATCTGACTATGGAGGAATGTCAGCGCCTGCTGTCCGTCGTTTCAGGTGCAGATCACCTCGCATTTCGAATCCTGATCCAACTCGGCCTTCGCTCTGAGGAGCTGTTTGCTCTGCGCCGCGATGATGTAATCGGAGAGACGCTGCGAATTGACGAAGCCATTGTCGAGGGAGCGTCGGCAGCGGTCAAAAGTGAGGCCTCTGAAGCTGCTGTCTACGTCCCGCCGGACCTTCGGATGGAATTGCGCTGCTGGTTCGAAGGATTAAGTTCGGATCCAAGCGGATGGCTATTCCCTTCACCAATGGGGCACCCCTGGGGAGCCCAGAACTACTTGAATCGCGTTCTGAAACCGGCTGCGATTCGAGCGCGGGTGGGTCTTTTCAAGAGAAAGACGCGGATCGGGGATGAGGTGGAGTCGACCGATGTGAACTTTCAGGTCTTGCGCAGGACCTGCGCAACACTCTTCGGGGCCAAGGCAAAGGACCCCCGGGACACGCAAGCGCAGCTCCGGCACGCAGATCCGTCAGTTACACTTCGGCATTATCAAAAGTCCATTCCGGAGAGCGTCAGGGCTGCGGCCCTGGCACTCGAGTCCGAGCTGATGAATCAAAACACCGAATCCATTTGAACTGGTTCTGAACAGGTGAAAATCGAAGGAAGAACGCAACCTTATGAAAAAATGGAGCCACCCGCCGGGATCGAACCGGCGACCTGCTGATTACGAATCAGCCGCTCTACCAACTGAGCTAGGGTGGCCCGTGCTTTGACTGTAACAACTTGGGGCGAATTTCGCAATTCCAAAGTCGAGCAGTCGCGGCAAAGGTCCATGGTTTGTTCTAACTAGCTGCAGAACATAGGGATGGTCCGCCAGGAACCTCAAACGCGAACAGCGCGGAGCTTTCACTGGTCTCGCCTGTCTTCCCAGGCCTGCTCACCGGCGATGTCGTCGATCAAGAACCGGACACCCTGATTGTCGGAGGGGTTCAGCCGGAGCATTCGGTGGAAAACCTGGAAAGCCTCTTCAAACCGGCCTAGCCGCCAGAGGCAAAGTCCAAATCCGTGCATGCACCGAAGAAAGGGGCGATTGTCGATGCGCCCCCACGGTAAGACACCTTCGAACGATTCGGATAGCGACAACTCCCCGATCCGGAAACCTGCCTCGTAGTGGCGGATAGCATCTCTTGGCGTCAAATCGAAGGCCAGATTCCCTAAGTGGGCATGGGCGTCCAAGCAACGAAGATCCGCGGCACAGAGTTCCATCAGGATTTTGTGCGCACCTCTCCTATCCCCACTGTCCTTGAGATCGTTGGAGACACCAATCGGGTCGGAATCCGGATCGGCGAAGTTATATCCCGGCAACACTTGCTCCATTTCGAATGCCGGACGCGGACCGCGGGAGATGATGGGCTTCGCCCACTGTGCGAGCGGCTCACCTTGGTCTTGCCAGTGCTCCTTCAGCGGATCCCAAATGCCATGCTCCCTCAAACGAAGAGGGACCAGCCCCAGAGCTCCCGCATCCATCCTAGAGGAGCCGATTTCAGCGGAGAGATTGGGAGAGCCGCATTCCCACTCCTTGCACCGCTTGAGTCGCACGATTTCGCCAGGCACCCACAGTTTTCGACTCCGAAGTGTCACGATCCGGCTGTTCCCAAGGAATCGGCAAAGCCCTGTCTGCTGCTTCGCCGAAAGAACAGCCAAATCCACCAACTGTTCTCCGGGAATAGTTGAGATTGCGTTTTCCCGCTGTGCCTTACGGGTACCCGGCGTCGAGGAGGGCAATGGCGAAAGCCCCATCCATTTGCGGTATGCGCCGATGTATCTCGCGCCCGCTGTTCCTTCTGCGAACACGACATCGGCTGCGGCGACTACGTGTTGGCGGCCATCTGGACGCCGGCATTTGGCCGTTAGACCGCGCAGAAGGTTTCCGTCATAGTTGAATTTACGCACCGAAACCGGCTCGCCGATGACAAACGCATCGGTTGGCAAGACGATCTCGCGCTCAATCGCCAGATGGAAGGCCCAGAGTTGTTCGCCTTCATCATCCGCATCGATGGTGATCTGCTCAATCAGCTCTTGCAGAGCCCTCTGGTTCACGCTTCGGCCTTTCGGCGCTCGGCTGACGTTTCTCATAACTTGTACTCTTGGAACGTCCCGGCTAGCGCACTCGTGCGGAATCTACCTTGCCGAAAACGCCCCCGGTGCCTACTTAGCGCCTGCGACAAAACCATCTACAACAGCCTTCCGCAGCAGCGCCGGGGGCAACAGCCCCTGCGCCAGAATGAAGTCGTGAAACGCCTTCGGATCGAACTTCGCGCCTAATTTTTTCTCCGTGTCGGCGCGCAACTCCAGCAGCCGGGTGAACCCGTAAAAATAGGACGTTGCCTGCCCAGGGGTGCGGAAGGTGTAGCGTTCCACTTCGGAATTTGTCATTCCTTCCGAAAGCGCCACATCCTCTCTTAGAACGCGGTGTGCCTCCGCCGGTCTAATCTTTCCCATATGCAGTTCGGGATCCAGAAAGGCTCGGGCTGCCCGTAAAAGCCGGTGTTGTAGCGATATCAGTTGGCCTTCCAAAGGCATATATGGCTTCATGATCCACTCCGCATACAGGCCCCACCCCTCGACATTGGTGCTGTTAAATGCGAACACCGCCCGTGCCGTGGAAACGCCATGCTCTACCATCGAGGCGAATTGCATTTCGTGTCCCGGCCGGGCCTCATGCGAGCTGAGAGTCCAGGAAGCCGCTGCAAAAGTGAAATCGTCCAGTTTCTGCGTCTCACCAGAGGTTCCGCCGGCGGCCGGCAGGTTTAGCGGAAGAATGAAGACACCCGTCTCTCCCGTGTTTCCCAGGAGTCTGGGAGGGCGCATGTTGGGCGCCGGTGTCGCGGCGCTTTCAGCCGCCGTTGCGAGCCGCATACTCGCCGGCCGCTCCGGCAGACTCACCAGCCGCTCACGCCTGATGATCGACTCAATTTCGCTGATCCTCCCGCGATAGTGCGCCAGAATTGCATCTCCCAGCAGCTGATTCTTCTTGAGTTCGGCAATCACCTCGCGGTAGCCCGTCACGTGCAGACCCTTCTCCTTGGCCACGCGAGGAGCAAGCGCCTCCATCTCTTTTTGAATGGAATCAAACGCAGCGTGCGCTATCCGTGTAAGTTCGCTGGGCGTGATATCGATACCATACTGCTCCAATTGATAGGCATAAAGTTCCAGCGGAAGTTTAAAATCCTCACGGCTCTTCGGCAGCACTTCCTTTCGTATGAAATCGTTATAGGCCGCCAGTTGCTCTCTCAGCTTGTTATAGGCCTGCTCATAACCCGCGATCTTGTACTTTTCGAACAGCTTTCCGATGCCCTCGATGAAAAAAGTCGCGTTGCTCAAGTCTTTTTCGACTTGTGCTTTTGCGGGCCCCAGCAAGCCCGGCTGCGATAGCCTCTCGCGGGTTCGCTCCTCGGCCAGTTGCGTAATAGCCGTATAGCCCGGCTCCAAGCCGGTATACCGTTTCAGTCTCACGAGCGCGGTCTGCCGGCGCTTGGCCGGCACCTGATCGTCCAGCAGGCTATTGATACCGCCATAAATCAGCTGGCTCACATTGGTGTAAGCAAACCGGTACTTCTCCTGCAAATCCAGTCCGTGCAGGTCCTCGCTCACCTGCTTAAGAAGAATATCCAGGTCCTGCAACACCAACGCATTCTTCTCTTGCGCCCGCCTGTCGGTGAGAACCGCCGCGGCTTGCTGGTAGGCTGTCCGCAGCCGTCCGTTCAGGTTCGGCTTCAAATCGACGATGCGGTCATCCAAGCCTTCCATTCCAATCCGGCCGGCAGTCTCGGGATGGAAGCGGGCGATCGTCTCCAATAGAATTGTCGCGTTCCGGTTACTCTCCTGCACCCAGGCGGGAACCGCCGCGTAGACCGCACTTGCCAGCAGACACACGGCCACAGCGAGTTTGTGCATACAGCCGCATCTTAACAGAGGCGGCTGCCTAGGAAGCGATGCTGCGATCCTCTTGCGCGACAGGCAACTGTTTGGGAACGGTGAAGAAAAAGGTAGATCCCACCGACTGCTGCGACTGCAGCCAAATGCGGCCGCCATGCTTCTCGACGATGCGCTTGCACAGCGCCAGGCCCACGCCGCTTCCCGGCTGAGCACGGCCGAGACGTTTGAAGATCACAAAAACTTCACTGTGGTATTCAGGCGGAATGCCCATGCCGTTGTCCGATACTGAAAACTGCCACTCATCGGGCAGCTCCTGGCTGGAGACCCGGATTACCAGCGGCTCGGCGCGCCGGTATAGAACCGCATTCCGGAGCAACTGCTGAAACACCTGGACGAACTCCTGCCGCTTAGCCGCTACAGTTGGCAGGGCGTCACGAATCACGCGTGCTCCGCAGGCGTCGAGCCGCTCACGCAGCATATGCATGACTTCGTCCAGGACTGACTCGGAGTCGATGTCTTGGGGCGTCTGCTCGGATTGAATGACGCGGGAATAGTCCAGTAGATTATCCACCAGTTCCAGCATCCGTTTAGCGCCGGTTTCCACGAACCGTAGATAATCGTCTGCGTCCGAGTCCAGCCGGCCACTATAGCGGCGAGCGAGCAGCTGCGCGTACAGGTTTACCGTTCGGAGCGGCTCCTGCAGATCATGGCTCGCCGCGTAGGCGAAACGTTCCAGGTCATTGTTTGACCGAGCCAGCTCCTTGTTCGATGCGCTCAGCTCCGCGGTTCGCTCCTCCACGCGCTGTTCCAAATCCGCATTCATCCCGGCGAGCTGTTCCTCGGCGCGCAGGCGCTGTGCGGTATAGCGCAGCACCTGCCGGTAAAGCGACAAGACTATGCCGAAAGTCAAAAGACTGCCAACCACATACACAAAATTTGCCTGAGTGTTGACGTGTTGTTGCGCCAGAACTCTCTCGCTGAGCAGGCGCTCTTCCTCATTTTGGATAATCCGTGCCTGTTCCTGGATCTGTTTCATCTGTTGCTCGCCCAGGGGAAGATACGCTGCGGTGTGACTGTCGATCCCTTTTTGCAGAGTCGCTAGCCGGGTATCAACCATCTGCCTGAGCCTTTGTAGATTGGCCTGTTGAGCTCTGTTATCAATGGTTAGATCCATGACCTTGTCGTAATCCGCGGCTAGCCCTACACGAGCCTCCTCATACGCCTTGTGAAATTCCCACTGTTGCGTGAGTAGATAGCCGCGCTGGGCGGCTTCGCAGTTTTTCACGGCCGACAGGAAATCTTCGAAATGCAGCAGTACTTGCTGAGTATGAGTGATCCCGTCCGAGGTCTCCTGAAGCCGCCTGGTATTCCAATACGTAAGTACGCCAAAGACCAACGGAATAGCTAATAGCGGGATCAGCCGCTGGCGTGTCTTCTTGCGAAGAGACAAAGACATCCGTCCCATTCTAAGCAATTAGTTTGGGGTCGTGTAACGGGACGGGCTATTCGTACCGGAGCGCGTCGATCGGATTGATACGGGAGGCCTTAAACGCAGGGTAAATTCCGAAGACGACACCTACTAATACCGATACTCCGAACGCGATGATAACGGAGCTGGTAGTTACAATTGTCTTCCATTCAGCCGTCTGTGCAATCAGCCAGGAAAGGAAAAACCCAAAGCCGATTCCCAGGATCCCTCCGCCGATGGAAATGAGGGCCGATTCCGTGAGAAACTGGCGCAGAATATCCAGGCGGCGGGCGCCGGTAGCGCGCCGTACACCAATCTCGCGCGTTCTCTCCATGACCGTGGCCAGGACGATGTTCATGATCCCTATCCCGCCGACCAAGAGGGAAATAGCCGCGATCGCTACCATCACGTAGGTGAAAATCGTCTGTGTCCGCTGCTGCTGCGCCAGGAGTGCGGCAGGGATAGTAACCCCGAAATCCGCGGTGTTGTTGTGCGTGGAGTTCAGGATGGCGTTAACCACCTTGGCCGCTTCAATGCTATCGGCGCCCGGCTTCAACCGGATATCGATGCCATCCAATTCGTCTTTCAGGTACGACGACATATCCCAGAAGCGGTATTGAAAGGTGTTAAACGGGATGTAGACCACGTTGTTGACGTCCTGCATCTCCCCGCCTTTACTCTCTCCGCCCGCCCTTACCTGCTCATTCAGCACGCCGATTACTTCCAGCCACGTGTCGTTCACCTTGATATATTTGCCGGTCGCCGGACCATACCCCAACAGCTCGACCTTGGATGTAGATCCCATCACGCATACCGGCGCGCTTCTTGCCTCATCCTGATCGTCAAAAAATCGCCCCTCTCGCAGATCCAGATTGTGGATCGTGGGGAAGGTGCGGGCCACGCCGTAGAGCTGCGGAACTTTTCGAGTCGGTTTCGGCAGAACCTTCGCCGGGCGGAGGACCTTGCGCGGAGATACGATTTCCAGCGCATCTATGTTGGCTTTCAGGATGCGAACGTCGCGTTCGTTGAGACCTTGCGAGGACCGGCGGCGCTCCTGCAGTTCCTGATCGTTGCTGGCCGGATGGGAATCGATCAGCACATTGCGAACGCCTAGCTTCTCAATAAAACTCAGGGATTCCTCGCGCGCGCCCGCCCCAATGGCAAGCATCCCGATGACACTGCCTACGCCGAAGACAATGCCGAGCGCGGTCAGCAGCGTTCGCGTCTTCTGAGCCCGCAAGTTGTCCGCTGCGTGGACCAGATCGGAGACAATCATCGCTGGATTGCCTGTATGGCTCCGCCCGAGCTCGACGCGGACTTATTGGACTGCTCGGGGTTGGCCAGGGCGACCAATTGCCCTTCCATGAGACCCTCCACGACGACACTGCTCTCGCTGCGGCGGACTAGTTTTACGTCTTTGCGCGTGTAGGCTCCGCTGGCATGGATATAGACGAACTTGCGATTATCCGCTTCAAAAAGCGCCTGCGCGGGGAGCCAGAGGACGGACTTCATCAGATCCGTGGTGATCAGTAACTGCACGCTCATGCCGGGCCGGAGCTCAAGCGCAGGATTCTCCACGGAAATCTTTGTATCGAAGTGGCGATCCCAGGGAGGCCCGGTAGTGCCCCCGATGTTTTTCAGTTTGCCCGTAAATTTCTTGCCGGGAAGGGCGACCACGCTAATGGCGGTCAACTGCCCAACGCTCAGGTGCCCGCGATCCAGTTCTCCAATGCGCGCAGTCACTTCCCAATTCTTCAAATCCGGAATCTGCGCAACTCCCATACCGGCGCGCACCGTGTCCCCCACTTGCAACACCGGCAGGTAGCTACCCCAACGGAAATTACCATCGTTGTTCTGCTGGCGGGCAACGTAGCCTGTAGTCTTTGCTTTCAACGTCATGGAATCGATATTCCGCTGGGCGGTCTGCGCGGCGACTTTTGCCTTAGAGCGTGCCGCTTCCTGGATTGCGATACCGGCGTGGGCAGCCGCGATCCGTTCATTCAGATCCTTTTCGAGCTGTCGCACTTTGTCGGCGGCGGCTGCCACCGCCAGCTCGTTTTGCCTCGCTGTGATGCGCGGCATCAGTTCATTCCTGCGAGCCTCCAGTTCCGCCACTTTCAGATCCTTGCGCGCCTGAAGAAGCGCCAGCCGGGCCTCCTCCTCCTTGGCTTCGCTTTCGGCCGTGGCCTGTGTCACCTGCTGTTCCGCTTCCGCCAGATCGGCCTCTGCTTCCCGGAGCTTAAACTCCTGCTCAGTGGTGTCAAACTGCGCCACGATATCGCCTTCCTTCACCAGTTCGCCGGATTCACGCAGTTGTCTGATCGCCAGCGCACCGCCACCTGTCATGGGCGCGGAAAGCATTTCCGAGTTGCCGCCCTGCAGATCTCCTTTCGCCGCTATGGTGAACGCCACATCGCCGCGCTTCACCGCGATGCTCGGAATGGAGACCGTCTTGCTGCCTGTGATCTTTTCATAAAGACGCCCGCTCCCCCAGGCGCCCAACCCGAGCGTGAGCAAGCCTGCCAGAGCCAGCAGCCATACAAAGACCCTTCTCATTTCTTCTTCTCTTTCTCAGGCTCAACCAGCGCAACTGTGGCGCCCGGCGAGATTCCCTTCACGGCGACCTCGTCAGGGTTTCGCGCCAGGACTTCGACCTCGACGGCTTTGTACGTGCCGTTAACAGCCAGATACACCACCGGTTTGCCGGCACGGGTGAACAGCGCCTGAGCCGGCACGCTCATGGTGTCCGGGATCTTGTTCACCACAATATCCATGCGTCCGTTCATGCTGGGCCGCAGGCGCGGGTCGATCTGCCGCAATTTCCCGAACGCCCGGAAAGTTCGGGTAGGCGGCCATTCCCACGACATCACCGTCATAGGTGATAACTGCTCCAACGCGGCCGGCAACGTCAGTTCGGGCAGGGAATCGATGCGCACCATGGCAGCTTGGCCGAGAGTGAGCTTGCCCCGGTCGATCTCCTCGACCTTTCCTTCCATTTCGAGCGTCTGGAAATCCGGAATCTCGGCCAAGGCTCCTCCCGGCCACGCCTGGTCGCCTACTTTGAACGGTTTTGCGTTCATCCAGCCCTGCGAGTAATTGGGAAGGAAGTTCAACACGCCGGCAATGGACGCCTTCAGCTCCATTTGGGACAGCCGGTAGCGAGTGAGTTCCAGCTCATCTTTGGCCTTCTCCTGCGCCCGCGTAAGAGAAGCGATTTTGGCGGTGGACGATGTTGCATTCAGGCCCACATTGGCCTGCTGCACCGAGTGCTTCTTCTCTGCCAGCCCCAGGTCCACTATGCTGTCTTCGGCCTGCAGCTTGCTGACAATCTCCTGCTTGGAGACTTCCAGCTTGGCGCGCTCCACCTGATATTCCGTGCCTGCCAGGTCCAACTTGTCCTGTTCGGCTGTGATGTGGGCTTGTGCCACGGCTTGATCCAGGGCTGCTTGAGCCTGCTGGAGGGCAGCCTCCTTCTCCTTCTCCTGCTGCTTGGCGCTGCTGGGGTCAAATCGCACGATAGGGTCGCCCGGCTTTATCGGTCCGCCCTGCGGCGCCAGCCATACGATCCGCAGCTCCGGTACGTTTACCGGCGCTGTCACCTGCACCGATCGGCGCGCCTTCAGCTCCCCACGGCACCGCACCAGCACCATAAACTCCCCTTTGCGGGCCGCGCCTGTGGGCAGCTTCTCGACCGTACGCGCACTGCGAACGCGGCTCACGCCAAGCGCGGATAGAGCGGCTACCACGGCAAATGCCAGTACCCAGGCAATTCTCCGTTTACGCTTCATGGTTTGCGCTCCGCGATTGCAGCCGCCTCCAGGTCGACAATAACGGCGGCTGATAGGTCTGGCAAAAGTCTGGGATCCAGAGCTTCCAAACGGAACCGGGCGGTAAAGTTCTTGATCGGACTCCCCAGTGCACTGGTGGCGACCGGGCTGGCGGAATCAAAGTGCGCTTTGAATACCGCATCAGGGTAGGCGTCGAGATATACCGTCGCGGTCGTTTCTTTCCCGAGTACGGCCGTATCAGGCTCACCAATGAGGGTCCGCACCCGCATCTGGGTCGGATTGAATATTTTCATCAGCGACTGCCCTGACCAAAGCTGATCTCCCTCCTGCGCATTTCCCATGGATCCGCCCCGCCAGATATTTTCGAGTGCGACCATCCCGTCCAGGGGGGCCTTCAGGACCATCCGCTCGGAGTTGGTTTCGGATCGCTGCAGCGCCACCTGCTGGCGTTGCGCTTGCAATTTCAGGATTTTCAGACCGGCCGATTCCGCCTCTGATCGCAAGCGGTCGATCTTCTGAAGGGCTGCCACACGCAAGCGAGCGTTTTCCGCGGTCACTTCGTTCTTGAGACGGTCTATCTCACTGAGGACCGGACCCTTCTTTAGCTGAATCTCAGCTTTGGCCAGATCGGCTTCAGCCTGCTTCACGTCGGCGGAGCGCTTTTCAGCTTCGCTCTTGTTTTGGGCCTCCTTCTGCTTCACCTGCTGGGAAAGGTCCTCGAATTTGGCTTTCGCTTCCCTGGCTGCGTCGATTTGTTGGGTGCGGTCGAACTCGGCGAGGACATCGCCCTTCTTGACGCGTGTCCCGTTAGGCGCCAACTTTACAAGAGTCATGCGAGCGTTCTGCCCGGGCTGAAGACCGGCGATCTGCGGCACTTGTATGGTGGAGGCGTAGACAGCTTCAATCGTGCCCGTGGCCCGGACCTGCCGGGTTCCACGGGTACTCGGGGCTTGTTTGGCAGCGGGTTCTACTTCGACCTTGGCGATTGCTGCGGACGAGCCGCACCCTGTCGCCATGACCACATCCAGAGCAAGAGCGAACACAAGAATGCCTTGCGCGGGCCTGTCGAACATAGGCACTGCTCTCCTTTAAGTCTTAGACACCCGAAACAACGAAAAGTCGCGTTTTGGGCCCAGACTTGGACTCACACGGAGCACCTGAAACCAGGAAAGACGATGCAAGCTCTCAATTCGTGTACAAGAGCCGAAAAAAGATTTTCAGCAGGTCGAGTTTTGTTAGATTGGTTACTAGCCCTTACCGGAAAACCCCGGTGTGACCCAGCGAATATCGGCCCGGCTGCGGGTATACGCAGAGGCCATGGGGACCTTTACCAACAGGAATTCTAGCGATCAAGTGGCCGTCGTGAGTGTCGAAGGCATAGACTTCTTTGCTGTAGCGGCCTGCCAGCCAAAGTACCTTCCCGTCAGCCGAGACGCCGCCCATGTCGGGACTTCCTTTACCAGGGATTTTCCATTTTGCGGTCTGCTGCCGGGTTGCCAGATCAATAACCGATACGCTGCCCTCACCACGATTCGAGACGTACAGAACCTTCGAGTCGCGGCTCACGTACAGACCATGAGCTCCGATCCCGGTCGGCACAAAGCCGATGCGGGCGAACTTATCCGGGTCAATCAGATAAACCCCGTTCGCCATCATGTCGGCCACGTAAAACACCGACCCGTCGGGAGACGTCTTTACGTCCTGCGGCATCCCGCCGGGCTCCATTTTGAGCGTTCCTAATACCCTCCGTTCCGCGATGTCGAACTTGACGAGGTCGGAAGTGAACTCGCAGCTCGCAATCGCGTAGCGGCCATTCGCGGAGAAGTCCATGTGGTCCACTCCGCGACAGGGAACCGGCAGCGAATACAACAGTTTCATGGTATGGGGATCCCGGAAATCCAGACGCTTTTCGCGCTCTGCCACAATGATCGCGAACTTTCCATCGGGAGTGAAATACATGTTGTAGGGATCCTTCACGGGAAACGTCCGGCCCTTTCGGCCGGTGGCCGGATCCAACTGCGTGACGCTGTCGCCTAGATCGTTAAGGACCCAGAGCATTTTCAGGTCATAGGACGGAACCACATGCTGTGGCTGCCGGCCCACCTTGAATGTGTCAATCACTTTGTAGGTAGCGGGATCGATCACCGATACGGTATTACTCCCGCTGTTGGGAACGTAGACGCGCGGCGGAAATCCCTTCACCGCCGGACTGAGCATCCCCGCATGATCGGCTGCGTAGATATCGGCTCGATCTGCCGCATCCGGCATACCCGGGAGCGGATCCGCGTGTGTAATGTTGTTAACGGTCGCTGGGCCAGACTCCGGGTTGCCACGCGAGGAACACCCGGACATGCCCATGGAAAATAGAAGGACAGCGGCGAGATAGGCTGACGCTGAAATTGGAAGGAACTCGTTTGCAGTAGGCACTAGTGGACGTTTTCTTGGATTGCCCGATGGGACACATTAGCATTGTAGCTTTCTGCTAATTACGACTTGCGTTCCTGCCGGAATTTCAAGTAGCATAGCCGCGATGCAACGACTTGCTTGTCTAACGCTCCTCACCGTGACTGCGCTCTGCGCGGCCGACAAAGGTTTTATTTCACTGTTCAATGGGAAGGACCTCACCGGATGGAAGGTAAATGAGAATCAGGAGACTTTCTCGGTGCAGGATGGCGCCATCGTCGCCCACGGCCAGCGAAGCCACTGCTTCTACGTCGGTGATGTGGGCAATCACACTTTCAAAAACTTTCACTTGAAGGCCGACGTGATGACTCTGCCGGGTTCGAATGGCGGAATCTACTTCGCTACCGAGTATCAGGACAAAAGCTGGCCGGTGAAAGGCTTCGAGGCTCAGGTGAACAATACGTTCAAGGGCGATCACCGCAAGACGGCAAGTCTTTACCAGGTGCAGGACAACGAAACCGAGGTGGCGGCCGACAACAAGTGGTTTACCGAAGAGATCATCGTAAACGGCAGGAATGTCACTATCAAGGTGGACGGCAAGGACATTGTGAAATGGACAGAGCCTGCCGATTGGCAAGGAACTAAAGAGTTTCCCGGCCGCCGCATCAGTCCGGGCACCATCGCGCTGCAGGGGCACGATAAGAACAGCACAGTGTACTACAAGAACATTCGCATCAAGCTGCTGAAGTAGCCGGCGGGCTGCACTTACCGCTTGAAGAAGAGCGACAGGGCCATGCCGAAACCGATGATGATCACGATTCTCCGGACGGCCGATCGGCCCAGCCGCCGCGCCACGCCCGCGCCTCCATAGCCGCCGGCGATGGCTCCGATAGCCATGACGAGCACATCGGGCCAAAACACCATCTTTGCCAGCATGAAATAGAGCGCTGCGACACCATTAATACAGAGCGCAAAAAAGTTCTTCCAGCCGTTCATCTGATGGATGTCCGTGAGCCCTAGCACGCTCAATGCCGCCAGCATCAGGATCCCGATGCCTGCTCCGAAGTATCCGCCGTATAGGGCCACCAGCAACTGAAAGAGCATTGCTCCTGCCAGCCAGCGCCCGGAATGGTGCTCCGCCGAACCCAGTCTCTTCAGGAGATTCTGCACCGGCTGTTGTGCCGTAAAGAGCAGAGTGGCAAATAGGATCAAAAACGGCACGAGCCGGTCGAAGGTTTCGGTAGGGGTCAACCGCAGCAGCAGAGCGCCTATCAATCCGCCGATAAGACTCGGGGCCACCAGCGCCAACATGCGGGAGTCGGATCCCCGCAGTTCGCGCCGGTAGCCCCACATCGCTCCCAATGAGCCGGGCCAGATGGCCACGGTGCTAGTGGCATTCGCCGTCACTGACGGCAGCCCAAGCCAGATGAGAGTTGGAAAAGTGATCAACGTGCCTCCTCCGGCCACCGAATTCATGGCTCCTGCCACGAAGGCAGCGGCAAATGTCACACCCAGGTGGAG
>DATLBY010000499.1:0-5606 GCA_035526665.1 Bryobacteraceae bacterium
CCAGATCAACAGGTACTGCGAAAACGCAATATAGGCCCAGAACACCGTCAGCGCAAACATCCACTTACCCAAGTCGTGGTAGTGCTCCACCGTGATGGTGTTCCGCAGGACGCCCTTGCTGCGCA
The DNA here is from genome assembly GCA_035526665.1 of Bryobacteraceae bacterium. Lineage (GTDB taxonomy): Bacteria > Acidobacteriota > Terriglobia > Bryobacterales > Bryobacteraceae > DATLBY01. The sequence goes on from DATLBY010000499.1 coordinate 126, forward strand.
GGCCAAGGCAGATTAAAGTCCAGGTAGCCATAAACGCGAGCGCCCCGCCGGCAAACACATATAAGCCGAAAATTGTCGAATACCAGTGCGGCTCCAGTGACATGCTCCAGTCGAATGCGGCCAGCGTCATGGTCACCGTAGTCAGCAGGAGGCCAGGAGCGCTCCAACGTGACGCCGCATGCATATTCTCGAGCGATCCGGTTTTGTCCTGCTCGGTGGAATTCTTATGCAGGCGGTTGCTCCAAAGACTCCACACGAAAAAATAGATAGCGGCCCGGATAATAAACCACTGCGGATTCAGATACCCAGCCTTCGCGCGCAGAATGGCGTCCTTGGCAACCACCTCCGCGTGCGACCACTCATAAAGATAGTGAATACCGAAAGCGACGCCGAGGAACAGAAGCGCTCCCGCGGGAATAGAGACCGCGATATTTTCCGCAATCCGGCGCATCGGGACGCTCCAAGCGGAGCCAGTCAGGTACTGCACCATCACAAAAAAGAGCGCACCTACTGGAATCGTCACGCAGAAAATAAAGCCTGCAAGATAAGACTGAAAGAAACGCGCGGGGTCGGCGAAGAAGCCTGCCAGGCAGACAATCCAGGAAACCAGCGCAATGAACACAATCGCGTTCCGGCCCCGGATCCAGAGACCGCCTTCAATATGATAGGAGTCGGTGTCCTGACCGTGGTGGCCGTGATGCTCCTCGTGTATAGCGTGTTGAATCATCTTCTATCTCAGGTCCTGCCGTAGTTCCTGTGGCACGTCATCCACCTTCGCGTCCGTTCTCTGTAGCGCCCGCACGTAGGCCACGATGGCCCACCGGTCGCGTTCGGTGATCTGAAAGCGGTAGGGAGGCATGGTGCGGCGCCCGTGGGTGATGACATCGAACAACTCGCCGTCGGCCAGGCCGCGCGCCCGGTCTTCATGCAGGTTCGCAGGGATCCAACTGCTCCGCTGTCCCACGATGCCCTGCCCGTGTCCCGTACGGTCGTGGCAAGGCGAGCAGTAGGTGTTGAATCGCGTCTGGCCCCACTTGAGGGTGCCGGCGTCGATTTTCAGAGGATTCTTGCCGATGTACTGGTTGTCGACGATTCCGGTGTAGAACGCATCGTCTTCTTTCAGGTAGCCGACCGGAACCGTGCCCGGCACGGGCATGCGGCTGCCGCGCTTGTCGCCAAACAGTGCGCTTTCAGTCTGCGGCTTGTACTTCCCCTGCCGGTCCATGTCGGGAAATACTTCGACAGCCGGATTACGGCTCATGGATCCCGCGCAGCCAACCAGCAGGATGGAAGAGGCCGCCAGCAGGGCAGCGGGAGCGATCGAGAGTATCCTCATGCCTCCACCACCTCGGTCTTACGGGCGCCCAGTGACTCGAGCAATCGCTGCGTATCCACAATGTCGAACTTCGGATCGGATGCTTCGACTACCAGAAGGTACTTGTCGTCGGTCGCACCGTGGAATCCCGGGTAGTTGAAGACGGGATGGTAGAACTGCGGCAGCTTGTTCAGGCCGAACATACCGAAGACAGCCGCAAAGGCGCCTAACAGGACGGTCAACTCAAACATGATCGGAATGGAGGGCTCGATCGCGAACAGCGGCTTGCCGCCGATCACCAGCGGATACGACATAACTCCGGCGTAGTAAATGAGCGCAATGGCGCTGATGAATCCCACAAAGCCGACGCCCGCCACAATGAATCCCAGAATGGATCGCGGTACGCCGATCGCGTCGTCAATCCCGTGAATCGGAAAAGGACTCAACGCGTCGAGCTTCGTGTAGCCGTGAATGTGATGAATCTTGTGTCCCACTGACACCAGATGCTCCGGGCGGTCAAACTCCGCCACGATGCCGTAGATCGATTTGTCGCGTAGCTCGGGAGTGTTTGTATGCCGGGTTTCCACTAGCGGTGTCCCCCGTCCTTGGGAATCGTCTGCCCGAAATCCGGGCCAGGTCCGGCGGTCACGGCATGGGCTTCGTGCATCTCTTCGTTGGCCAGCATGCCCTTTACCTCGGAGACTGCGATCATCGGGAGGAAGCGCACGAAAAGCAGGAACAGCGTAAGAAACAGTCCGAACGTACCGAAGAAGGTCAGCATGTCGACAATCGTGGGACGGAAATAGCCCCAGCTCGACGGCAGAAAGTCCCGGTGCAGCGAGGTCACGATGATGACGAAGCGCTCGAACCACATCCCGATGTTCACGAAAATCGAAAGGATGAACATGAATGGGATACTCGTTCGCAGCTTCTTAAACCAGAAGAATTGCGGCGAGATCACATTGCAGGACACCATGGTCCAATAAGCCCACCAGTATGGACCGAAGGCGCGATTGATGAAGGCGAAGCGCTCGTAGCTGTTGCCGCTATACCAGGCAATGAAGAATTCCGTGGCATAGGCGTACCCGACGATGGTTCCGGTCGCCAGGATGATCTTATTCATGTTCTCCAGGTGCTTCATCGTCACCAGGTGCTCGACATTGAAGACCCAGCGGGCGATCACCATCAGCGTCACTACCATCGCGAAGCCGGAGAAGATGGCGCCGGCTACGAAGTAAGGAGGAAAAATCGTCGTGTGCCAGCCCGGGATGATGGACGTCGCGAAGTCGAAGCTAACGATGGTGTGTACCGAAAGCACCAACGGTGTCGAAAGGCCTGCCAGAATCAGGTAAGCCATTTCGTAGTTGCGCCAGTGGCGGGCTGATCCGCGCCAGCCGAGGCTCAGCACACCATACACCTTCTGCCGGATATTTTTCGCTCGGTCCCGCAGCGTCGCCAGATCGGGCACCAGCCCGACATACCAGAACAGCGCGGACACCGTGGCGTAGGTGCTCACGGCGAACACGTCCCAGACCAGCGGGCTGCGGAAGTTCGGCCACAATGCCAGATCGGTATTCGGAAGCGGGAAGAGCCAGTAGGCACGCCAGGGGCGGCCCGTGTGAAACAGCGGAAATATGCCGGCGCAGGCCACCGCGAACAGCGTCATGGCTTCGGCAAAACGATTGATGGACGTACGCCACTTCTGGCGAAACAGAAACAGAATGGCCGAGATCAACGTGCCCGCGTGACCGATACCGATCCAGAACACGAAGTTCGTGATGTCCCAGGCCCAGCCGATCGGCTGATTATTTCCCCAGACGCCGATGCCGTTCCAAACCAGCCAGCCGAGCATCGCGCCGAGAATTCCGGTAATGCCGCCGGTGACAGCCAGGGCGATGTACCAGGAGTATTGAGTCCGCGCCTCGACGATATGGCTGACGGTGTGGGTCAGCTGATGCAGCGAGTGCTCACCCTCTACCAGCCGCGGCTTCACGTGTGGGTCTTGCCGTACAGCCAGATCAGCCATGCCGCTCCTCCAGCTCCGGATTCGGATTGCGCAGCTTCGCCAGGAAGGTAGTGCGCGGTTTTGTATTCAATTCGGAAAGCATCGCGTAATTCCGGCTTTCTGCTTTCATTTTTGCGACACGGCTGCCCGCGTCATTGATGTTTCCAAAAACAATAGCGTCGGCCGGGCAGGTCTGCTGGCAAGCCGTTTGCACTTCGCCATCGTTCAGCCATTGCCGGCGCTCCGCAGCTTTCGCCTCAATCTTCTTTGCCTGGATGCGCTGCACGCAGAAAGTGCATTTCTCCATCACACCGCGCATCCGGACGGTGACATCCGGATTGAAGACCATCTTGTGGACTTCCGCCTCGCCATAGTGCCAGTTCAGGAAGTTAAAGCGGCGAACCTTATACGGACAGTTGTTCGAGCAGTAGCGGGTACCGACGCACCGGTTGTACGCCATATCGTTCAGGCCTTCCGGGCTGTGGGCGGTGGCGGCTACGGGGCAAACGTTTTCACACGGAGCGTTTTCGCACTGCATGCAGGGGATCGGCTGGGTAACCGACTCGGGATCGTTTTCATCTCCCTTGTAGTAGCGGTCCAGGCGAATCCAGTGCATTTCACGGCCGCGTGCCACCTGGTCCTTGCCGACGATCGGAATATTGTTCTCGGCCTGGCAGGCGATCATGCAGGCGTTGCAGCCAATGCAGGAGTTGAGGTCAATCGCCATCCCCCACTGCTGGCCTTTGCTGTAGTCCCAATCGCCGTAGAGCGAGAGTAGCGGAGGGTGCTCTTCGAACTCTTGTACGAATTTCGGTTCTTTCCGGAACTCCTCCACCGTGGCCTCGCGGATCAGGGTGGGAATCCGGGTTTTCACCTCGGCGGTTCCCAGCGGCTCCACCACGTTGTGCTCCTGCGTGAGGGCGAGCGGGTATTCCCGTCCCGTCTTCTTCACCGTGATGTCGGTAGCAAAAGCGAACGCATCGCTGGTGCGGAGCTTGTAGGCATTGGCGCCTACATCCTTGCCGATCCGTCCGCATTCCGTGCGGCCGTACCCGAGGGCGATTCCGATGGAGTTGTCGGCGTAACCGGGCTGCACCACGACCGGAGCTTCCAGACTCCGCCCGGCGCGCTCGATTGCAATCAGGTCTCCGTGTTTCACGCCTATCTGCCTGGCGGTTGCGGGACTCAGCAGCGCCGCGTTATCCCATGTGAGTTTGTGCATAGGATCGGGGAGCTCCTGCAGCCAGCCGTTATTGGCGAAGCGGCCGTCGTAGGTAGCGGCACTCTGCAGGAAAACCAATTCCATGCCGCTGCGGGGCGCTGTGCCCTGGGAGGCGGCATTTACCCGCTTGGCATCCAGCGTGGGAGTCACGGGCGCGGCGGCAGTATTGGGCACGACGCCATCGTGGAGCGACTTGCGCCACACCTTCTCGCCGCCCAACTTGCTAACCCAGTAGGCGCGGACAATATCGTAGCCGCGGGTTTCTTTATTGCCGGTGAGCAGCGCCACTACTTCGGCAGCGGTCTTGCCGCCGAACAGCGGCTCAATCATCGGCTGCTGAAAGGTGACAGTTCCGTCCGGAGCAACTACGTCTCCCCACGACTCCAGGAAGTGAGCTTCCGGAATCAACCATTTGGAAGCAACGGCCGTCTCGTCGGGTTCAAAACCCAGATAGACCGAGTTGGCCACCTTCTTCAGATTGGCCGGGAAATCAAAATCCGCCGGAGCGGTGTAGACCGGGTTGCCGCCCAGCATGACCAGGTGGGAAACCTGACCGCGCGACATCTCCCCTACGAGCCCGCGCAGGGCATCCAGCTGCGAAACCGTCTGATCTGAAGCGGCCTTGTAGAAGCTGACTGTGGTCCCGATGTTCCCGAGCGACTGATTCATCAGGAAGGCGAGAGCATGCACCGCGGCCGGCTGGCGCGGTCCTGCCACCACGACCGACTTGCCCTGGTGCTCCTTTAGATCCTTCGCGACGGCCGCGAGCCACTTGGTGCGCTTTTCGTCCTTGCTGCCGCTGAGCACCTTCAACTCATTGCCGCCGATCTTCATCTCACCGGCGAGATCGGATGCAAAGTCGCGAATGTCGGACGAGCGGAGCCGCAGACGATGGTCCGCGTTCGCACCGGTAATGGAGAATTGACTCTCCACCACGTA
>DATLBY010000500.1:0-8059 GCA_035526665.1 Bryobacteraceae bacterium
CGCAAACTCTCGGGCGAATCTCATTTCCAGTTTCGGCTTCAGTGCAGGCGCAGAGGCACTTCACTCGCGGCGTGCTGCTACTGCATAGCTTCGAATACCAGGACGCGCGAGCCGAGTTTACCGCAGCTCAGAAAGTGGATCCCAACTTCGCCATGGCCTACTGGGGCGAAGCGATGACCTACAACGAGCCGGTATGGTTTGCCCAGGACCCGGTCTCTGCGCGAGCCGCGCTGCGTCGCCTGGCCCCCACCGCCGAAGGGAGGCGTGCGAAGGCGCCTACTAGCCGCGAAAAGGCTTACCTCAACGCCGTGGAGACCCTGTATGGCGCCGGGACCAAGGAGGAAAGGGATTTCGCCTACTCGGGCGCCATGCAATCGATTCATGAAGCGTATCCCGACGACCCGGAGGCTGCGGCACTCTACGCTCTGTCTCTAATTGGGACATGCCACCGGGGACGCGATCCTCGCGTGTACATGCGGGCAGCCGCCATTGTAGAGGATGTGGCCGTGAAGAATCCCGGCCATCCCGGCGCGCTCCACTATTTGATTCATTGTTATGACGACCCGGTCCATGCTCCGCTGGGCCTCCGCGCCGCGCGGCGCTATGCCGGGATTGCGCCGGAGTCTGCTCACGCGCGGCACATGCCCTCTCATATTTTCTTTGGACTCGGCATGTGGCCTGAGGCTGCGGCTGCAAATGAGAGTGCCTGGAATTGGGCTCGCGAGAAGGCGAAGCGCAGCAAGCGGCCAGTGGAGGCGGGCGGCTACCATGCGCTCTGGTGGCTGGAATACGCGTATCTTCAGCAGGGTAGATATGCCGATGCGCGCCGCACGGTCGTGGCTATGGGGACGATTGCCGGCGCGGGGGCAGCGCCCCCGCTCCGATTCCATCTGATTCAAATGCGTGCCATGTATTCGATCGAGACCGGCGCGCCCTATGAGGCGGACGCGGAAACTACTGGTATCGACCTTGCTGCCGCGGGCGCGGATCTTCTCGCCAGGGGCATGACCGCCCTGAACACGGGGAATAAAGATCAGGCTGAGGAATTGCTGAAAAGGTTGCAAGTTCTCCAGAAGCCGTTTGCAACCTTACCGGCTTCCGACATCCACCGGCACGTCTATGCCGGGGACCAAGAGACGCTGCAGATCATGGGGAATGAACTGGCTGCGTTGCTGCGGCTGGCGGATGGGAAGAGCAGGGAAGCGGTCGAACTGCTGAAATCGGCCGTGGCGCTGGAGGAGAAAACACCTTTCGAGTTCGGTCCGCCGCAGCCGCCCAAGCCCGCCCATGAACTCTTGGGTGAGGTGCTTCTGCAGCTGAATCAGCCCGCATTGGCGCGAGTCCAGTTCGAACTCGGGCTCCTGCGGTCGCCCAAACGGGCGCTGTCGCTACTTGGGCTGGCGCGGTCACTCACGCAAAGCGGCAACAGCACGGCAGCCCGCAAAATCTATGGCGAGCTGCACGCAATCTGGAGCCAGGCCGATCCGGAGGTCCGGTCAGCCTTGGAAGGTAGCCTGCGTTAAAACTGAATTCGCAGGCCTACCTGGAACTGCCGTTCTTCGGTTGCGGACGTGATTTCGCCGAAGCCGGCTGTACTGACGTTTGCCGCCGGATTCCCGAACTTGGGAGTATTCGTAAAGTTGAACGATTCCGCGCGGAACTCCAGTTTCGAGCCCTCTGTTAGCCGGAAGACGCGGAACAGGCTGAAGTCCCAGTTGAAGCGGCCGGGACCGTACAACGAATTGAATCCAGCAGTTCCAAATCTAGCCTCGTTGACGGCGGCGTAAGCAGTCGTGTCGAAGTACGGCTGACCGCGCCCGACGCCCCCCAGGATTGCCACCTCAGGCTTTACTTGATCGGCCCGCTGCGTATTTCCCGGCGCATTTAGTGATGTGGAGGCACCCGTGATGGAAAACGGCCGGCCGCTCATCATGCTCACGATGCTATTCGTCTGCCAATTACTTACCACGGTGGACAGCACGCCCGCATTGCTCAGCCACCTCTGCCCTTTACCCAGAGGCAGTGCAAGAATATTGGTGAATTGCAGATTGTGCCGGCGGTCAAAGCCGGTAACCGAGCGATTTAAGCCGTAGTATTCCGGTATCACGATCTTCAGGGCGCTGTCGCTTCGATCGAGGCCGGAACTGCTGATGGATTTTCCGAATGTGTACGATGCCGTGAAGGAGTAGCCGTGATAGAAACGACGCTGCACTCTGGCTTGTAAAGCATCATAGTGGCTCCCTCCTATCGGGCTCACCTGCCGTGTGTCCGCGCTTCGTCCGAACGCCTGAAATAGCTGCCGCCCGGTATTTCCGCCTCCGATTCGAGCCCAGTTCAACTCCCGGTATCCGATCTGCCGGATTTGCCGTGTGCCGACATAACCCGCTTCTCCCACCCACCCGGCGAATAGCGTCCGTTGGATGGTGAGATTCCACGATTGGATATATCCTCTCTGCAGATCGTTCGGCACCGTCTGTGCCGAGACATTTCCCGGTATGGGGATGATCCCGTTACCCAGGTTCGGCGTGGCAATCTCCGGAATCCCGTCCGCCAGACGGGAGGAAGGCGACAGCGCGTTGACCGCGGTTACCACGAGTTCGGTTAATACAGGGTGATTCGTACGAAGGGCCCTGGCCAGCGAATAAGGATCCCAGCTGATGCCGTAGCCGCCTCGGACCACCATGTCGTTGCTTACCCGGTAGGCCATTCCGAAGCGCGGCGCGAAAAGCTTCTTGCTGCTCTGCACATTCAGATCCTTCGGCACATCGCCGACTCCGCCAATGTACATCATGTTGTTAATGGGGTTGTAGCGCTCAAAACCGCGGTCGGCGCGAGTTGGCATCGGGAAGTACTCCCAACGCACGCCGTAGTTTAGCGTCAATTTCTGGTTTACCTGCCAGCGGTCGCGCACATATAAGCTGTACCGCCATGTCCGGGTGGTATACGGAAATAGATTCAGCCGGTTCTTGCCGACCTGCGTGGGCAACCCCAGCAGGAATGTCGCCATCGCATTCGGTTGCGTTGTGATGGCGCTGGTTCTAGTGCAGCCGCCCTTACCATCTGGCGCCAGACAAGCCGTGGTCGGGCCCGTTCCGAAACTAAACAACCCACGAGCACCCGTCGACTGGCCACCCTGGAACTCCGGCTGGATATGATTCATCTGCTCGGAGTTGATGTCGGTCCCCCAGCGGATCTCGTGTCCTTGCCGGGTATTGGTAAAGTTAGACCGGAAGGAGTATTGGTCGTCATTGCGGTAGTAAGGCGAGTAGGCCTCTTCGGTGCCGATACCGGAATACCCGGTAACGGAAAACCTAGGCCAGCCGCTTTGGAAGCGCTCCGGGCCGTTGGTTCCCGGCAGTCCTAACACCTTGAGTCCATAATTTTCGCCGATTCCGGGCTGCTCCACATTCGTGTTCTGCCGCGTCCAGCCCCAAAATGCGTCCATCAACAGCGACGGGGCGAAAATATAGTTGCCCCCAACGCTGATCCGGTTGTTATATCCCCACGTATCGCCGGCATTTCCGCCGCCGACGCGCGGACCGTCGATGAATCCTTCGCCAAATGCAGTGATGTGCTTCGCCCGGTCATGCGCGTAGTTCCAGCTCACGAAAGTGTTGAACTTACTCGAAGCCTGCCAGTTCACCTTGTTGTCGAAAGACCACATGTTGGATCCGAACGGCTGGCTGGCAAAGAAGTTGTTTGCCTCGGTGTTTAATAGGCCGGGAAGATTCGGAAGCGGCACTAAGCCTAAAATCTTTTTCGCAATCGGATCAATACGGTTGGCCGGAATCTGATTGTTCGGGAAGGGAATGCGGTCGGAGCCATCGGGATTTCCGGTTGCCGGATCATAGATGACCGTGGCAACGTTGGAGAAGTCTCCCGTGCGTGCAAGCGCCGACGGGAGTGACAGAATGCTGCCACCGTTATCCCGCTGCAGGGTTGCGCCCATGCTGCTGAAGAAGAAAATCTTATCTCTCTTGATGGGCCCGGCAACCGTCCCGCCGAAACGGTTCTGAATGAACTTTCCTTTCTCCTGTCCGGCCGGGCGGAAGTAATCCCGCGCCTTCATATGCTGGTTGTAGTGGTATTCGAAAGCGGAACCGTGGAACCGGTTGGAGCCGGTCTTGGTCTGAACGCTAATGACCGCGCCACCCGCCATGCCCTGCTCGGCATCGAAGCTGTTCGTGACGACGTTGACGCCTTCAATCGATTCGAGCGTGGGTACGACCGCCGACCGCCCGACATTCCAGATATGCGCGTTGGTGGCGCCATCAACATTGGTGGAGGTTGTCGATGTGGTTGTGCCATTCACGCTAAAACCCACCGATCCCGAGGGATTGCAGCCGCCCATGCGGCCTGGCCGCATATCGCCCTCCATTTCAAAACCGGGCAGCGTCTGGAGCAGACTTTGGTAATTGCCGGCCAGTGAGACCGGGAGATCTTCGAACTGCTTGGTCTGAAGTTCGTGCCGGATTTCGCCGCGGTCGGTTTGCAGTTGTGCCACTTGTGAATCCGCGGTTATGGTGACGGCCGACTCGATTCCTCCCACCTTGAGCATGGCATCTCGCCGGACCGTGCTATTCGGCCCCACGACTACGTCATTCGCGATGAATTCAGCGAACCCGGCCATCTTAATCTTGACCGAGTAGTTCCCCGGTTGCACGTTGGGAAAGCTATAGGAACCCGCTTCGTTGGTGAGAACCCGGCGAGTGAGATTCGTTTCTTTGTTGGTAATGGTTACTTCGGCGCCGGGAATCACGGCTTGAGACTCCTCGGTTACGTTGCCAACCAATGACCCATACAGCACCTGGGCGTCGCCAGGATGCGGCAGCAGAGTCAGAGCGAGGAAAGCAGCCGCGGCAAAGATGCCGCCCGGCCACATTCGTGGATTAATCATGAAAGTACCCCTCTTTGTTTCCAGCGAGACAAGGCGCTACGGATCTTCATATTGTACTGCCTCCCGTATCCCTCTCATGGTTTTACCGATCCGTCTTTTCTGAAAAACTGGGAGATACGATTGACTCGGGTCCACCGTTATGGTAGTGTCCCTCCAGAAATCCCAGTATTCCGTGGAGCCTTATGCGCCCAACTTTCCTGCTCTTACTTAGCACCTTGGCGTTCGCCGATACCAAGTTGCCCCCCGCTGCCGATTTTAAGGTGGACTTTGAAAAAGACGTCCAGCCGATCTTAGCCCAAAAATGCCACTCCTGCCACGGCGAAGAAGCTCAGCAATCTGGTCTTCGCCTTGATAAGCGGCAAAACGCCTTGCGCGGCGGCGACTATGGTCCGGTGATCCTCCCGGGCAAGAGCGCTGAGAGTAAACTCATACGGCGCCTGGTAGACGGGGACGGAGGGCTCCAAATGCCTCCCACCGGCGCGCTGTCGTCCGAGGAGATTGGTATTCTGCGAGCCTGGATTGATCAGGGCGCCGACTTCCGTATTCAGGTACAGGACGACCGGCCTGCCAAAGTGGTGGACCCGAGCCTGGCCGCTCTCATCGCGGCAGTCCGCTCCGGTGACACCAAAGGTGTTGCCAGGGTTATCACCGGCAAACGGGATCTGATCAACGCGCAGGATAGTGCCGGTGCAACGCTGCTCCACCACGCCGCCGGCTTCGGCAATCTCGCTGTCATGAAGCTGCTTCTCGACCAAGGAGCCGACGCGAATGCCGGCAATAGCAGAAAGTCTACGCCGCTCTTTTGGGCGCTCCACGACGAGGCAAAGGTCCGTCTCCTGCTGGATCATGGCGCCGGTGTAAACGTGAAAAGCATCGATGGCCGGACTCCGGTCTACCAGGCCGCCTCGATGGGCAACGCAGTTCCGGTGCTCCGGCTGCTGCTGAATAAAGGCGGAAGTCCAAACGCGAAAACTCTCGCGGGAATGACGCCGCTGATGGCTGCTGCCCGCTCGAATCTGGATGCCATGCGCCTCCTGCTGGAGAAAAACGCCGATGTAAATGCCAGGAACGCCGCCGGCGCAACCGCGCTGATGGCAGCCGCTCAGACCGGCACGCCTCAAGCAGTCCGCTTGCTGCTGGAAAAGGGTGCCGATTCGAATATAAAAACGAAAAAGAATGAAACCGCCCTGGCAGATGCCGCCACAGCGGGAAATGAAGAAACCATCAAGCTCCTGCTGGACCACGGCGCCGAAGTAAACGTCCAGGATATCCGGGGCTACTCGGCTCTGCTGTACGCCGCCGGATCCGATACACTACCTGTCAACGTCGTCAAGATGCTCCTCGCCAAGGGCGCCAATCCTGAAGTCCGCGGGGATGACGAAACCGCGCGTATGCTCGCCGCCAAACGCGGTGATAGTGAAGTCGCCCGTGTGCTTGGTGTTCCTCTGGAAGAACGAAAGCTACTTGGAGTCGCGTCAGCTCCGGGGAGCGGTAATCAGGAACGATCGATCGCCGAAGCCGTCAAGCCCGCGCTCGCGCTACTCGAAAAGCAGAGCCATAACTTCATACGAATTGGCGGTTGTAACTCCTGTCACGCGCAAGACCTGCCGTCGGCCGCCGCCGCCATCGCCCGCGATCATGGGCTTTCTGCTCCCAAGCTGATCCCACAACTCCCCCAAAGCATGCATACGCTGAATTCCGCACGCATCATGGACTTGGTAGTGGTTGCCACGTCTGGTTTGGGTTGGGAAATGTTCGATTTCGGAAACAATAATGTTCCAAGGGATGAATACACCGATGCGACGGTCCGGTATATGAAAAATATGCAAACACCGGAAGGTAATTGGCGAACATTCGAGGGCCGCAGACCGCCGATGGCCAGTGGAGCCTATCAGACAGCCGCCCTAGCCATCTATGCCATGAAGACCTATGGTCCTCCAGCCGAAAGGGCAGATACGGACAAAGCGATCGCTCGCGCCGCCAACTGGCTGGAATCGGCCAAACCAGGCAAATCTCAGGACCAGGCATTTCACCTGTTGGGCCTGGCATGGTCAAATGCAAACTCCTCGGCTCTTGAATCTGCGGTAAAAACACTTGCCGCTACTCAGCGTGACGACGGCGGCTGGAGCCAGCTTCCCACCATGGGATCGGATGCCTATGCCACCGGCCAGGCGCTGTATGCATTAAGGGCAGGCGGAAAGATGCCGGCCACTCACCCGGTTTATGCAAAAGGGGTGAAATATCTTCTCCGCACCCAAGCCGCCGACGGCTCCTGGCACGTGAAATCACGCTCCATCTGGCTGCAACCATACTTCGAAAGCGGATTTCCATACGGACACGATCAATGGATCTCAGCGGCTGGAACAAGCTGGGCCGCCATGGCCCTCTCCCTCACCGTAGAGCCCCAGCGCATAAGTAGGATTGCTCACTAGGTTTCATTTTTTAGCAGCGGAGCGGCAGGCGGGTAGGCATCCTGCTGCTCCAGCTTTCGTCTGAAATCGGCCAGACTAACGCGCAATGCCTCGATTTTGCCTTGCAGCTCAGGGTGCGTGCCGGCACGCTCTACCCTCCGTGATAAGTGCTCGATCGCCGCGCAGCCGGTTTCGCCGCGATGCAGCGCCTGTACCGCCGCTGTCCTGTCGCCGAGACCGATTTCCGTTTCAGCGTCATCCAGAAAAGTGAAACACACCGCCAGGTCTGCGAACAAAAAGGTGCTTTGAGCCTGGACCAGGTGCTTGCGAACGGGGCTGCTCGGAACTCTTCTCCGGGGGATGGCTGGGAGAATAGTCAGATGAATCTAGGGCGCGAGCGGTCGCCGTTGTCCGGAAGGGTAGTGGATGCTGATTCGACAATCGAAAGTGCCTCGTAAAGACCGGGGATAAATGAGGCTTCCTACGTCTCCCCTTCCGATCGATCGAGTAATGCCGGAAATCCTGACTGTCCTCCAATCGGCGCGATCGCTCGTCTTGGAAGCGCCGCCCGGAGCGGGGAAGACTACCCGTGTACCCGCTGCGCTATTGGAGCTTGGACTCGGAGAAACCATCGTGCTGGAGCCACGTAGGCTGGCCGCCCGTATGGCCGCCGCACGAGTCGCCGCGGAACGGGGCGAACGCGTGGGCCAGACCGTCGGGTACCAGGTTCGGTTCGAGGATGTGTCCGGCC
>DATLBY010000501.1:0-7676 GCA_035526665.1 Bryobacteraceae bacterium
CGCTCACTGACTGACATGCGGGGCTCAAACACCCGGTCGCTACGCCAGAACGTCTCCAATTCGGCAGTGCCGCTCCATATTCCAGTGGCCAGACCGGCCAAGTAGGCTGCTCCCAGCGCGGTAGTTTCGACATCGGCGGGACGCACGATCCGCGTTCCCAGAATGTCCGCCTGAAATTGCATGAGGAATGCGTTGCAGGAAGCGCCGCCATCCACTCTCAACTCCTGCAACTTCGCCCCACTGTCCCGTTCCATGGCTTCGACCAGGTCGCGCGTCTGATAGGCGATGGACTCCAAGGCGGCCCGGACAATGTGGGCGCTTTCAGTCCCTAGTGTCATGCCGGTCAACATGCCGCGAGCGCCCGAATCCCAATACGGCGCGCCCAACCCGACAAATGCCGGGACCAGATAGACTCCTCCGCTATCCGGGACGGATTGAGCCACAGCCTCAGATTCCGCTGCGGTAGAAATCAAGCGCAACTTGTCCCGCAGCCACTGCACGGCAGCCCCCGCGATGAAAATGCTACCCTCGACCGCAAACTGCGCGTCATTGGCGGCCGCCCGTGTGGCAAGAAGCTTGTGTTTCGACTGAGGCAGGTGCGCGCCGGTGTGCATAAGCGCGAAGCAGCCGGTGCCGTAAGTATTCTTGGATAGGCCGGGCTGGAAGCACGCCTGGCCGGCCAGCGCCGCCTGCTGATCCCCTGCAATGCCGGCTATAGGAATGGCTGCGCCGAAATGTTCCGGAGCCGTGGTCCCCACCACCTCACTCGATCCCGCGATGCGAGGTAGCATGGCGCGCGGAATGTCGAAGATGCGCAACAGGTCGCCGTCCCATTCGCCGCTGCGAAGGTCCATTAGCATGGTGCGGGATGCATTGGAGAAATCGGTGACATGCACGGCTCCGTTGGTCAGTTTCCAGATGAGCCAGGTATCCACCGTCCCGAAGAGTAACTCGCCGTCCCGGGCGCGCCTCCGGGCATCCGGCACATTATCCAGGATCCAGCGGATCTTGCTGCCGGAGAAGTAAGCGTCGATCACCAGTCCGGTTTTTTGGGTAATAGCAGCGGCCTGCGGCGAGCGTTCGAGTTCCCGGCAAAAATCGGATGTGCGGCGGCATTGCCAGACGATAGCCGGAGCAACCGGCTGCCCTGTCTGCCGGTCCCACACGACAGTAGTTTCGCGCTGATTGGTGATTCCAATGGCGGCCACCGGCTCAGGACTTCGGCTCACCACCCTGCGGGCGGCATCTAGCTGGGACTTCCAGATCTGGCCGGCGTCCTGTTCCACCCATCCGGGATGGGGATAGCCGCAGACGATCGGCTCGGCTTCCATAACGAGTCTTTGACCACGATCGTCGTATAGAGCGGCGCGCGCGCTAGTAGTGCCCTCGTCGAGGGCCAGGATGTATGGCACTCAGGCATTATACTGGTGACAAATGTTCTTTCGTACAAAAAAGCTGCGTGTGCCGGCGTTCGATAAATATCTTGAGGGGCTGAAGGATTTCGGATTTCAAGTCAAAGCCGAAGGGTCGGGGCATGCCACCGTGGCCCGGAAAGGGTGCGCCGCGATCGTTGAGGACGTGCCCGGCCGTCACCCGCAGGTGAATAAACTGGGCGTGCTGATCGGCGACGAGATTGGCCTGCTGGTGAACCGCGGCTATCAGCAATTTTTGCGGACAGAGAGCGGCAGAGAGCTGCCCGCGCTGGCTACGCATCTGAAAGCTCTCCACGCCTTTGAAGAGGATCTGAAGGAAGGGTTGGGTATCAGCAGCCTATACAATGAATCCATCGGAACCACCAGCGACCTGCACATGTACGACCGTGTCCGGGGGCGCGATGCCGGAGTACCCGCCCGCGCGTGGGAGAAGGACTAACGGACTGTTTGCGGCGATCCGGCCTTGAGCGCACGCAGCCGGGGGATCGTCAGAGTACCTAGTCCAACCTCGGGATTCCGGCTGGGGAATGGATATTTCTCGATCAGCTTCGCGGCTTCGCCAGCTTGGCTGGATTTAGCAAGCGCCCAGGCGAGCATCACGCGCGCTTCGCCATCCGAGTTCGGATCGGTTATTTTGTAAACGTCCCGCCAGACTGATACGGCGTCGGGAAATTTTTTATCCAGCAGAAGCGCGTGGCCAAGCAGTTGGTTGCGAACGGGAGCCTGCGCGGGGTTCGGAAGGACTTGCAGCGCACGCGCGGCCCACTCCTGCGCACCGGCGGGAGTTAGGGTGACGAATCTGGCAACCGAGGCCAAGTTCTGCGCTACTGGAGTGTGAGCTCCCTGAATCGCCTTCTGCAGTTGCTCTTTGGCGTTGGAAGCATCGCCTGCCGCCGCGTACCAGACCGCGAGCTGGGCATGTGAAAGCGAAGCGAGCTCCGCCGGCGCTGAGGCAGCAAACTGAGCCAGGCGGGCCATGGCAGCCGGGGGGCGGTTGGTTTCGTATTCCCAGATCGCCGTCTCCAGGGGCAATAGCGGATCACCGGCAATCTTCCGGAATTCCTCGTACTTTTTGAACTGGGCATCGGCCGCGGCCGTATCCCCTTTTAAAGATCGCGCCAACGCCGCGCGATAGAGATTGCCGCCTCCCAGCATCGCCGCATTTTTCTGGTGGGCTTCGAGAAAAGCGCGCTCTGCCTCATCGAACCTGCCAAAGTAAAAATAGATCTCGCCTAACGAGTCACTGGGGTTAGCTTCGTTCGGAGCAAGCCGTTTATATTCATCGATGCTCTTACGCGCACCCTCCAGGTCGTTGGCAAAAGCATGGGCGTACGCTTTTGCGTTCCAGAGAATGGCGTCAGCCGGGGCCATTTTAAGCAACGTCTCAAATGCCTGGACAGCGCCCGGAAAATCTCTGACACGCATTCGCGCTTCAGCCAGAGACTTCCAGATCTCCAGATCGGCAGGCTGCAAGCGCGCAAGCTCGGCCAAGGCGGTCACCTTTGCCGCAGGATCGTTGTTCACATTAGCCTGAAACGCATTGAGCCGGGCTCGGTCGAGCGCGGAGAAGCTGGATGCTTTGGCGACGGCTGCTGCCAGCGCTGCTTTGGCGCCATTTACATCTCCGGCCGCAGCCAGAGTCTGTATGTAGCCCACATGGGCAGCCCCGAAGTTGGGATCGGCCGCGCTGGCCAGCTTCAGGTGCTTTCTTCGATCCTCCATGCCGGACGAAGACAGCGCCAGGAAATATTCCTTCAGCGCCGCTTCACTGCGAGTGGGAAACGGACGCGCATCGTCCGAGATCTGGTGGACCACAGTCTCGATCAAGGGAAGAATGGCGCCGCCGGGTTTGCCCTCTGCCCGAAGCACGCGAATCGTTTTTCGTTGTTGAGGATCCATCAGGCTGGCGACAATATGGATGCGGTCTCCTATCTGCGCGACGTAGCCCTGCAGCAGTTGCGTGGCATTGGCGGCGTAGGCGTCTCGGGCAGCCGGCACTTCAAACGGCTGCACGCCTTTGGCGCCGGTAATCTCGTTCGCAATGACACCGGCGGCCGCCGTGCCTACCCAGTCCAGAGTAGGATTCGCGGAGTGGTTTTCAAAGGGAAGTACCGCTAGCCGCTCGATGGCCCGTTTCGGCGCGCGCGGCCCGCAGGCGGCGACGCACAGTACAGCCGCGAGCGCTGCGATTCCGTATATGGAAGAGGCGCGGGAGAAACTCTTACAGGACACGCGGCTCCGACGCGAGGAGCAGCTTGAATTCGGGAAGGTCTTGCAGTTGGGCGAACTCGGGATCTTCACGGAATTTTTCCCGTTCCTTGAATCCCTCTTCAATCGCTTTGCGAATGTACATCAAAGCGCGCTCCGAGGCTCCGGCCTTGGCATAGGTTTTGGCAAGGTAATAGTGAAACTTGGCACGTTCCTGCACACTCCGCTCCTGCAGCAGAACGCCGTTCGCGCCGCGATGCTCAAAGACTTCAGGGTCTAATTTCAGCGCGATTTCGTAAGCTTCAGCGGCTTCTTTGTACCGCTTACGCGCAAATTCGGCGGTACCCAGATTGCTGTGAATAGATGCCGACTGGGGTGCTATCTTCAATGCCTTGCGATACAGCCCAACCGCCTTGCGGTAATTTTTTTTCGCGTAGTAAACGGTTCCCAAATTATTGATAGCTTCCGAGTATCCGGGATTCAGCTTCAGGGCGCGCTCGTATTTTTTTCGCGCCACATCCAGTTGCATCATCTGGTGGTAAGCAATCCCGGTCTTATTCGCCAGTATGGCAGAATCCGAATCTCCTTCCCCATATGCTTCCGCCGCTTCGCGATACATTTTGCGCGCCATCATAATGTCGCCGCGCATTTCGGGACCGAGCTTGGAAAACGCCGGCTTATTAGCGCCTGGCACTGCGGTTTCGGTGCGAGTGTCATTAAAATAGGCCGGTTTTGCGGGGGTGGGCATCGTGACGCTGTTCGCCAGCTGCGCATGCAATGCGGGCGCGCCCAAAGCAGCCGCAACCAACAGAGAAGAACGAAGGTAGTACATTTTGGCCTCTCTGAACTGCTAGCTTTCACTATAGCTCCGGCCAATTTGCAATACCAGGGGTACACGCGGGAGGCCCTAGCGACAGGGGCCGCTACTTGAATATACCTTTCAACCTTCCAAAGAAACCCGGTTTTTTCTGAGACGGCGGATCGGCCGGCTGTTCCGCTGGGGGGGTGGCGGCGGCCGGAGGTTGCGATTGCGCGGTCCGCATCTCCGCATTGGGGCTTACCGGACCGGGAACGGGGGTGCCCGGCTGTTGCGGCTTGGCTGGGGCCGTCTCCCACCCGGCCACCTGTGTAGTGCCGTTGCTGTGCAGCCGGCAAAGTTCGACCGGTTGGCTGCCGGAGATAAAGTACTCGGAGCGGGCGCTGGGACACATGGGCGTGGCGAGCCCGCCGGATGCCGGGTCAATATCCACGCTGACGATGCCATCCGGCGCTTCCCATCCATGTACATTCCGGTATTCGCGATGGGAGTGAGCTCGCTTCATAAATTCGGCCCAAATGGGAAGAGCCGACCGCGCGCCCTCCAGGTTCAACTCGCTGCCGTCGTCATAGCCCACCCAGACGACGCAGACGAGCTTAGAGCTGAATCCGGCGAACCATCCGTCGCGCGAGGTTCCCGTCTTGCCGGCAACGGGGATAGTGACGCCCCGGCTCCTGACGCCCGCGCCGGTTCCGCTGCGCACTACTTCCTGTAGCAAATCCACCATCAAAAAGCTGACTCGCGGATCGAGAACGGCCTTACGATCGGGATTGGCGTCGAAGATTGAGCCTCCCTTTTGGCTCCGAATCTGCTTGATCCAGTTAGGCTTGGAAACGACGCCGCGGTTGGCATACATGGTGTAGGCGCCCGCAATTTCCAGTGGAGTCACTTCATAGGCTCCAAGAGCGAGGGCCGGTGTGGCCCGAATTTCCATATTGAGACCCGCGCGGCGGGCGAGATCCACTACAGTTCTGTATCCCACTGATTCGGCCAGCTTTACCGCCGGAATGTTCATCGATTTGGAGATGGCCTGACGAAGCGTCACCGTCCCGTGAAATTCGTTGTGGTGGTTGCTAGGCTGATACGGCCGATTATCGTAGTAGAACGTAGTAGGTTCATCCACGATTGTGGTGGCCGGCGTAAACGTCACCGACGCTCCGCTCAACGCTGTATTCAGAGCCGCAGCGTAGACAAATGGCTTAAATGAGGAGCCCGGCTGCCGTTTGGCCAAGGCGCGATTGAGCTGGCTGGCGCCGTAATCCCGCCCGCCGATGAGCGCTTTCACTTCTCCGGTCTGGGGATCGAGCACGATAAGCGCCGCCTGGGGCTCCCTGGGTGTCTGGCCTTTCTTTGTCCGCTTCCGGATTTGCTCATCTACCTCTTTCATTCCAATACGGATAGCTTCGCTGGCGTCTCGCTGGAGGTTCAGGTCGAGTGAGGTGTATACCCGGTAGGTGTTGGTCTGGAAATCGCGGTCCTGAAACTGGTCCTGCAGATGCTCGTTGACCAGGTCGACGAAATAGGGAGCATCCGTGGACTCGGCGCCGCCGTGCGAGACAACCATCGGGGCTTCCCTGGCGACGGCGTACTCGCGGTCCGTGATGTACCCGTTTTCGCGCATCATCATCAACACGATATTGCGGCGTGTTTTCGCACGCTCGGGCCAGCGCACCGGATTTGTATAGCTTGGCCGCTGAATCAGTCCGCCCAGCGTCGCCGCTTCGGCAAGATTCAGGTCGCGCAGATCCTTGTTGAAGTACGTTTGGGCGGCTTCACCGAATCCGCGGATGGCGAAGCTCCCGCGGCGCCCCAGATCCACCTGGTTCGCGTAATATTCGAAGATCTGCTCTTTGCTGAGCTTTTGCTCCAGATGCAGGGTGATCATCAGCTCGGCGAGCTTGCGCTTCCATGTCTTTGCGGGAGTCAGCCAAAAGTTCCGGGCCAACTGCTGGCTGAGTGTCGAGGCGCCCTGCTCGCGCCTGCCTTCTCTGATGTCCACGTAGGCCGCTTTGAGGATCCGCAGCGGGTCAAAGCCGGAATGCTGGAAAAAGCGCTTGTCCTCGGCGGAGGTCACAGCTTTGATCAGGAGCGGAGGAATGTCTTGAAAGCGGACAATCCGGCGCTTTTCCCGATTCTTATCAAAGAGATTGGTAATCAGCTCGGGCTCGAGCAGATATTGGGTACGCTCAGTATTATCCCGTAAAGAGATGATCTGCTTGACCTTGCCGCCCTGCAGCTTCAGCACGCCTTCTTCCTGGTCGAAATAGGAGTCCGGCCCAGGGAAGATCTCAATCGCGTCGGGGCGGACGTTATACCATCCCATGCGGCTGGACCGCGCCTCTCCATAGCCGCTCTTCCGAAGTTGGGCCACGACGTCCTGCACCGTGAGCTGATCCCCGATCATGACCACCTGGGGGGCGGCAAACAACATGGAGGTGTTGGCGAATGGTCCGGCGAGCAGCTTTTCTTCGATCAACCTGGAGTACTTAACGTAATAGAACGTGAAGGTTACCAGGGCAATTGTGTTTACTGCCAGGAATGCAATCAGGAAGGCTCGCCCCCAGGGATGCAGGACAAACCGGACGAGAGCTGCTTTTTTGGGTACTTGGATTTTAACGGCCACGTAAGTTAACCTGAGCACCCTTATTCTCGCACGACATCGCGTAGCAAAAGAGTGACTTAAGGGACGTTAAGGCATGGATCATCATGAAACTGGACGCACGTGTTAGCTCCCGGTTTCGTGTATGTTACTTTTTCCTTGCTCCTCGGCTGGGAAAAGCTCCTTCCAGATGTCGTCGTTGTTAGCTTTCCAATCAGACCGTTCCCGGCCCGTCAAGTGTAGATCGGGGACGTTCAGCGTCCCGTGGCCATAAGTACAAATGTACTCCGTCCGGGGACGGCCTAGGAGGAGCATCTGCCCATGGGATCCCCGCGCCACCGGCATCCGGAGACGGCGGCCGCAGGTCCGGCAGCGGTACCGCTGGTCTAGGATGATCAGGAACAGGACTCCATTGCACAGCAAATTGTACAGAAACATCAGCGTAGTCCATGAGAGGTCGTGAAGGAAAGGCTCATGGCGGTAACGAGTTACCGACTCAGGAGGAGAGTACATCCAGTGCAGGCCGAACCAAACAGAGTACAGCAGAGCCACACCAACAATCAGCTTGGCGATCAGCAGCCCCCAATACTTCATATACTCATTGGACTCCCCCGGTAGC
>DATLBY010000502.1:0-11182 GCA_035526665.1 Bryobacteraceae bacterium
CTCCGCCACGAAGCTGCCCTGATCGCGGCCGCGGATATTTGTCCGCACGGTGATCTGACGCTGATTTTCGCGCCGGGCAATAATGCTGGCGCCGCTCACCACCTTAATCTCAGCCAGTTGCGAAAGCGGGATGCGTCCGCCATCGCGCGTCGGCACCAGAATGTTGCCGATGGCCGGAATATCCGTCCTGGCGTCGGCCGTGTAGCGGACGGTGATGTCGAAACGGCGCTCGCCTTCAAACATCGTCGAGACTCCCCGGCCGCCGATCGCAAGCTCAATGACTTCTTGCACGTCCTTCACATTAAGACCGAAGCGCGCCACTTCCTGCCGGTTCACTTGAATGCGGAGTTGTGCTTGATCGGACTCCTGCTCGATGGCGGCGTCCTTCGATCCCGGAACGGCTGAAACCACATCCAGCGCTCGAGCCCCGAACTGCCGCAACTTTTCCAGATCAGGTCCGTTGAGGATTACCGCCAGGTCCGCCGCCGAACCGGTAACGGCCTCGGTCACATTGTCGATAATCGGCTGCGTGAAGCTGAAGCTCGCCCCCGGAATCTCCTCGCGCAGCCGCTGCGAGAATTTCTCCACCAACTCGTTCTTCGACATACCGGAAGCCCAGGTGTTGTACGGCTGAAGCGACACGAACAACTCATTCCGGTTTGGCCCATAGGGATCGGTGCCGGAGTCGTTGCGTCCGGTCTGCGAACTCACCAGCTTCACCTCCGGCCAGCTTTGCAGTAATCCGCGAATCTGCCCCGCGACCGCGGCAGATTTTTCTAAAGAGATGCCGGGCGGGAGGTTTGCGCGCACCCAGATTACGCCTTCGTCCAGTTGCGGCAGAAATTCCGACCCGAGCCGGGTTCCCACCGCAAACGCCGCCAGCACTATCATGGCCGCTATTGCAACAACGAACTTCGGCCGCTTCACGGCTTTGCGCAGAATCGCTGAATAGTTTCTTTCCAGCCAGCCAAGCACAGGGTTCTGCCAGGACTTTGCGCCGTGGCGAAACAGATAAGTTGCCAGCGCCGGAATCAGCGTAAGCGCCAGAAGCATCGATCCTAGAAGCGCATAACAGACAGTGAAAGCCATGGGTGTGAACAACCGGCGTTCCACGCGTTCCAGGGTAAACAGCGGCAGGTAGGCCGAGATGATGATGATCAATGAGAAGAAGATGGGCCGCTCCACCTCCAGTGCCGCATCGCGCACGGCCGCAATTACGCCGCCCTCGGAGCCGGAATTCTTTCGCTCTCCCAGAGTGTGCACGATATGCTCCACCATAATGAGCGTGGCGTCCACGATGATGCCGAAATCAAGAGCTCCCAGGCTAAGCAGGTTGGCCGGAATTCCCGAGAAGTGCATACAGACGAAGGCGAAGAGCAGCGACAACGGAATGGTGATGGCCGTCAACAACGCCGCTCGCACGCTCCCCAGAAAAAGGAAGAGCACGAAGACCACAATGACCAGCCCTTCGAGCAAGGTGTGAACCACGGTGCCCAGCGTGTTTTCCACCAGATCGGTGCGGTCGTAAATGGCGGTGAGGCGGACATCCTTCGGCAGCCTGGAAGAATTGAGATCGGCGACGGCCTGTTTGATCGATTCCAAAACTTCCGATGGATTTTCACCGCGGCGCATCAGCACGATGCCTTCGACGCTGCCGCTCTTGTCATTGACGCCGAATATGCCCGTCTGCGGTGCCGCTCCAATCTGAACCTTGCCGATGTCGCGGACGAAAACGGGAACACCCTTGGCGGCAGTCACCACAATCGATTCAATATCCGAAACCGACTGAATACGGCCCACGCCGCGGATCACCATCGACTGCTGCCGGTTGTCGAGCATCGCGCCGCCCGCATTCTGATTATTGGCGTCCACCGACTGCGCGATCTGTCCGATGGAGAGGTTGTACTTTCCCAGCGCCAGCGGATCCACTTCTATTTGATACTGCTTGATCAATCCCCCGAAGGGCACAACGTCCGCAACACCAGGCACCTGTAGAAAACGAGGCTCTACCACCCAATCCTGCAGTTCGCGCAAGCGCATGGGATCGCCCTTCGGGCCGCCATCGAGGGTGTACCTGTACAGCTCGCCGATGGGAGTCGATAAGGGGCCCAGCGTCGGCGTCACTCCCGGGGGCAGGTCGGCATCCCGCAATTTTTCCAGCACCACTTGGCGCGCGAAGTAGTCGTTGGTGCCAAAAGCAAACGTCAGTTCGACCACCGAAAGTCCAAAAATAGTACGCGAGCGCCTCGCGATTACATTTGGTGAACTATTGAGCGCCCGTTCGATGGGAATGGTGACCTGCTGCTCCACCTCCTCGGACGCTCGGCCTGGAAACAAAGTAATGACGACTACTTGCGTATCGGAAATGTCAGGGTAGGCTTCTACTTTGAGTTGCTGGAACGCCCAGACGCCCAGGCCAATGAGAGAAAGGCCAATGAGAAGGGTGACAAAGCGCTGCCGCAGGGCAAAACGAAGAAGTTGAGCAATCAATCTGGAATTCCCCTACAGTCCCTTAAGGAGCATGGCGCCATCCACCACAACGCGGTCCCCAGCCTGGACGCCCTTCAGTACCGCCACTGAGTCTTTCAGACGCGCGCCGAGCGTGACCGGCGCCAGTTCGAAGATTCCCGGGGACCGCTCCAGATAGACTGCATTCTGGCTGTCGCTTTGGATCACCGCGGCAGACGGCACGATGGGCCGCTGCGCGGTCGAGTCCACGTGATGGATGCGGCAGTACATCTCGGGACGAAAACGGCCCCGCGAGTTGTCCACTTCGGCATTCACTTTAATGGTGCGGGTCTGGGGATCGACGGTATCGGAGATGCGCGCCACCCGTCCAGTGAAAATCTCGCCCGGATAGGCCGCCAGTTCGATATCCAGCCGCTCGCGCAATTCGATAAAGCGGATGGAACTCTCGGGAACATCCGACGATACCCATACGGAGCTTAGATCGGCGATGGTAATCACCGAAGTATTCTGGTCGTTGCGGTACTCTCCCGGAACGATGTTCATTTCCAGCACCTTGCCTGAGATGGGCGCATGCACTGCCACTTTCTGCCCAAATTTTCCAGGAGTCAGACCAAAGATCTCCAGCTTTCGGGCCGCCTGCCTTTTCACTGCCTCCGCCTGCTCCACGGCGGCCTTGCTCTGCGCCAGCGAATTGTCCGCGTTAAGCACCTCTTTTTGCGCGACCGCATTGTGCTCAAACAGGTCGCGAACGCGGTCGGCGTCGGCTTGCGACTTCAGTAGCGTAGCCTTTGCCTGCGAGAGGGCGGCATCCGCCTGCAGGTAGCCCGAAAGCGAAGCGTCCACGTCGGAACTCTCGATTGTTAGCAGAGGTTGACCTTGCTGTACCCGATCGCCGATGCGAACCAGCACGCTGCTGATGCGGCCGGTCAACGGCAGCGTCACATGGGAAACACGGTTAGGGTTCAACTCGATCTTCCCCGGCGCAATCACCTCGTCGTTGGGAACTTCAGCCGTTCGAACCGGCTCCACGCGAATCTGCCGCAGCTTGGGTGAGTCCTTGGGTATGACAATCTGTCCGGAGCGCGAGGCTGTTCCGGCCGGAAGCATTGTGGAAGTTTCAGCCACTTGCGGTTGCTTGCTGCAGGCCGCCAAGGCCAAAAAGAAACCGGCAGCCCAGAACGCATGGGCTCTCATGGGTTCACCACCTTGCCTGAGGTCGAATCCAGTAGATAGAGGCTGCGGGCGTAATCCGCCCGTGCGTCATGATAACTCTGCATCGTGTCGTTGAAAGCTTTCTGCGCGTCGAGGAACTCTATCAGCGAGGCCTCCCCGCGGCGGTAGGAGTATTCGGTGGTTTTGCGGACATCCTGCGCCTGCTGCAGCATGTCTTTCTCCAGGCTGTCCAGCATGTTTCTGGATGTCGCGTACTGCTCATAGCCTGTTTCGACTTCGGAGGCGATGCTGGCCGACAACGCTCTCACCCTGGTCGCAAGCTGCTGTTCTTCCAGCCGCGCCCGTTCAATTTCCCCTTGATTGCGATTGAACACGGGAATCGGGAGGCTGAGGAATACGCCGAGAGAATTTCCCGTCCCAGTCGGCGATTGCTGCCGGTGGTATTGCGTTCCAACGGTGTAATCGACCTTTCCCTGAGCGATTTGCAGGCGCAAATCGGCGGCCGAGCGGGCCTGGTCGCGTTTCACCGCGAGCAAATCCGGCCGGTGCTCCTGCGCCAGTTGACGGATTGCGTGAATGTCCAGAATGTCAGACTCACGCCGCATGGGTCCCTTCACGTCAAAGCCATGCGTTAGGGATGGACGGCCCATCAGAAGCTGCAACCGGTGGCGGGCGGATTTCAATTTGAATTCCGCCTGCCGCGCATTATTCTGAAACTGCAGGGCCGCCAGCTTTGACCTCACCAGTTCCACCTGAGCCAGATCTCCCGTCCGCACACGCGTGGAGTTCACATCAACAATGGCGTTCAGGGCTTTCAGGTTCTCCTGGGCGAGCGAATAGCTCTCTTTCGCGAGCAGAACATCCACGAACGCGCTCTCCACTTCGAAGATGACGGTGCGGGTCGCGTTCAGCATGTTCAGTTCCGCCACGGATTTCGCGAGCTCGGCCATCTGTACGCGCCGCTCGCGCTTGCGTCCACGCTCCAGCACAAAGTCGACCCGAGCCGCGCCTTCCGCCGGCCCCGCTCCGTTCTCGGGCGCGAATCCCGTCCCCAGAACATCCAGATAATCGCCATCCAGCGTGAGGACTGGATTGGGACGGAGGCCGGCAGTCAAAATCCGGGCATTGGCGATAGGCACGTTAAAGCGCTCAGCCACCAGCGTGAGATTATGATCGAGCGCTTCCCGCACCGCCTGATCAATGCTGATCGGTTCAGGTGGCGGCGGATCCGGCGGTTGGGCCAGAAGCAAAAGGGCTGCGAGATGGAGCGCCAGGCAGAGTCGAAAAGCCGTCATATAGGAAAAAAGCCTGGCGCAGATAGCCACCTCGGGCTACCTGACGCCAGGTAATCTTACGCGTACTTGTACGTCTTTTTAACTACTTCACCGCGGTCTGGATGGCGGCAGCCGGTTTGGCGGCCGAGGATTTCTTGTGTTTCTTGTGATGACCTTTTTTCGCGGGCTTCTCGGTTGCTACCGGAGCGTCGTTTTTCGAGGCTGGCGCGGGCGCCTGGGCAGCGAAGGTCAACGGCAGGGCAACGGCAGCTAAGAGGGCAGTCATGGCAAACTTTTTCATTTTTCGTTCTCCTTTTTTCTTCGAGGGCTCCTGGTGGCGGCCCTCACAGTTCCCATATTGAGGCTTGCGGCCGGTTTGTACGATAGCCCCGGCAGGCTATATGGCGGCACGAGTTTACAGGGTAAGTGACGTGGATTCGTTCACTTTCGTACCCTATCTGGGGGATAGAACTCTTGGTTCAGATCGGGCAAACTGGGTATCGGCCGTTATGTTTGGCAACCAGATCACACACCGCAACATTTTCCGCGTTCTGATCGCCGGTTTTGGCCTGGTAATTGTCCTGCTGCTCACGGCCGGTTTCATGAGCGTCAAAAATGTGCAGTCCATCAAGGAAAGCTCCGCCCGGCTGGTGGCGGAAGAGCTTGTGACCTCCAGGCTGATCCAGGGCCTGCAACGCGAGCAGAAGACGCTGAACGCGGTGTTCTACAATATAGCCCGCACTCCTGATTCCGTGGATGCCGGCCAGATTCTCGCGCAACTGCAGGAATCGGACCGCGCCATCCAGACGCTGGTCGTGCAGGCTGCGGGGACGCCCGAAGAGCATGCTTGGCTGGACCTCCAGGATGCCACCACCGGATTTTCCGCCGAAGTGCGCCGCCTGCTGAATCTGGAGGAATTCGAGACGCTCGCCTCGGCCGACCTCCTGCGACGCCACCAGCAGGTGATCTCCACGGTGTCCAAACTCCTTTCGTCGGGTTACTTGAAGGCCTCGGCGGCACAGAGGCAGATTGAATCCCGCTCTTCCGAGCTGGTGAAGGACTCCATCGGACTGCTCGGGTCGTCGCTGTTGTTGGCCATCCTGTGTGCCATGTTGACGGTCAGAATGACCACGGAGCTCTTCCGCAAGATGGAATGGCAAGCCGGCGAGCTGAGCCGTGTCTCCTGGCATCTGCTCGAAAATCAGGAGACCACGGCGCGCCGCTTTTCGCACGAATTACACGACGAGCTGGGCCAGTCATTGACGGCCATCAAGGCGAATCTTCTCTCCATGGAATCCGCCAATGGCATGCTGAACATCGAGCGCCTGACCGACGCCCGCCAGATGGTGGACGAAGCAATCAGGAATGTGCGTGAGCTGTCGCAGCTTCTGCGGCCGGTGATTCTGGACGATTTCGGACTGGACGCCGGCCTGCGGTCACTTACCGAGGGATTTGAGCAGCGGACGGGTATCAGTGTGGAGTACGAGTCTGATTTCAGCGGCCGCTTAGCCGATGAAACCGAGACTCACCTGTTCCGAATCGTGCAAGAGGCCTTGACCAATGTGGCGCGGCACTCCGGCGCCAAACGGGTGCGCATCGAACTGCACGCCGGGCCGGACAAACTGCAGCTTTCCATTCGAGACGATGGCCACGGGCTGGCCGCTGCCGAGGCCCAATCCACCGGACTGGGTATGATCGGAATGAGAGCGCGCGCACGCAGCGCGGGAGGCGAGCTACGAATAGATTCGCGCCAGGAAAACGGAGTCCGCATCGCTATCTGGGTACCTCTGCCGGCCGGCCGGGAAGCGCATGATACGCATCTTGTTGGCTGACGACCACGCCATGGTCCGGCAGGGTTTCCGGCTGATTCTCAGCTCCCAACCCGACATGCAGATCATCGGAGAGGTCGGAAATGGCCGGGAAGCTTTGGAAGCAGCCGAAAAGCTCCAGCCGGATGTTGTCGTGATGGATGTGGCCATGCCCGAACTGAACGGCATCGAGGCCACCCGGCGTATCACTGCCGCTCTTCCGCGGACTCGTATTCTCGCGTTGAGCATGCACAAAGACTCCGTGTATGTCCGCGAAATTTTACGCGCCGGAGCCAGAGGATACCTGCTCAAAGATTCCATCGACAGCGATCTCCTGACCGCTGTCCGCGCAGTCGCCAAAGGGGAAGGCTACCTGAGTCCCGCCGTCTCCGATGCCGTCCTCAGCGATTACCGCAAGCACGTGACCGCTCCTCTAGATCTCTTAACCACCCGCGAGCGGGAGGTCCTGCAAATGATCGCGGAGGGCAAAACGAACAAGGACATCGCCGGCGATCTAAAGCTCAGCGTCTATACCGTGGATGCCCACCGCGGCAGAATCATGGAAAAACTAAACCTGCATAGCGCCGGCGAACTGGTCCGCTTCGCGGTGCGGAACGGCCTCATCGACTGAGCGATTCCCCGGTTAACTGCTCATCCTGCGCTTCCGCAGCTCATCGAAGCTGACGGCGAGGATAATGACCGCGCCGATGATTGCCTGCTGTACATAGGGACTGATTCCCAGCAGATCGCTGCCGTTGGCCAGTAGCCCCATGATGAAGGCTCCCACCAGCGTCCCCACTACGCTCCCCTCGCCCCCGCGCAGGCTGCCCCCGCCTATCACCACCGCTGCAATCGCCTGCAGCTCGTAGCCTTGCCCGGCCGTGGGTTGCCCGGTCATCAGGCGCGAGGCCTCAATCATTCCGGCGAGTCCGGTTAACATCCCGCCGATCGCATACACGGCCGTGATGTAAAAGGGAACGGCGATACCGGCGTAGAATGCGGCATCCGGGTTGCTTCCTATCGCGAACGCATAACGGCCCAGCTTGGTGTGCTCCATAATCACGTGCACAATCACCGCGCAGGCCATCAGTATCCAGAGGACAAACGGCACATGCAGTACGTTGCCTTCGCCCAGAAAAGAGAAACGCGCCGGGATTTCATGCACCGGCAGACCATTGGAGATGATCAACGTGAGTCCACGGACGATGCCGAGAGTCCCCAGTGTCACGATGAAGGGATTAATTCTCAGGCGGGTAGTTAAAAAGCCGTTCACAAATCCCCAGAACATGCCGGTGAAAATACCGATTGCGACTGCCAGGGGAATGGATACGCCTTTCTGTAGCGCCATGGTCCCCAGCAACCCGCCCATTGCCAGGATTGCGCCAACGGAAAGGTCGATTCCACCTGAGACGATGATCAGCGTCATGCCCAGCGCCATGATGTTGATCACGGCCGTCTGGCGGACCACGCTGGAAAGATTGGTGTCGGTCAGGAAGTGCGGCGACGCGATAGCCAGCGCCACGAACAAAATGGTAAGGGTCAGGAACGGCAGTAGCCGCTGAATCATTTAGGTCTGCTCCTGCATGGCGGCAAGCCGCATAATCTGCTCCTGCGTCGTCCTTCCGGGCAGTTCACCGGAGATACGTCCCTGCCTCATCACAAGAATACGATCGGCGACTTGCAGCAATTCGGGTAATTCCGAGCTCACCATTAGGATCGCCGCCCCGGATCGGGCCAGCTGGTCCATCACTTCGAAAACTTCCACTTTGGCGCCCACATCGATCCCGCGGGTGGGTTCATCGAACAGAAAAACCTTGGCGCCGCGCGCGAGCCACTTCGCGATCACGACCTTTTGTTGATTGCCCCCGCTTAGCCTGCCCGCCAGCTGCGCCCCCGAGGAGCAGCGAATCCGCAGCTTCGCTACATATTCACTTGTGACGCTCTTCTCGGCTGCATGATTCAGGAATCCGAAACTGCTGATCGCTCCCAGGCTGGCCATTGTCAGATTGTGCTGAATCGGGAGCCCGGTGGCCAATCCGGATTTCTGCCGGTCCTCGGGAATCAGCGCCAGGCCGGCCGCTACCGCATCGCCCGGCGTACGGATCTGGATGCGCGTGCCCGCTACACGGATCTCTCCGCTATCGATGGGGTCGAGCCCGAAGATCGCCCGGCAGAGCTCCGTCCGCCCAGCACCGATCAGCCCGGCCAGCCCCACGATTTCTCCCGCCTTCACCGCAAGCGAAATATCCTGCAGCAGACCTTTGCGCGAGAGATGGTCTACGCGCAACATCTCCGCGCCGGGGGTGACCGGCTCGCGCTTGTAAATAGCCGAAACCTCGCGGCCCACCATGTGGCGGATCAGCTCGCCGGTAGTCAGTTCGCCCAGAGGGCACGAATGCACCGTCTTTCCATCGCGAAGAATGGTGACGCGATCGCCAACTGAACGCAGTTCATCCAGGCGATGAGTGATGTAGATGACCCCCATCTGACGGTCGCGCAGGGTCTTGACGATGCGAAAGACCTCATGCGTCTCCGATTCGGACAGCGAGGAGGTCGGTTCGTCGAAGATCAACAGACTGGAACCATGCTGGATGGCGCGGCAGATCTCCACCAGTTGTTTCTGCGCCGGGCTCAAGCGGCTCACGAGCCAGGACGCCTGCAAGGGGAAGTGGTGCTCTTCCAGCAACCGGGCGGCGCTCTGCTCCATCTCCCGGCGGTTCACCCAACCGCCCGGCTTGTTTGGCTCGCGGCCCAGAAAAATATTTTCGGCGACAGTCAAATGCGGGGCTAGCAGGCACTCCTGGTGCACCATCGCGATGCCATTGGCCGTTGCTTCGGCCGGGCTGCGGAAATCTGCTTTTTCGCCGCGCCAGATCATCTCACCGGCATCAGCGCGCTGTATGCCCGCGACAATCTTCATGAGCGTGGATTTTCCGGCGCCATTCTCGCCCATTAAAAGATGAACCTCGCCGGGGTTCACCGTCAGGTTGCCATCGCTCAGCGCTTTCACGCCGCCAAAATGTTTTTGAACACTCTTCAGATCGAGGAGCATGGGAAGTGAACTAGCTTATCAGGGCGAGCATACCAACCCTGACGGACAGCAGCCCCTGTGTTTTTCGCCTACTTGATGCCGATGACCATGGAATCAGGACCGGTCAGATGCACCACGCGCGTTTCGCGGAATCCCGCGTCCCGCATCCAGCCCTGGCAATCGCTTCCCGTAAAGTCGAAACCGCCCTGCGTCTCAATCAGCATATTCAGGCTCATGAGTAAGCCTAATGCGTTCTCTTTCCGCTCGTCGTCGATCAACATTTCGTACACAATGAAAGCGCCGCCACTCGGCAGTGCCTCGAACACCTTTCCGATCAGCATGCGCTTTTCTTCCAGATTCCAATCGTGCAGGATCCGCCCCATCAGCAAGACGTCGGCCGAAGGTAACGGATCTGTAAAGAAGTTTCCCGGGTAGAAACGCAGCCGGCTGCCGAGGCTGAAGGAAGCCACATACTCATCGAAAACAGGTCCCACGGGAGGCAAATCGAAGCCGCCTCCAGTGAGATGGCCATTCCCCAAGGCAACCTGCACCGGCACGGACCCCTGAGCGGCTCCCACATCGATAAACGTCCGGTAATCGCTCCACGGGAACTTTTCCGCGATGGCCCTGGCAGTCGGCAGAGTGAAACCGGTCATTGCCGAGAGGAACAGCCGCAATCGAGCCGGATCCGAGTAGAGAGCGTCAAAAAGACTCTCTCCTCCCTTGATCTCATTCTGCGGTTGCCCGGTGCGCAATGCCTCTCCCAGGGATCCCCAGAAAGGATAGAGTCTCGCGTTTGCCATCTCCAGCATGCCGCCTATATAGGAAGGCTTGGCGCGATCCAGATAGAGTTCGGTTTCCGGAGTGTTGGAGTACACGTCCCCGGTGCGTTTCAGCATCCTCAGCGCGACCAGCGCATCGAAGAAGTCGCGCGCCGCACGTGGATGCAACGCCAGCCGCCGGGTGAGCGCGGCGGCGTCCAGCGGTCCTTTAGCCAGCTCGGAGAACAAGCCAAGTTCGATGGCGGTGAGCAACGTCTTTGAGCCCCAAAAGGCAAGGCCCAATTGCATGATGGGATCGGGCAGCGGTGTTTGTTGCAGTTCCGGTGTCATACGAGTAGTCATCGTACCCTCTCGTAGGTTGGGGCGCAAGCTATTGGAGGTTACTCCACCTCGTCGCCAATATCGTTGGTCCGGTTCTCGAATTTCGTGAACTCTTTCAAAAACACCAGGTTGATCTTGCCGATGGGTCCGTTGCGCTGTTTGGCGAGAATCAGATTCGCCATACCTCTCAAATCTTCCCGATCCGGTTTATAAACTTCTTCCCGGTAGATGAATCCCACTAGATCGGCATCCTGCTCAATCGATCCCGATTCGCGAAGATCGCTCATCTGCGGTACGTGGTCGCCCGGCCGCGTCTCCGGCGCG
>DATLBY010000503.1:0-11636 GCA_035526665.1 Bryobacteraceae bacterium
CAGCACCGAAATCGAGCGATGCCGGAGTGACTTCCACGCTGGACGTTTGAATACTGCCGGTACCCGTCAGGGTTACGTTCATCTGCGGCCGGTTCGGATCGTTACTCAGAATCGTGAGCATTGCCGATTGTGCTCCGGGGGTGGTTGGTGTATACCGCAGCAGCACAGTCTGCTGCGCGCCCGCGGCAAGCGTCAGGGGAAGGTTCGGCGCCGGCGGGCTAAATACCGGGGATGAGCTTGTGATAGAGGATATGTTTAGCGGCATCCCGCCGGCGTTCCTGATGTTCACGGTCCGGCTCGTGGTGAATCCTATATTGACCGCGCCGAAATCGACCGATGGCGGGGTCGCCTCCAGCACGGGTCCGGCGGGCACTCCAGTCAATCCTGTTCCAGTAACGGGAATGGATAGGACGGGGCGCGCCGGATCGTTCGTCGTCACCGCCAGTGAGGCGAATGCGGCGCCGGCCACGGCGGGCGTATAGCGGATGGTGACGGATTGTTGTGCCCCAGGATCAATTCTCAGCGCAGTGCCGGCAAGTTGCGCCGCGAACTGCGCATTACCGGAGACGATGGACTGAATCAGCAGATCACCCGTGCCTGTGTTCCGGAACGTCACTACCAGCGAGCGGCTTTGACCCACCGTCACATCGCCAAATTGCAAAGAGGAGGGACTCACTTCCACCGCTGGTTGCGGGATGAGGCCGCTGGCCTGCACCGCCAGATCCACAGGGTTGGAAACCGAGCCGCCCGAACGAATCGCCAGCGGCAATCGTTGGCCCGGGGGCAGGGTAGCCGGCAATCTGAAATTCAACTGCAGCAGCCCGGCGTAGCCCGGCGCCAGCCCGGCATACAAAACCTCCACAGGTGCTCCGCCCACCGTGATCACCGGAGTTACGCGCGCCGACGCCAGTGGGGTTACGGGGGCGGCCGCGCCCGTAGCGGGAGCGTTGATCAGACTGCCGATTCCGGTCGCGAATCCAATGAGGATCTCCGACGGCCGGCCGGGACGATCGGGTGTCACCAGTTGGCCGTCAAGGTGAATGATTACCGGATCGCGTGAGGTCGGTGTACGCAGGTGGGTAAATATGCCCGGAGCGTTGTCGTTCAGCGCCACGGCAACCGGCAGGCTCGTGGTACCGTCCGTCACCACCGTCAGAAATGCCGAGCCGTCGGCGGGCACTTCGAACGGAACCTGGAAGTTGATCTGCACCGGGGATACATACAAGAGCGGCGCATCGATGCCGTTGATGCTGACCCTCACTCCCGCGAGCGTTGTGGGAAGCGGAAATTGGGTGGCGGACATTGCCAGCGGGGCCAGGTCGGCGCCTGCAATCGTGGCCAGCGAGCCGCGAGTCAGGATCGGCTGAAAACTGGCAGCATTAGCGACCCCGCCCAGGCTGATGGATGGCGCGGCTGCTGCCATGTGAGCAAATAAAAGCGCAGTGATGGTCAGCTTCATACCTACTTGCATGATGGAAGGTAACCGCAGCGCCGTCAAGTGGCCTGGCAGTGATCGCCGATACCCTTCCTCTGCGTCGCGCTCCCGTTACGGATCTGGACGGCCCTCGGGCTCGCTTTCAGTGTTTATGAGCGGGCTCAGCCTTCGGTTCATGGCCCATCTTGGAATGGTCCATCTTGCTGTCGGTTTGGTTCTTTGTACCCGCCGCGCCAAGAATAATCTCCTTGGCTACGAGATCGCCATTGGGGAGCTTTGTGCCGATGACGCTCACTTTCTCTCCCTTCTGCAGATGCGTCTTATCGACAGCTTCTTTGCCGTGCTCAAACTTCGTCTTGCTGGTGTAGGTGACCGGCACGGTCCCTGTTGCTGTCTTCAGCTCGAAGCGATCGTCCCCGAGTGAGACAATTTCGCCGGAGGTTGCTTTTCCTTTGTGTTGGCTTGCGTCGTGTGCCTGAACCCCCAGGGGAGCGAGCAGGCCAAGAGTTGCCAGAATCGTGATTGCGATGAGTTTCATTGTGTTCCTTTCGTGGATTAAGGTTTTGGAGAGCATTACTGCTGGCCCTCCCTGCTGCCGCCACTACTCTGCATGTGCCGGGTCGTCCGCGGCATGGTCGACTCGGATGAAAACTCTGTTCCCCCTGTGAGGAGAAGGCCTTGGATCTCAATGGCGCGCTGCCATGCAGCCACTAGAGCGGAGATGTAGTCCTCCTGTAGTTGAAAGAGGTTACGTTGTGAAATGAGAACCTGTGGATACGCCGCCGCCATTTGGCGGAAGCTATTCAGGTAGAGCTCATATGCTTGCTGAGCTTTTGGAATCATCTGCGTCCGGTAGCGCTCTATCGTGACTAGCGAATCCTGATACTCGCGGTATACCTCCGCGAAGCGCGAACCCAGCGCGAGTTTTGTCCGCTCCACCTCCAAGCGGGAACGTTCCGCTTCGGCTCGAGCCGCGGCCACGGCGCCCTGGTTCCGGTTGAAGATCGGAATTTGAACGCCGACATCGAAAAAACCTTCCACGCCCACCGGCCGCAAAGTGCCCCCGGGCCCCTGCTCGAGAAGTTCGCGGTTGTTGCGGACTCCTCCTCGAACCGCGACGTCCGGGATGGGTTCACGCTGCGCGCGCCGGACTGCCAGTTCGGAGCGGCTGATTCCGGCCTGCGCGGCGCGAAGGTCCGGGCTCTCGCTGTAGATGGTTTGGAGCGCCGCCGCTAGATCGAGCTTCGGTACTGCTTCCAGATCCCCTTCGAGAAGTGTTGGCTTGAGTGACGGGTTGTTCACTATGGCGGCAAGCTGGCGCCATGTGCGTTCGCGGGCGTTCTGTGCGGACGTTAGTCCCAGTTCGAGACGCTGCGCTTCAATCTCGGCGGCAAGTATATCGGGGCGGTCCGCCTGTCCGACGTTGCCGAGTTCCTGTGAGGTGCGGATTACATCACGAGCAATGCGCGCCAGACGGATTCGCAGATCCACCAGTCGCTGCTCACCCAGAGCCTGAAAGTAGAGGGAACGAACCGCGTTCAGGACGCGTTGCTTTTGTCCGCCGGCCACGGCTTCACTAACGCGTTGCTCCTGTTCCGCGATACGGCGGCTCAGGCCCAGCTTTCCGCCTGTGACAATCCGTTGTTCAAAGAACCCCCCCATCTCGCCGCCGCGGATGATGGGACCTCTGGCAATTTCATCTCCCGTCACACCGATGGTCGGGTTTGGATACAGTCCGGCCTGCTTTGCCCTGGCTGCCGCTGCGCGCAGTTCAGCGGCGGCTTGTCCAAGCGTGGGGTTCTTTTCGAGAGCCATCTTTTCGAGATCGCTCAGTGTCAGGGGCCGCCCGGCCTGTGCCTCGGACTGTAAGGGAGAAGGCAGTGCCGGGGCAGGCTTTACTTCCTGTCCGTAGAAAGGAACGGTAATTGCGGCGAGGATCGCGAGGGCGCCGGATACGGGTGTAGTGAGAGTATTTCGCATGGGTCGATTCTTCTCTCCTCTTACTTCCCGTGCTGATGCTGCATCGGGGCCGCTTTAGCGGGCTCTTTGCGGCTCTTTTCTTTCAAGTCCATGATCTTGTCGTAGACCTCGGGGGTAACGGTCCGGACCAGCGTCATCATGCCCATCATTGCTCCGCTCCACCCTTTGCGAAGTCCATAAAGCTCCGGCTTTCCGTTAAACATCTCGTCCATCGGCATCCACATATCCTGCGGATAGCCAGGCACCCGGTACTTCGCTGGATCGTCTTTTGGATACATATCCATTGCTGGATCGTTCATGTTGTGTCCCGGCATACCCGGCATGTTGTGGCCCTCATGGACGGACGGCGCCTGCGGCTTCGCCGGAACCAGGGTCATTCCGCATTTGGGGCATTTGCCGGGGGCGGTCTCCCGCACTTCCGCATGCATCGGGCAGGTGTAGACTGCCGCTTGTGCCGGCGCGGGTGAGTTGAGCAGGGCTGGGTGCTCGTCAGGCGAGCCGGTTGGCTTTGCGGAGGCGCCGGCCATCATTTTTGCAGCGTCGTTTCTGACCAGGTTCGATGTCATTCTGTCCGCGTCGGCGCCCACTCCGAGCCCCCGGCCGAAAGCCGGTCCCATCTCTTCCGATAGGGCGTTGCCTTGCCGCACAATCCCCATTCCCTCTTCCATTCCCCCGCCAGTGTGCATACCCATGCCGCCGTGCGAGATCGGTCCAACCATCGACATCATCTGGTTCATCATGTGGTGCGGGAGATGACAGTGGAGCATCCAGTCGCCGGCAAGCTTTGCATCGAACTCGATGTCTCTCGCCTGCGCAACACCCACCAGGACCGTATTCTGGTTGACCCAGGTGTTCTCCGGCGATCGGCCCGCTTCGGTGCCGGTAACGACGAAGGTGTTCCCGTGCAGGTGTATCGGATGATGGTCCATGCCGATATTGATCATGCGAATGCGGACTCTTTCTCCTTGCTTCACGATCATCGGAGTCGTCGCCGGGCCTGCTTTGCCGTTGAATGTCAGCCAGTTGAACTCCATCGCCAGGGTGTTCGGAACGGTGTTGTTCGGCAGCAGCGCCCACTCCTGAAGAATGATGGCGAAATCCCGGTCCACACGCGGCTCATAGGGCGCCTTCGGGTGCATGATGAAGAGTCCAAGCATCCCCATCATTTCCTGCATCGCAAAATGGGAGTGATAGAAAAACGTGCCTTCCTGGTGAAGGGTGAACTCGTAAACGTAGCGTCCGCCCGGAGGCACGGGGTCCTGGCCAAGGCCCACACTCCCGTCCATTTCCATCGGTACCTCAAAGCCGTGCCAATGGACGGCCGTCATCTCCGGAAGATGGTTATCGAAGATGACCCGCACCCGGTCGCCTTGTGTCACCTCGATCGTCGGTCCGGGCACGCTGCCGTTGAATCCCCACGCATCCACGACGCGGCCGGGTAGAAACTCGGTACGCACGGGCTCGGCCACGAGATTAAATTCCTTGACGCCGTCCACCATCTTGAAAGGGAGCTTAGGAAGATCCGGCGTTTCCACGGGAATATTGTCAGCGGTTCCTGTCTGAGGTCTGTCCGCGGATGGCAGCGTGGCGCCCCGCATAACCCTTTGCTGCGGAGCCTTTTTCTGGCCACTCGCGGGCATCCCAGGCCTCTGTCCGTGGTTCATCTGCGAATGATCATGCTGTTGCGCGAAAGCTCTTCCTCCTGCCCAGAAGCTTGCGCCGAGTGAAGCCAGGCGGCTGAAAAATTCTCTTCTATGACTCATGGTTTGATTTCCTGTTCATGATGACGATCGGGTTTCTTTTCCTCGTTCTCCACCGCTGCGTCCGGGTCGAGGTGGTTCACTTCGTTCATAAGCTGCCGCTCCTTTTCAGAGAGCTGCGGAAGATGCCGGATGAAGAGGACGAGCTGCCAGTTTTCTTGGTCTTC
The DNA here is from genome assembly GCA_035526665.1 of Bryobacteraceae bacterium. Classification (GTDB taxonomy): domain Bacteria; phylum Acidobacteriota; class Terriglobia; order Bryobacterales; family Bryobacteraceae; genus DATLBY01. Next base: position 5,343 of record DATLBY010000503.1, read on the forward strand.
GCCTCCCCAGCCCGGCATCCCAGTAAATCGAATTCCGTTCTGAATAATCGAGAACAGCTCGCCATCCGTAAGATTTTGGGTACCCTTGTCCCGCATGTCCGGAGCGGGCGGATACATGTTTGCGCCAATGACCGTTTTTCCGCTGCCGTCGTTGGCATGGCAGAGGGCGCAATGATCGGCGAAGTGATCGCGCGCCTCGGCAATAGCAAGTGGCGTGGGTTGCAGCGGATTCGTTCGCCCTTTTACGCCTGGATCCGTGGCGATACGCCTGACGTGGCGCGCAAGCATCGCTTCCATGGCGGACGGCTTGGCGCGCGCACTAAAGCCGTGGGATTTCACAAACCACAGGAACGATAGAACAATTGTTAGTACGGCAACGAATGCCGCTACGGGGATGATTTTGCCTCGGCTCATGCAACCTCCCAATTGCGACGCTGTGATGGGCGAAATCCCACCAGCGGTTGTCAGGATGGATTGAGAGCGTTTGTCAGATTCTTAATACGTTTGTTGAGACAATGCCGCCGTTGGGTGGCCCGGAAGGTTTCGCCAGGGGTGCGAATTCAAGTAAAGTCCAGGTAAATGTTGACACGGGAACGGGCTCCGCGCTTGCCACTGGTCCAGAGTCCTGGAGCGGCGCATTAGTTTTCTCGGCAGGCGACTGCCAAAGTACCTGGTGAGCGCAGTTCTCGCTGTGCGCGTCGTGCGCTGGCGTAGCGGGGGGCGTTTTGTGATGACAGGAAGTCGACTCGCTTGACCCTGCTGGCGCTGGAGTACTTGCTGCGCACGGCTTCAGTGAACATACCGTAAGGCACTGGGCGTTCACAACCGAGAGCGTTAGAGTAAGCAGCACTAATACACGGCCTATAATTCTGCTCATCCTCCTTCAGCCTAGCATGGAATCGTGTGCCCTGAGCCCAGTCCCTGTCACTCGTGGAACAGATTTTTCACTAGGAATAGAATGTTGGCGGGCCGCTCTGCCAGACGACGCATAAAATACGGATACCAGGCCGTACCGTACGGAACGTAGAGCCGCAGCCGGAACCCCTGCTCCACAATCCTCCGTTGCAGCCCTCGCCGGATGCCATAGAGCATTTGAAACTCTAAGCGATCCGCCGGTATCTTCCGTTCACGAACATACCGGAGCGCCTCCTCCAGAATCTTCTCATCATGACTGGCAATCGCCGGGTAGGTCCCCCGGTCCAACAGGACCTTCAGCAGCTTCCAATAGTTCGCATCGACATCCGCTTTCTTCGGATAGGCCAGCTGCGGCGGTTCCTGGTAGGCGCCTTTGCACAGCCGCACCGGAATTCCTTTGCGGCATAGCATGTCGACATCGTCCGCGCTTCGGTGGAGGTAGGCCTGAATCACTGCTCGTACGCCGCCTTGCCGGTCATGGAGCGCAGTCAGTATCCGAAGCGTTCTGTCGGTGTAGCTGCTGGCTTCCATGTCGAATTCAATGCAGCTGCCGGTTGCAACGGCCCGCTCTACCAGCGCCGCGGCATTCGCGAAGCAGGCCTCCTCGGACAGATCGAGACCCAGCGCGGTCAGCTTCAGCGACACCGTTGCCGCCAGCCCGCAAGCGGCGATCTGATCGAGCGCTGTGCAATACGCATCGCGCGCTGCCGCCGCCTCCTCCAGTGACTTTACGTTTTCACCCAAATAGTCCAGCGTCGCCAGCATGCCCTGCGTTTTCAGATCGTGTGCTATCCGCAGTCCATCATCCAGGGTCAGGCCGGCGATAAAACGCTTGGTGACGCGATTGGCGGCTGGGGAGGTTTCCATCCATCGGCGTAGCCGGGGCTGCTGCGATAGATACAGAAACCCGCCGCGCAGAATAGGAATGAAAGCGGACAAGCCAATTCCATTCTAAAACCCGGTAACTACCACATAGGAGCAGTAAGCCAATGTAGCGCCGATGGCACAGCCTGCGATCACGTCGCTGAGAAAGTGCATGCCCAGCAGAATGCGCGAAATCGCCACACTGACGGCGCAAAATAGCAGGCCGGGCAAAAGATCCGGATAATAAATGGCGAACGAAACCGCCACTGCGAAGGCCGTGATCGAATGTCCCGAGGGAAAGGAAAACTGATCCGGAGGCAGCAGCGTCGCCCAACAGTGGGTCGCAATGGCACAGGGACGCTTTCTTCCAGTGGTGCGCTTCACCGCCAGAAATATCGCCGTACCGGCGCCGGAGGCGAGTCCCGCGGCAGCCAGGGCGTGAAACCGTTCAGGCCCGCCACAGAAGAGAATCGCCAGCGCCATGGCATACCAAAGCCAGCCATCGCCGCCTCTGGTAGCATAAATCATCCACAAGCGAATCCACTTCGGCGGCCGCCAGTTGTTCACCCGGTGCATCAACCTGTGATCGCGAACCGCGATGTAGTTTCGCATGGCGCACCTGCCCTTAGTCTACAGGAATATTGACGTGCTATGAAAAAAGTGGATTTCGTGTTTTTTGACGCAGGCGGCGGCCATCGCAGCGCTGCCACCGCCCTGAAAGCGGTTATCGAAGAGCAGCAGCGCCCCTGGCAAGTCCGCCTGGTGAATCTGCAGGAGGTGCTGGAGCCCCTCGATATTTTCAAGAAACTCACCGGCATCCGTATGGAGGATGTCTACAACAAACTTCTCAAGAAGGGCTGGACTCTCGGGTCAGAATATTTAGTCCCGGTCATGCACGCCATCATCCGCGCTTACCACCCGGCGCAGCGGCGGATGCTCACGGACTTCTGGCGCGCCGCTAAGCCCGATATGGTTGTTGGTGTCATCCCAAATTTCAACCGCGCCATTTTTCAGGCTCTGCAGCAGGTGGACCCGCGGATTCCGATGGTCACCATCCTGACTGACTTCGCCGACTATCCGCCGCACTTTTGGATGGAACGGCAGGACCAATACCTGATCTGCGGTACGGAAAAAGCCCTCCAGCAGGCGCAGGCCATGGGATTCCCGCCGGAGAAAACGTTCCTCACCTCCGGCATGATTGTGCGTCCCATGTTTTACTGCGCGCTGGATCACGATAGGGGAAGCGAGCGAGCGCGCCTCGGCCTGCGTCCCGATCTGCCGACCGGAGTGGTGCTCTTCGGCGGTCAGGGCTCTAATGTAATGGTCCAGATCGCACGCAAGCTAATCGACTGCGCAAAGGATTTTCAGCTCATTCTCATTTGCGGAAAGAACGAGAAGCTGGCCAACCGGCTACGCGCCATGCAAGGTAAGAACCCGATGCACGTGGTCGGATTCACTCACGAGGTGCCGTATTACATGCACCTTTCCGATTTTTTCATCGGCAAGCCGGGGCCCGGCAGCATCAGCGAAGCGCTCGCCATGAATCTTCCTGTGGTGGTGGAGAGAAATGCATGGACGCTCCCGCAGGAGAGATACAATGCCGAGTGGGTTCGTGAGAAACAAGTAGGCATCGTGCTGGACAGCTTCCAACATATCGTGCGCGGCATGGACGAGCTCCTTGAGCCGGCAACCTTTGCTCGGGTGCGCGCCAACGCCTTGGCCATCCAGAACCACGCAATCCATGAAATCCCGGACATCCTCGAAAGTATCCTCCAAAAACATTCATGAAGACCCTGCTCCCGCTGTTCCTATTCACCAGCCTCCTTTCCGCGCAGGAGGGTGAGTTCCTCAAGCGCATGGATGCCGTGGCGCAAAAGCAGCTTGCCAAGCGTTCGGAAGTCATTCAGGCGATCACCACGCGAGATCAGGCGGAACGGCGAAAGCAGACTGTTCGCGCGAAGGTGCTTGAGCTATTGGGTGGCCTGCCTACCTATAACGGGCCGCTGAATCCCCGGGTAACCGGACGCCTGGATCGCGGGCAATACCTGATTGAGAAAGTCATCTTTGACAGCCTGCCTGGGCTACACGTTACCGCGAATCTGTACCGGCCATCGGCTGCGGGCAAATATCCCGGCATCCTGTTACCGCTTGGTCATTATGAGAACGGAAAGCCCGCCGTTCCCGTGCAGACCATTGCCGCGAACCTGGTCTTGAAGGGCTTTATCGTTCTCGTCTACGATCCGCTCGGACAAGGCGAGAGGCTGCAAGCCTACGATGCCGCCACCGGAAAGTCGCGCGCCGGCGGATCCACGGAGCAGCACATCATCGCAGGCGGTCAGAGTATCCTGGTGGGCCAGACCTTCGCACGCTACCGTATCTGGGATGCGAAGCGCGCGCTGGATTACCTGGTCAGCCGCCCGGAGGTCGATACCGGGAAGATCGGTTGCACGGGATGCTCCGGCGGCGGTACCATCGCCACTTATATCTCCGCTCTCGACCCCCGCATCAAAGTCGCGGCTCCCACCTGCTACCTGAACTCCTACCGGACGCTTTTCGCCGGATCGGTGGGGGATTCCGAACAGAGCCTGCCGAATTTCATCTCTTCCGGACTGGACGAGACCGATTACGTGGAGATGTTTGCACCCAAGCCGTGGCTGATGGGCTCGACCAAAGAGGACTTCTTCACGGTCAAGGGCGCCGGGCAGGTGTACGAGGAGGCCAAGCGCTGGTATGGCATCTATGGAGCCGCGGACCGGTTGAAGTGGGTGGTGGGTCCAGGTCCTCATGGGACGCCCGTTGAGATCCGCGAGGCCATCTACGAGTGGATGATCCGGTGGCTGAAGGATGGCAAGGGCGATGCCAAGGAACAGCCCTCGACTCCTCTGCCCGATAAGGAACTGTTCGCCTCTGAATCCGGCCAGGCCGGAGGACGGCAAATCCATGAGGTGATCCGCGAAGCCCCGTTCCAACAGGGAAGCCAGGCGGAACTGAAGGCCAAAGTGTCGCAATGGATGAGGGCAGGCGAGCTGGAGATGCCGCTGCAGGTGCAGGTGCTGCCGGCCAAGGCGCAGGGGCGTAGGCCCGCTGTCATTCTGGTGGAAACCGCGCCGCCACAGGACGCCACGAAGCTCGCCATGGACAACGAAGTGGTCGCCGTTCTGGTCCCGACCGGGCTGCCTGCTCGTACAAGGCCGGGGCGGGCCTTCTCCGGCGATTGGCTTGCCAACACCCGTGCTCTAATGATCGGCTATAACCTGACAGGCATCCGCGCGCGCGATATTGTCCGGACCGTGGACCTGCTCTCGGCCCGCCCGGATGTGGACCCGCGTCAGATTCGCGTCGCCGCGAAGGGAATGGCCGGCGTGTGGGCGCAACTCGCGCGCTTTTCTGACGCGCGCATTACAGGGGCAACGGCGGAAGGCACACCGCGCTCGCTGCGCGAACTGCTGGATGCGCCGGCAGTCCGCGACGTGCACGACGCCGCGCTGCCCGGGTTCCTTCTGCACTGGGATTTGAAGGATCTAAACCGGTCATTTTCTGGTCAATAGCTGCTTATAAAGAGCAAAAAAGCGGTCGAAATCGAGGTCCAGCATCACGTCGATGGGCGTCGCGTCGGGCGCCAATTGGCGGTCCAGCGGAATCACCGCTCCGTATCGTGGGCCGAACCGGACATCCACGTCCAGGTACGCTTTCTCGGTTTTGGTCACAAAGTCCGGTAGAAGCAGATAGCCGGCCGCGAGGCAGTCCCAGATGTAGGCATGTACATTCGGCTTTCGCAAGAAGCCCGGATAGCGGTTTCCCATGTCTTCGCGAAATAGATCGGTGACAGGCGTGCCGGCGGACGCAATCTGATCGAAGTGGCTTTTGTCGAGCTTGGCGCGGTTGCAAATATCCAGACCGAACATTACCTTTCTCGGGATGGACGACCGCAGCACGATCTGCGCCGCCTCGGGGTCGAACCAGAAGTTGAGCTCGGCCGCGCGCGTGGCATTGCCGGGCACGTGAACATTGCCGCCCATAAAGACGATCTGTTTGATCTTCGATGCAATATCTGGTCGCAGGCGCAGCGCCATGGCGATATTGGTCATGGGGCCGATGGCGAGCAGCGTCACGCTGCCCGGACTCCGGTCGAGCGTCTCAATCAGGTAATCGACGCCGCTCCGCGGCTGTACGGAGAGGCCGGAAAACCGGCCGCCAAATGGAGCCTTCAGGTCCTTGCGGGTGTGCGCATCCGGTTCATCGAAGGCTCCGCGAAACTCCAGCGGCCCCCACTGCCTCGCCTCCACACCGGCCATGGCGCGCGTGTGGACCAGTGGTTCGCGCGCGCCGATGTAAACAGGAAGTTCGGGCCGGTTCAATAGCTTCAATACATGCAGCATGTACTCGGCGCCTTGGAGCGGCCAGAGATTCCCGGCCACCAGAGTGATACCCAAAACACGAGCCTTTTCCGGACTGCGCAGCAGCATGACCAAGGCCGCGCCATCGTCGTTGAAGTAGGCTGAGTCCGTGTCCAGG
>DATLBY010000504.1:0-3541 GCA_035526665.1 Bryobacteraceae bacterium
CATCATTGGCGAGATGGGCAGGTCAAGGTGTTCCTCACGGAGAAAGCACTCGCCTTTCGGAAAGCGCATGCCGGCCTATTTGCGCAGGGCGAGTACATCCCCCTCAGCGCCGAGGGCAAGCGGGCAGGGAATATCGTCGCCTTCTGCCGCCGATCCGGCAGCGATTGGGCCATCGTATTGGCGCCGCGTCTCCCGGCACAGCTCTCGGTTGTGGTTCGGCCGCCGATCGGGATGCGAGCCTGGAGGGACACAACTGTCGTCTTGCCGGAGGGTGCGCCGGTTCGCTGGAGAAATGTGATTACCGGCGAGCCGCTGAACTGCCCCGGCGGCAGGCTGCCGCTCTACCGGGCACTCGATCACTTTCCGGTGGGTCTTTTATCGGGACGTTGATCCCGGGCCCTACAAAGACGCGACTAACTTCGCGAGCAGTGCTGTCCGGTCCGCGATGCGATCGATCAGAATACTTTCACCGGGCGAGTGCGCGCCTTCGCCCACCGCCCCGATGCCATCCAACGTAGGAACTCCGAGCGCCGCTGTAAAGTTGCCATCCGAACCGCCGCCCGTGCTGGATTCCTCCAAAGTCACCCCCAGTTCAGCGGCCAGTAGCTTGGCCTTCCTGAAGAGCGCCGCAATTTCCGCGCTTCGCTCCATGGGAGGACGATTCAATCCTCCCGTGACCTGAATGGTGCAGCGTCTATCGAAGGGCTTCAGCGACCGGAACTTGCGATCGAGCCCGGCTTCATCCTTGGCCCGGGCGATCCGGATATCAATTTCAGCATGAGCCTCCGCGGCGATTACATTTCCGCGCGTTCCGCCGCGGATCACTCCCGGGTTTACCGTGATTCCTCGTTCTAAATCCGTGAATGTTGCTATGCGATCAATCTGGCGGGCAAGTTCCAAAACCGCGCTGGCTCCCGCAGCGAAGTCCACACCCGCATGGGCCGCTTTGCCGGTCACTTTGATGGAATAATCCCCCACTCCTTTGCGCGCCGTCTTTGCCTGGCCATCCAGGCCGCTCCCAGGCTCCAGCACCAGAACCGCCGCGCTCTTCCGGGCTTCTCTCTCTGTTAACGCCCTGGAAGACTCACTGCCCACCTCCTCATCTGAGTTGAGCTGTAAAACCACCCTCCTGCGGACCGGAATTTCCAGCTCCCGCAAGGCCCGCATGGCAAATACGAAGAATGCCACGCCGGCCTTCATATCGTAAACACCGGGCCCCCAAAGCCGTCCCACCCGCCGGTGGAATGGCATGCCGGCCAGCGTACCCAGAGGGTACACGGTATCGGAATGGCCGAGCGCCAGAATCTGACCGTTCTTTCGCTTTCCCGGAAGATCAAAAACACACTGCAGGTGGGGACCGTACTTGCCGCCTGGAATGCGCTGAATGCGCGCAATATCGGAGATTCTGGAGGCGAATAAATCGCAAAACTTCGTTATGGCCGCGCTGTCGTCGCTCGGCGATTCGCATTCCACAAGCTCGCCAATAAAGGAGACGAGAGTTTTTTGTTGCGCCCTTATATGAAAAAGGAGAGGATCCATCGCTTGTTATAATAACGGCACCTCATGCAAACCTTGGATATTCAGGCCATTCAGGAGCTGTTACCCCATCGCTATCCGTTTCTTCTAGTGGATCGAATTCTCGAATTGGGTGACATGCATGTGGTCGGCATCAAAAACGTGACGGCGAATGAACCGCATTTCACCGGGCACTTCCCGGGAAATCCCGTTATGCCCGGGGTGCTCATCGTGGAGGCGATGGCGCAAGTCGCCGGTGTGCTGGTATTGAACCGCATTCCCAACCGCGCGGAAAAGCTGGTTTTTCTAGCCACCATTGAGCAGGCCAGATTCCGCAAACCGGTGGTCCCTGGCGACCAGCTCCGCATCGAAGTGAAGTTCAGCAGGCTGAAGCCGAGCGCTGCGAAAATTCACGGCGAGGCCACGGTCAACGGCGTAGTGGTGGCGGAGGCGGACCTGATGTGCACGCTAGTAGACAAGCCCGCGGATACTCCCAAGCCATAGGCGGCGCGATGGCGATTCACCCATCCGCGATTGTAGATCCTACAGCCAGAGTTGCACCCGATGCAGAAATCGGTCCGTTCTGTATTCTTGGCGCTGATGTGAATATTGGCGGCGGTACCCGCCTGATGGCCCATGTCTATGTAGAGGGTCCGGCCAGCATCGGCCGGGAAAACACGTTCTATCCCTACTCCACTGTCGGAGTCGCTCCCCAGGATCTAAAGTACAAAGGCGAGCGCTCGGAGACCAGAATCGGTGACCGGAATCGGATCCGCGAATTCGTCACCATCCACCGCGGCACGGAAGGCGGCGGAATGCTGACGGATATCGGCTCGGACAACCTGCTGATGGCCTATACGCACATCGCACACGACGTGCGGCTGGGGAACAGCACCGTGCTGGCCAACGGCGTGACTCTTGCCGGCCATGTTGTGGTGGGCGACTGGGCCGTGATCGGCGCCTTCAGCGGCGTGCATCAATTCTGCCGCGTGGGACGGCATTCGATGATCGGCGGCTATAGCGTGGTGACGCAGGACGTGCTTCCCTATTCCACCACCGTCAGCCCGCGCGAAATCAAAGTGTTCGGCGCCAATAAGACGGGCCTGGAGCGGCGCGGCTTCTCGCCGGAATCCATTGAGGCGCTGCAGTCCTTCTTCCGTGTGCTGACACGCGCGGGACTCAATACCTCCCAGGCGATCGAACGAATTCGCGCCGACGTGCCTCAGACCGAGGAGATCGACGAAGTGATTGCCTTCATCGAAGCATCAGAGCGCGGGATCGTCAAGTGAGGTATGGGCTGATTGCCGGGAACGGTCGCTTTCCCATCCTCGCGCTGGAGACGGCGGCGTCCCTTGGCCACGAAGTAGTCGCGATTGGGATAAAAGAAGAGGCCTCGCCGGAGATTGCAGCGATCGCCTGGCGCTGCTATTGGATATCTCTCGGCGAGTTGAGCAAGTTGATTGAGATCCTGAAGACCGAAGGCATCACGGAAGTCATCATGGCCGGACAGGTGAAGCATGCGAAGATCTTCTCCTCTATCCGGCCGGATTGGAAGCTCGTGAAGCTGCTCGCATCGCTGCGCGAAAAGAATACCGAAGCCCTGATCGGCGGGGTCGCGCAAATTCTCGCCGAGGAAGGCATTATGCTGGGCGACTCCACTCGCCTGCTTAAGCCGCTACTCGCGGACGCCGGTGTGCTCACCCGGCGCAAACCGGCCGCGGATGAGGAGAAGGAGGTTGTCTACGGGCGGCAGATTGCCAATGCGCTCGCCGGATTCGATGTCGGCCAGAGCGTCGCGATTGCCGGCCGTGCCTGTGTGGCCGTGGAGGCCATGGAGGGAACCGACGAGATGCTGCGCCGCGCTGCATCCCTTTGCAACGGGAAGCCCCTCCGGTTGGTAAAAGTGTCGAAACGCAGGAAGCACCTGCTGTTTGATGTGCCGGTGGCGGGATTGGACACCATTCAGGTGATGGTTGAGACGGGCGCTACGGTGTTGGCGGTGGACGCCGGACGTACGCTACTGCTC
>DATLBY010000505.1:0-2373 GCA_035526665.1 Bryobacteraceae bacterium
AAATATCCGTTCGGCACAGGTGAGAGCGGTGAGAAGAAAGACTACAATGGAGGTTGGGGCGAGGTTCGCCGCCGGGACGGAACGCTGATTAAGCAATAAGACTTGCCAGGATCGGTATCACCCGGTTACCCGACTGTGGTATCCTCAGAGGGTATAAAATTTAACGATTAAGGTAAGACGAGGAGTATTCACTCTAGAATGGCACTGGCGGCGCAACAAAAATCGGAAGTCATTTCCAAGTACAAAGTCCATAAAACCGATACGGGGTCGTCAGAGGTCCAGATTGCTATCCTGAGCCAGCGAATCATGCAGCTGCAGGAGCATTTCAAGGCCCACGCCAAAGATCACCATTCTCGCAGAGGTCTGTTGAGTATGGTCGCCCGGCGCCGGCGTCTGTTGAAGTATCTGAAGGAGAGAACTCCTGAACGGTACAAGACGCTGATCTTGAGTCTAGGCATCCGCCGCTAGGCTCGCCAGTAACAGAGTGTGCTCTAAGGTGCAGGAAGGCCCGTGCCAGTAGCTGTCAAATCCAGCGAAAAGCAGCCTGTCTGACAAACCGCCCCCGGTGGGCGGCCCATCCTACGAACTCCGACTCCAAAGTCTCCTCTTAATCCGATATCGGCCGCACTGAGGTGTGGCCGTGCTTGGAGGATTATCCCAACAATGTTCCACTCCGTGGAAGTCGACCTGAATGGTCGCAAAATTACCCTAGAAACCGGAAAGATCGCAAAGCAGGCTAATGGAGCAGTGGTAGTTAGCTCCGGCGAGTCGGTCGTACTCGTCTCGGCCTGCGCCAATGAAGAGCCCAAGGTGGGCGCGAACTTCTTTCCCCTTACGGTCGATTACCGTGAGTACACTTATGCGGCCGGGCGTTTTCCCGGCGGCTTTATCAAACGGGAAGGCCGGCCCTCCGAAAAAGAGATCCTGACCAGCCGCATGATTGATCGTCCCATCCGTCCCCTGTTCCCTGAGGGCTTCGCCTGCGAGACGCAGATCATCGGCATGGTTCTTTCCGCCGATCCCGATCGGGACCCATCCACTCTAGCCATGGTTGGGGCATCCGCTGCGCTGGCTATTTCCGAGATTCCCTTCCATCACATTCTGGGCGCTGTCCGGGTGGGCATGGTGAACGGTGAGTTCGTGGCCAACCCCTCCTATCCGGAAACGCGGGAATCGAAGATTAACATCGTTGTTTCCGGCACCGAGCAGGGCATCGTCATGGTGGAAGCGGGCGCCACGGGCGTCAGCGAGGCCGAAGTCGTTAAAGCCATTGAATTTGGTCATGAGTGTTGCCGTAAGATCATCGCCGGCATTCGCGAGCTGGTAAGCAAATGCGGCAAAACGAAGCGCGTCTATACGCCTCCGGCCGTCAATGAGGATCTCTACAACCAGATCTCGGCCGGCGCCCGCGAGAAGCTGACGGATGCGATGAATACTGGCAAGTACGCCAAAATCGACAGCTATCGCCAGATTGCCGAGTTGAAGAAAGCCACGCTGGAAGCTCTGCCCGACGAGCAGAAGGATGAAGGCAAGAAGCTCTTCGACAGGTTGAAAGAGCGGATTTTCCGCGACGAAATGCTGGAGAAGCGTCACCGTCCCGACGGCCGGAAATTTGACGAGATCCGCAACATTACCTCCGAAGTAGGATTGCTGCCCCGTACCCACGGATCGGCGCTCTTTACCCGCGGCGAGACGCAGGCGCTGGTCACCTCCACGCTGGGCACCAAGGAAGATGCGCAAAGGATCGAGCTGCTCGACGTTGCCGAAACCAGCAAGCGCTTCATGCTGCACTACAATTTCCCGCCCTTCAGCGTGGGAGAAGTCGGCTTCATGCGCGGCGCGGGCCGCCGGGAAATCGGACATGGCGCGCTGGCTGAACGTGCTCTGGCAGCTGTGATTCCGGACGAGAAGAAATTCCCCTACACGCTCCGCGTAGTGAGCGACATCCTGGAATCCAATGGCTCCAGTTCCATGGCGTCAGTTTGCGGCGCGACTTTGTCGCTGATGGATGCCGGAGTGCCGATTTCCGCTCCAGTCGCCGGCATTGCCATGGGCCTGGTCACCGAGGGCGATAAGTACGCCATCCTGACCGATATCGCGGGCGCCGAGGATCATTACGGGGACATGGACTTCAAGGTGGCCGGTACCCGTGAAGGCATCACGGCGCTGCAGATGGACATCAAGGTCCTCAACGTCACTACCGCCATCATGACCGAGGCCCTGGAGCAGGCTCGCAAGGCCCGGCTCTTTATCCTCGACAAGATGGACGCGGTCATGCCTGCTTCGCGCAAGGAGCTGTCGCAATATGCTCCGCGCATCTTCACCCTCACCATTCCGACCGACAAGATTCGCGAACTGATCGGACCCGGCGGC
>DATLBY010000506.1:0-22159 GCA_035526665.1 Bryobacteraceae bacterium
ATGGAATACCGCTCCTGGGCGCGATTCTGGTGTTCTGTGTGGCTGCGTTGCTATGGGGAGAGGAACAGTACCGCGCGATGGTTTTCATCTTCGCCGCGGCCATGGCGCAACTCGTGGCGGCGCATTATGCGGTGGGGCTACTCTATCCCTATGGCCGTACGGGGCTTTATCTTGTGCCGATCTTTTCGTTGATGTGGCTCCTCGCAGTTCGCGATACCGGCCAATGGCCGCGCATCCAGTTCCTGGCTGCCGTGCCGTTCTGCGTTTGCATAGCTTTGTTTGTGGGCCAAACGAATAGGACGGCCTATGCCGAGTGGCTCTTCTGTGCCAGCACCAAAACGGTGGCAAAGATTCTTCGTCAGAATGGGGCTGTCCGCGTGGGCGTATCGTGGCCGCTGGAGCCCAGTCTCAATTACTACCGGCAACGGTACCGGATAACCGGCATGCAGCCGATAACCAGGGAATCTCCCGACGGAAATTATGATCATTTCGTTCTGCTGCCCGAAGATTACTCCCTGGTAGCAAAACGGCAGTTGAAGGTGGTCTTTCAGGATGATGAATCGAAGGTGCTGGTAGCCGTCCCCAGATAAAGGCGTGCTACCTACATAAACATCCAGGCTTTGACGACGATCGCGAGCTTTTCAAAAGCGCTCAACCGGATGCGGTCGCTAAATACGTCGTAATTTTTCGCCTCGATGCGCTCCAGCAGCTGGCGGTAAATTTCAATAAGGGCCCACAGCGAAGCCCGGCTCCGGCTGGAGACCATTCCAAGCAGCGGCAGCGACTCGCGAAAATACGATTTTGCGCGTTCTCCCTCATAGCGCAGCAGATCGCGAATATCCGGCAGCAGCTCACGATCCTCCAGCGGAAGATAATCGCGTCCCCGCTCGGAATCTTCCTTTACGTCACGAATGATATTGGTCAACTGGAACGCAATGCCGCACTTTTCGGCCAATGGAAGCGCCATGGGATTGTTGAACCCGAAAATGTGCACAATGGTGAGGCCTACCACCGAGGCGACCTGATAGCAGTAACGATACAGCTCATCGAAGGTCTGAAAATTTCGGGGCCGCAGATCGGAGCTGACTCCCTCAATCATCTGGTAAAAATACTCGTGAGGGATGTTGTATCGCAGGACAGCATCGTGAAACGCCGGCCAGCAGGGGTTCTCACCGTACTTGCCCTGTAAAGCCGCATCGAGTTCCGCGCGCCAATGCTCCATTCTCACACTGGACGCGACGGCCGGATCGTCGCTGAGGTCATCGCTGTGCCGCATAAAGGAATAGATTGCGCACATCGCATCCCGCTGCGGCTTCGAAAGAAGCACAAAGGAGTAGTAGAAGTTGCGCGCCTGACTACGGGCGACTCGCCGGCAATAGGCGTACGACCCGGCGACCGTCATGCCGCAAAGCGCCGCAGTGCGCGGCGGACGCTTCCCAGAAGCAGCAGGACGCGTTCGCTTTTCGATATAGAGGGACGCTTGGAGAGCACGGCGTAATTCTGCTGCTCTATCTTATTCAGCACCAGCAGGCCGCCCCGGCTGAAGAGATCCAGGTCAATGGCGAGACGCCGGTCCACCATGGCGGGAAGCGGAAGCCCCTGGAGAAACAGTTCCCGGGCATGGCTAACAATCTCTGCCATTACCGCTCGGAACTGCAGGCTTTCTCTGTGTGCAAAAAGCTCCGGCAGCGTGTAACCGTGGCATTCCATCACGGACAGAGGAATATAAACCCGGTCCTTCTTCAGGTCAACCGCGACATCCTGCCAGAAGTTGGCAAGCTGCAGTGCTGTACAGGTAAAGTCCGAGAGGCTCTGCCGCTCGGCATCGCTGTAGCCGCATAAATGCAGCACCAAACGTCCCACCGGATTCGCCGAGTAACGGCAATACTCGTGGATCTCTTCCCAGTTCTGGTAACGGGACACAGTCTGGTCCTGCACGAACGCGCGAATCAGATCTTCAAACGGCTCACTGGGAATGCGATGCCTCTGGACTGTTTTATCCAGCGCGACCAGCACGGGATTCTTCGAGACTCCGGCATACATCCCATGCAGTTGATCGCGCCACCAGGCCAGCAGACTCAGGCTTTCGGCCTGATCGCCTATCTCGTCGCCCAGATCGTCGGCCCACCGGCAGAAGGCGTAGACGTTATAAAAATCCTGATGAAGGTTTTTGGGGAGAAGGAAGCTGACAACGTGAAAATTTTCGTAATGATGCGTTGCAAGCCAGCGGGTATACGCTTCAGCCTCGGCGAGGGAGAAGCGGCGGCTCATCGCCTCCGTCGAGCTGACAAAATCCTTCGGAGCGAGATAAAGGTGTTTCAAAGTCTACGGAATGATCGCGGTCTTCATGTGGCCGTTGTGGCTCATCAAGTGACGCATGACTTCCAGGAGATTGGTGAGCGGCTCCTCGCGGTTAATAAAGTCCCTGGAAGAGATGTCCCCGCGGCTCACCGCCTCCAGCGCTTTCCGGATGTGCATGGGGGTATGGTGGAAACTTGCCTTACAGGTGATCTCGGAGTAGTGCAGCAGCGAGGTGTCGAGCTGGATATGGCTATCGTTCGGACAGCCGCCGAAGAAATTCACCATTCCACCCCGGCGCGCCATTGCGACAGCCAATTGCCAGGTGGCGGGCTTACCCACGGCTTCAATGGCAACATCTACCCCGCGTCCTTTGGTAAGGTCGCGGACGGCTCCCACCAGGTTGACGTTGGTGCTGGTATTCAGCATTTCCTCCGCGCCCATGCGGGCGGCCCTATCCAATTGGGATTGACGCCGTCCCAGGGCAATTACACGGGCGCCATAAACCTTCGCCAGACGCACAAACATGGAGCCGATCGGCCCCAGTCCGATCACCGCAACGGTGTCGCCCGGCCTGATGCCCGTCTCCTCGAGACCGCGCATCACACAGGCGAGCGGCTCAATCAAAGCTGCGTCCTGATAGCTGACGTGCGCCGGAATCTCATACATATTGCGCTTGACGATACGCCCCGGGATACGGATGTACTCGGCGTAAGCGCCGTTGTTGAACAGCAGGTCCTCGCAGAGATTCTCGAGTCCACGCTTGCAGTAATAACAGTCCAAACAGGGAGCGGAGTTGGCCGCTACCACTCGCTGCCCGACACGGAAGCCCTTCACGTCGTCGCCAACCGCTACTATGTCGCCGGCGAGTTCGTGGCCGAACAGAGCAGGCGGCACGATCATGCGGGCGTGATAGCCGCGCCGGAACACTTTCACGTCCGTGCCGCAAGTTAGGGCAGCCTTCACGCGAACGAGCACATCCGACTTATCGATACTGGGCACCGCTACCTGCTCTACTTCCAGATGCTCTTTTCCGTAGAGGACAGCAGCCATCATCTGCGTCTTCACTATAACCACCTCTGTGGGTGAACGATAATCTTAAGCGATCCCTCGCCGGGATGTAACGCTAATTGGAATCCTGCTTCAATTTCATTCAGGGAAACCCGATGCGAAATAAGATCCTTCACCGGCAGCGTCCCACTGAAGACGAGATTCGCAGACTCTTTCTGCAGGTCTAGCGATGCGCTATAAGACCCGAAGATAGTACGTTCCCCCATGCAAATATCCGCTCCTGAAATCTCGATCCGTTCTTTATCCGATGTTTGGGAAAACAGTAGGATCTTACTTCCCGGACGGGAACATCGGATGGCCTGCTCCACTAATCCCGGCGCGGATGTGGCAACAAACACCATGTCGGCTCCCCGGCCATTTGTCAACGCCTGAACTTCCGCTGCTATATCCGTATCGCGGGGATTCCACGCGCTGGCGGCCCCAAATTTGACGGCCAGGTCGCGGCGGCGTTGAATGGTATCCGTGGTGATCACGGTCGCTCCAGTGCGCGCAATCAACATGGTGAAGAGCAGTCCGATCGGGCCCTGACCCATAACCAGAGCCACATCACCGCAGCAGGGGTCGGCCTGTACGACAGCCTTCAGACAGGTGTTCACGGGCTCGACGAAACAGGCCTCATCGGCCGAAACGCCGTCTGGAATCTTTTCCACGCCATCGCGGACGATCCAGTCCATGATCCGGATGTACTGGGCGAAGCCGCCGCCGGCCGGTTCAAACCCGGCGGTAATTCCGACGCGCTTGTAGACCGGGCATTGCGCGTAGAGTTTCTTGTAACAATAGAAGCAGTCGCCGCACGGGATGTGATGGAATGCGATCACACGGTCGCCCAGCTGAAAGCGCGTGACGCCTGAACCAAGGGCAACCACGGTGCCGGCCGTCTCATGGCCATAAATGCGGGGACCAGGCAGCAGGTTATACTCGATTTTCTTCAGATCGGTGTGGCAGATCCCACAGCTTTCCACGCGTACCAGCAACTCACCGGGTCCAACGGGAGGAGTAGGGACTGACTCCACTACAACCGCACTGTTGCCCTGGTACACGGCAGCTCGCATGGTAGAGGGCGGCAGCGAACCCGGCGTCATGTTTTCAGAAACGGCAGTCTGCAACGAACTCTCCCAAATTTCTTGCCGCCAGCTCACTATTCCGTTTCAAACGCAAGAGCTCGGGCAGCAATTTGCCAGGATTTCGCAGCGCATGCGCCAAAATCCGAACGGTGCTGAACCGGCCGGACTTGTCGCGAACTGCATTCAAGTCGAGCGGGAACCCTTCACCGGCGCCATCGGAGACAGCGCGCACACAGTAAAAAGGAACCTGCCACCTGGCGGCCCGCAACGACATCGCCTCGGCTTCCATCTCCACGGCGGAGGCTCCGGCTGCCCGCAACGCCGCCTTCTCATCCACCGTGACCGCCACCCGGTTCTGCGATATCAGTTCGCCTGTTCGAAAGGGCCGTGACGTTTGCGGCGGCAACGCCGGTTTTCCATTCACCGACATTGCTACGAAAATGTCCCCAATTTCCAGAGCGGGGTCCAGCCCGCCGCATAGCCCCGTGCTTACCAATGCATCCACCTTGCCCTTAAATTCGTCAGCGGCGATTCCGGCCAACTCGGGCCCGGGACCGTTCGCGACCAGTATCCACCGGATCCCCCGCCATTCAGAGACATAACCGTATTTCGTATCCCCGCCGCGGGGTAGATTGGGGAGCTCCCAACGTTCGGCCGCTACCACTAAAACCGTTCTCACTCACAGTAACCGTTTGCCTGGAACCACTCCACTGCCCGCCTGAGAGCTCCATCTACCGGCCCAGGAGTAAACCCAAGCTCGCGGCCGGCCTTTGCATGCGAAACAAACATCTTCTTCCTCGCCATCTTCACCGCGTCCAGCGGGGCGACAGGCTCGGTACCCGTGACGCTGGCCCAGGCGGTAGTTACCACACCCGCCGCATAGGCGACTCCATACGGAATTCGATGCGTTGGGGCCTTCCGGCCGCTGATTCGCTCCAGCCGTTGCAAAATTTGCTGCAGCGTCAGGTTCTCGCAGCCCAGAATGTATCGTTCTCCGGACCGGCCTTTCTCGCAAGCCAGCAAATGTCCCCGCGCGGTATCGCGCACATCCACTAGATTTAACCCCGTATCCAAATACGCCGGCATCCCTTTACGAATGAAATCGAGGATGATTTTGCCTGTCGGCGTAGGCTTGAAGTCATGATCCCCCACGGGAGCCGTCGGGTTCACAAGCACAACCGGAAAACCGGAAGCCGCGAATTCCAGCGCCACCTGCTCGGCCAGAAACTTGGACCGTTTGTATGGCCCTGCCATTTCATCCAGCGTTACAGACAGTTTCTCATCCCCCTCTCCGTCATTTGGAACGCCAATACAGCCCACCGTGCTCGTGTAAACAACCCGTTCTACCCCGGCGTTCCGGGCCGCCTGCAGCAGGTTCCGGGTACCATCCACGTTCGAGCGGTACATCTGGTCCGCATCCTTCGCCCAGAGCCGGTAGTCGGCTGCGACGTGGAACACCCGGTCACACCCCTGCACCGCCCGCTCGAGGGACTCCGGATCCCGGAGATCGCCCCGAAATGCTTTCACGCCATCCAACTCCCGCAGCCGCGAGGCGTCGCGAGCCAGCGCCCGCACTGTATTTCCCGCCTCGATCAAGCACCTGGCTACATGCCAGCCTACGAATCCGGTTGCACCCGTCACTAAAACTGGCTTCACGCCGTCAACCGCTTATACTTCTACCTTTGCTCCATACGCGCAGTCGGACTTAGCCTTCAGGAAGGCCGACATCGCCAACAGCGGGAAGCTATTTCGATATAGGTGGTAGGACAAGTAGAAGACCCTCGGAAACCCTGTGCCGGTAGCCAGCTCTTCATCCCAGGTCCCATCCGCACGCTGGGTTTCGATAAGAAATTCGATGCCTTTGTGTACGCTGAGGCTGGTTTCGTCACCGCCGGCCAGCAGGCCGAGGATCGCCCAAGCCGTTTGCGAAGGCGTGCTGGGAGCCGCAGTGAAGGTTTCGTTGTTATAGCTGGCGCAACTTTCGCCCCAACCTCCGTCCGCGTTCTGAATCGACCGAAGCCACTCGCCCGCCCGCAGGACAAAGGCCTCGCGATCACTGATGCCTGCCGCTCTCAATCCGCGCAGCGCCAGGAAAGTGCCGTAAATATAATCCACGCCCCAGCGGCCGTACCAGCTTCCATCCTGTTCCTGCGTTCGAATCAGATAGTCGACAGCGCGTTTGGCGGGAGCACTTTGGAGGTCGAGTCCGAATTTACAGAGGGCTTCGAGCACCCGGCCGGTGATGTCTGGGCAGGTCGGGTCCAGCATGGCGTTGTGGTCCGCAAAGGGGACGTAGCTCAACGGCTCCCAGTTATTGTCCACGTCGAAGGCGGCCCAACCGCCATCCTTCGATTGCATGTCGAGCAGCCATCTCACCGCCCGGTTAACGCATGCCCGCTGTGCGCCTTCGTTGGATGCATTGGCATGTTGCAAGGCCAGCAGCACCATCGCCGTGTCATCGATATCGGGGTAGAACTCATTGGCGAACTCAAAATACCAGCCGGAAGGCTCCGTATTGGGACGTTTTACCGACCAATCCCCCTTACGGCGCACTTCCTTAGTCAGCAGCCAGTCGGCACACCGGGTCATTGCGTCGGCTGGAGCGGCCCCGGATTCGCCCAGCGAGAAGGCAGCTATGGCCGTGTCCCAGACCGGAGAGAAGCATGGCTGAAAGAAAAAGTGCTCATCGTTGTGGACCATCAACGCATCAAACTGGCGCTGCGCTTCCACACGATCCGGATGGTCCGGCGCGTACCCCAGGAGGTCCAACGCCATGATGGCGTACATCATGGGCGGGTAAATGGCGCCCAAACCATCGGAGTATTTCGTGCGCTCCAACATCCACTGTTCAGCGCGATGAATCGCCCGCTTGCGGAGCCCCTTGGAGCCAAATCGCTCCCAGCCCTTCGCCAGCCGGTCGAGCGTGATGAAAACATTGTTCCAGGATAGGAATTCGCGGTTTTTAAACCACAGGAAACTGCCTCCTTCCGGGAGAAACAGCTCCTTCAGATGAAAGCCTTCGGGGACCGGACGCTTCGGATTCAGAGCATGAACAATCGACAGCGGAATGACGATCGCGCGGGTCCAGGACGACATCTGGTAGATGAAGTTCCCGGGCAACAGCATGATCTCGGGAGGAATGGACGGGCAGAACTCGCGCGGGTAGAGATCGAAAAAGCTCAGATTTACTTTAACGTAGCTGTTGCAGGCGTTTATACCGCCCAGCTTGATGATACGTTCGCGCGCTACCGTCAAACGCGGATCGTCGTAGGGAATACCGGCCAGTTTCAGCGCAAAGTAAGCCTTCACCGTCGCACTGACGTCCGCCGGGCCCTGCGGATAAATATTGAACCCGCCATCGGGCAACTGGCGGCTCAAAATCGACTCCACGGCACGATTGATTTCCCGCCGGTTGGGAGGATTCCAGACGCCGTTCTGCGGCGGGTGGAGCCATAACTGGAGAAGAATGTAATCCGACTCCAACGTGG
This sequence comes from Bryobacteraceae bacterium, assembly GCA_035526665.1. GTDB lineage: Bacteria > Acidobacteriota > Terriglobia > Bryobacterales > Bryobacteraceae > DATLBY01. The sequence continues at coordinate 7,922 of DATLBY010000506.1, forward strand.
TGTCGGCGGTCAACTCCGCCCACCAATACCCCGATTCGTGCTGCTGCGAAAGCAAAGCATCCGCCGAGCGGCGAAGCGCCTCGGAGGTGCTCGAGATCAGCGTATCCGCAATTTGAACCCCTGGACTCATAGCGTGGTTGCAATCGTCGTGAGCCGGGGAGATGCGCCTGCCAGGTTCGAAGGCAGGGAGAAGCGTACGTCTTCCTCTTTCAATTCCATCTCCTCCACGCGATTGAATTCAAACTGCTTGAGTGACGCGATCAACTCCTGCACGAGATTCTCCGGAGCGGAGGCGCCAGCCGTAACCGCAATGGTATTAACAGAAACCAGCCATTCGGGATTGACTTCCGAATGATCGTCCACCAGATAGGCAGGAACACCGGCTTGGTCGCAAACCTCCACCAGCCGCAACGAATTCGAACTGTTCCTGGAGCCAACAACCAGCAGCAGGTCGCAGAGTGGAGCGACAGCCTTCACACCAAGCTGGCGATTTTCCGTCGCGTAACAGATATCCTGGCCCGGCGGACCTTTGATCTCCGGATATTTCTTGTGTAGCGCCTCGACCACATCTTTGGTTTCATCCAGACTGAGAGTCGTCTGCGTGAGGTAGCAGACCTTTGTAGGATCTTTAACCTGCAAGCGGTCGACATCTTCCACCGTCTGGACAAGAATCGTCGATTGCGGCGCTTCGCCCAGGGTGCCTATCACCTCATCATGGTCCTTGTGCCCGATGAGCAGGATGGTGTAGCCCTGGCGGGCGAACTTTACCGCCTCCAGGTGAACTTTCGTTACCAACGGACAGGTGGCATCAATTACCTGCAAATTCCGTTCTTTCGCCTCTTTGCGGACTGCCGGGGAGACTCCGTGAGCGCTAAAGATGACTCTGGCGCCACCTGGAACTTCGCTCAACTCTTCCACAAAGATTGCTCCTGCGGCGCGCAGTTCCTCGACTACGTGCCGATTGTGGACAATCTCTTTGCGGACGTATATTGGTGCACCGTAAAGGTCGAGAGCGATTCTAACAACATCAATCGCACGGACTACTCCGGCGCAAAACCCCCGGGGGCTGAGGAGGATAATCTTCTTCCCGGACGTTCTATCCAGAGCCGTTCCAGTTTGCACCATAAGGAACCCACATTATAGCAACATCTTCTGGCGCTTCGCGCCAGGTAACCTCACTCAGACATAAGGCATCTACTGTATCCTCGTCCAGGAGACCTTTAACGGTCGAAAATAGTGCCTATTTGAGCCTTAAATCCGTGATGATCTTCTACTTCCAGCCCGATTTTCAGCCAGTACAAAAGCAGCGGCTCAATGAGTTGCGCCGCATTCCGGGGTAAATTCATCGCATCCTTCTCAGTACACAACAGGACCGAAGCGCCGCTCTGTTTTGCCCGCACGGCGAGCTGCGTCAATTCCACGGGCCGGTATTGATGGTGGTCGCCAAAAACCCATTGAAACGAGGGGAGGTAACCTAGGCGGGTCAGAGTTCGCCAGAATGATCCTGGGTTAGCCAGGCCGCAAAACGCGGCACAACGCCGATCTTGCAGCGCAGATGGGTCCAGGCGATCGCCGCCGGGGATACTAGACCAGTAGTGTGGCACAACGCGCGCGCGATAGATGGGGGCGGCGGCATTGTAACGCCGCAGCTCTGTCCGTATACCCTCGTATGCACGACCTGGTTCAGCGCGTGTGATCACAAAGGCGTCCGCTCTGGCGAGCGCCGGCAGCGGCTCGCGTAAGCGACCCAAAGGAAACAGAGCTCCGCCGGCAAACGGATCGAGCGCGTCGATCAGCACCAGGTCGAGGTCACGGCTAAGCCGCGCATGTTGAAACCCGTCATCCAGCAGAAACACCGTAGGCTGAAAGCGCTCCTCTACCATCTGCCCGGTTTTGAATCGATCGGCTCCAATGCCGATCGGTACATTGCACTCCCGCAGTAGAATCTGCGCCTCGTCGCCTGTGATTGACACGGACGCCGTGGCGCCGGCAGCCAGTACGGTTCGCCGTTCGGGGGAAGATCGTCCGTAGCCGCGGGTGAGAATGGCTGGCCGGTGACCCTGCGCCGCGAGATGGCGAACGAGCGTAGCCACGAACGGTGTTTTGCCCGAGCCACCCATCCCAAGATTTCCCACACTGATGACCGGCGTCCGCAGCCGCCTTGCATCCGGCAGCTGCCTGCTCCGCTTGCGCTCGCCGCCGATCCGCCACAGTTGCCCGGCGAGCCATAGAAATAGCTTGAAAATGCCCCGCGGAATTGTGCGCGGCAGCGCTTGGTCGTATAAGGCGGCGCAACGCTCCGCTGCCCGGCCACTGGCGCCGCTCTGTGCCTGGGCCAGTATTCGGGCACGCCCGCCCATCGCCGGGTTGCCAAAGAGAGACTCGATGGCAGGAGCAAGCTCCTCCGCAGCCTGAATCTGGTGAACGGCCCCGCCCCGCACAAAAACATCCGCAATGTCGGCGAAATTCTCCATATGCGGACCGATAACGGTCGGTTTGCCGAAGAATGCAGGTTCGAGAATGTTGTGCCCGCCGCGTGCAGCCAGAGAACCGCCCACGAAGACGGCATCTGCCAAGGAAAACAGACTGCTAAGCTCGCCTATCGAGTCCAGTAGCAGCACCTTTACGCGGCCGGAGGAAGGAAGCCGCGACCGCCTCGCATAAGGAATTCCTGCCAGCTTCAGCTTCTCTTCGACAAGATCGAACCGCTCAGGCTTGCGAGGTGCGAGAATCAGCAGCCGGGATCCGTTGTCGATTCGCGAAAACGCGTCGATTACCACATCGTCTTCGTCCGGGTCGGAGGATAGCGCCGGCGGCATGGTGCTGGCGGCAATCCAAATTTGCGCCGGCTGATTCGCCTCAATGAATTCCTGGATGATTTCAGGAACGATAGCCAGCTTTGCATCGAAATCATACTTTAGATTGCCGTTGACCGTGATCCTGTCCGGGGGAGCTCCAAGCTGCAGATAATGGTCCCGGTCGCGCTCACTTTGCGCCAGAATTGCGTCCGGCTGTTGGAGGACCGCCTCGAAAAACCAGCGGAACCGCCGGTATTTGGGAAATGCGCGTTGTGAGATGCGGCCGTTTACAATTAGCAGGCCGCAACCGCCACGCTTCGCCTCGCGATACAGGTTGGGCCAAATTTCGGTCTCCAGGACGACGACCAGAAGGGGACGAATCGTGCGAAGCACCCGCCGTACCGCGAAACAATAATCCAGCGGGGCATAAAATATGCCGGCGGCCAGGTCCGACGCCTTTTGCTCGGCAAGCTGCATTCCCGCCAGGGTGGAGCATGAGATAAAGACCTCGGTCAGTGGATTCTGAGCACGCAGCCGGCGGATCAAATCCAGAGACGAAACAACCTCTCCCACCGATACGGCATGCAACCAGATGGCGGCCGACACCGTCCGCTCATACGCAGGCGGCAGAAACCCGAAGCGTTCAATCAGCCTCCGGAAGTAACGCGAATCTCGGATTCCACGGAAGAAAACATACAATACGAGGAAAGGAAATGCCGCAATCAGCAGGACGCGGTAGAGAAAATAGATGATTTCTGGTGGCAAGTACCTGGGCGTTCTCCTCGCTTTGGCGAGTATAGCGATGGTGAACGGGGCGGACAAGGACAAAGGACAATTCCGGCCCGGTCCCGCATCCTCCTTCGAATCGAAGCAAAGCAACAATGGTGTGACCATAGCGGCGGTGGCCTATGACAGTGAAGCGCTGGCCAAAACCGCTTTCGGCAAGGTAAATCCGTATGAACACGGGGTATTGCCGGTCCTGGTAGTGATACAAAATGACAGCCCCACGACGCTCAACCTGACGGGGATGCGGGTTGAATATATTGAGGCTGACCGGTCACGAATCGATGCAACGCCGGCGCGTGATGTTCCCTTCCTGCGAGCCCCAAAGCGTCCGAATATGAACGGGACGCCTCTGCCTGGCTTGGGTGGACGGAACAAGAATCCGCTGGCGGCTCGCGAAATCGAAGAGAGAGGGTTCGCCGCGAAAATGCTGCCCGCGGGCGACTCCGCCCATGGATTTTTCTACTTCCAATCGGGACACCGCCGCGGCGGCAAGCTCTATCTCACCACCATACGCGAAGCGCCAAGCGGAAAAGATCTCTTTTACTTCGAGATTCCGCTTGACACCCACTGATACTCCAAGAGCTACTTGGCAGGCGTGGTGGCCGGCTTTTTCACAGGAGCTACGGCCGCTGGCTTTTTCGCGGGAGTCCCCGCCGCCGGTTTCTTGACGCCAGCCGGGGGGTGAGCAACAGCGCCGGTTGGTCGACGGGCCGGAGCCGCGTTCACAGGCGCACCCGGTCCCTCCCGCTTGATGGATACGCGTGTGATCCTCACCGGAACTTTCGGTTTGTCATTCTCATCGCGCGGAACGCGGGCCATTTTGTCTACAAGCTCCTGGCCGTCCACCACCTGCCCGAAAATAGTGTGCCGGCCAGTGAGATGCGGCGTGGGAACTTCGGTGATGAAAAACTGGCAACTGCCAGTACCTGGTCCGGCATTTGCCATCGCCAGCTTTCCTGGCTTGTCAAAGGAGAGCGCCGGATTGAACTCGTCGGGAATCGCCTCCGTGCCCCCTGTTCCTGTCCCCAGCGGGTCCCCGCCTTGAATCATGAAACCTGGAATAACGCGATGAAACGTGAGCCCGTTGTAGAGCGGCCGCTTCACTTTTGTACCGGTTTTTGGATCAGTCCACTCCTTGCGTCCCAACGCCAGATCCACGAAGTTCTTCACTGTGATCGGGGATTCTTTTTCGTAGAGTTTGACCACAATGGGGCCCATAGACGTCACAATGGTTGCGTACAGTCCTGGTTCGCGGGCGGGCGCCGCGGGGGCCGCGGGCTTATCGGCCGGCTTGACAGTGGACGGGGTCGCGGGCGTCTGTGCGAAAACAGCGGCCGCTACAAGACCGCACGCAAGCAGGCGCGTCAAAGAGAAAGGCTTCATAATTCGAGCTTATACTGAAATGGAATTTTGATGCGAGCTCTCCTGCGTTTTTTTGTCCTGGGGCTTACCTGTATCTGCCTCGATGCACGGCAAGTAACGATCACCTTGCTGGCGACCACGGACCTGCATGGCAATATCCTGCCCTGGGATTACCTGACCGGCAAGCCGGCCGCCCGCGGCCTTGCCAAACTCGCGACATTGATTCAGGCCGAGCGCGCCAAAAATCCGAATAACCTTCTCATCGATTGTGGGGACACAATACAGGGGACCCCTCTCGAAGCCACGTATCAGAATTACATTCGGACCGGCACACTTCCCGACGGTGTCGAGTTGCCGGCGAATCTCCCCGGCGACCCCATGATGCTGGTCATGAATTATTTGAAGTACGACGCGATGGTGGTCGGCAACCACGAGTATAACTACGGCCTCAAGAATTTGGCGAGGGCGCGCGCGGATGCGCATTTTCCGTGGCTCTCAGCGAATACGGCCACGATCACGGGTCCGGGAAAGCCCTTCGCCACTCACATTATCAAGACCATTGATGGAATCAAAGTTGCGGTCATCGGCGTTACTACCCCGGGCATTCCAAGCTGGGAAAAACCGGAAAACTACTCCGGGAGGAGATTCTTGGCGGTGGCGGAAGCTGTCCGCCAAACACTCGACGAGATCAGGAGAACGCATCATCCTGACCTGGTGATCGTCGCTGCCCACGCGGGCCTGGATCGCGATCCAGCCACCGGTGCGCTCCGCGCCCATGAAGCCAAAGGCGACAACCCTGTATATGAGGTCGCCACGGGAATTCCAGGCATAGACGCCATCGTTTACGGGCACACGCACTTGGAAGTGCCGGAACTTCGCCTCAGCACAGTTCTGCTCATGCAGCCCAAGAATTGGGGAATTTCGCTTGGCCGTATGGAGCTTGTTCTCGAGAACGGGACCGGCTCGAAATGGAAAGTTGTTCATAAAACCAGCACGGTCATCCCGGTCACCCACGACACTCCGGCCGATTCAGAAATTGTACGAATGGCCCAGCCGTATCATCAACTTGCCGAGCAGGCGTTGCGCCAGCCCTTGACACAGTCCAGTACCTCGCTGTCTGCGAATGCAAGCCGGATCGAAGACACAGCCATCATCGACGCCATCCACCTGGTGCAGCTGCATTACGCAAAGGCGGATGTATCCTTTGCTTCCTCCTTCAACCCGCGGGCTACCATTCCGAAGGGTGCCGTGACGGCGCGTCAGCTTGCCGGTATTTACCTCTACGACAATGAACTGTATGCGATCGAAGGGAACGGTAAAATCGTCCGGGAGGCGCTGGAGAATGCGGCGCGATTCTACTTGGGCTGCCCGAATTCGGAGTGCAAAACCAACCATCTAATTAATCGCGCAGTTCTACCCTACAACTTCGATATGGCGGCTGGGCTGAATTACGAGATTGACCTGACGAAGCCGGAGGGCCAGCGCATCACAAACCTGATGTTCCGGGACAAACCTTTACGGGATGACCAGCCGCTCCGGATAGCAGTCAACAATTACAGGGCTGGTGGCAGCGCCGGCTACGAGATGTTCAAGAACGCTAAGGTTGTGTGGCGTTCGAACGACGATATCCGGTCGCTGATGATGCGGTATTACTCAGAAGGGCATCCGTTTCCCAGCGAGGCAGATCACAATTGGCGCATCATCCCGGAACCGGCCCATCGAATCCTGAAAGAAGAAATCCTGTTGCAAAATCAGCGTTACGGCTCGCAATAGGTATGCCGCGGCGATTAGTCCAGCGCAAACACTAACAGGACATGCCCGGATGCAATCACCACGTACTGCTTGCCTTCGCTCAGATAAGTGATGGGGTTAGCGTCTATATTGCCGCCGGTTTCAAATCGCCATAGGAGATCGCCCTTTTTCGCGTCAAGCGCAAAGAAGGAGCTTCCGTTGGAACCAAAGACCAAACCTCCCGCGGTCGCCATCAGGCCTGCGTGCGAAGGCGAAAACAACTTGTACTCCCAGCGCGATTGGCCTGTCGCTACTTCGAGCGCGCGGACGGCGCCATATGGCTCCTCGTCCTTGTACTCCCTCTGGCCGCCGCCGTTGAACAGCGCTCCCGCCTTGTACTCCGAAGCGCCCTTGTGATAAATGGCGGCCAACTCCTTCACGTTGACGTAGTAAAAGCCGTTTTGGGGACTGTAGGTGGAACTGTACCAGTTGGATCCGCCGGCAAGACTCGGCCACAACAGCCTGCCCTCCAGCGATGGATCGGTATTTGGCAAGCGCATAGCGCGCCCGGCTTCGTCCAGACCGCTGGCCCAAGTCTGTTTGATATAGGGACGTCCGGCGATAAATTTCCCGCTAACGCGATCGAGCGCGTAATAAAAGCCGTTGCGATTCGCCAGCACCACCATTTTCCGGGGCTGCCCCTTCACCATCGCCTCCACCAGCATCGGCGTCTGCGTGGAATCCCAGTCATTCACGTCGTGTGGGGTGTACTGGAAATGCCATTTTTTGACGCCAGTATCAGCGTCGAGTGCGATCAGGCAGTCTGAGTACAGGTTGTCGCCCTTCCGCGAGTCACCATTCCAGTCCGGCCCCGGATTCCCGGTGCCCCAGTAGATTATGTTGGTGTCCGGATCGTAGACGCCGGTGACCCAAGTGGTGGCGGACCCCGTCTTCCAACTGTCCGCTTCCCAAGTCTCGTTACCCGCTTCCCCTTTTGCCGGGATCGTGTTGAAGCGCCAGACCCGCTTACCCGTTTTCGCATCATAGGCGTCGATAAATCCGCGCACGCCAAACTCGCCGCCGGCCATACCCGTGATGATCTTTCCTTTTACCGCGAGCGGCGCTCCCGTGCTCGAATAGCCGGTCTTGTAGTCGGCCATTGTCACATCCCAGCGGAGGACTCCAGTGCGCGCGTCCAGTGCGATCAGATGCGCATCAGGACTGCCGTAGTACACCGTGTCGCCCAGAATCGCAACACCGCGGTTCACTTTGCCGCAGCACAAGCGCAGGTCGCTGGGGATGTCCTTCCGATAACTCCACAGTGTGCGGCCAGTACGTGCATCGAGCGCGGAAACGATGTTCGGCGGCTCCGTAATGAAAATCGTGCCGTCGACCACGATCGGCGAAGTTTCAAAAGTATCCAGTTCGTTGACTTGATGTATCCAGGCGATGCGCAGCTTTCCCACATTTCCCGTATGGATCTTGTCGAGCGGCGAATAACGATTGCCGGTGTAGTCGCGCGAGTAGGTCAGCCAATTCCCCGGTTCTTTTCCGGCATCGCGTATCCGCTCATACGGCACGTTGACTTGCGCCAGGAGCGCCGCGGGCGCGAGCAGCCAGGCGAACCTTCTCATTTCTCCTCCTTGAGAGAGGCAAGGTATGCCACCAGGTCAGTCAGCTCATCCTCCGCGAGTTGACTCCTGTACGAAGGCATCGGCGATTTGCCCCGCTGCTTATCGACTTGCGCAACTTCCGACTTCCAGAATGAATGCGAGGAGCCGGAGGCGTCCCGAATCTGTATCGAAAATGAATCCTCGTTGAGGCGGACACCCGTCACACTCTGACCATTCTTGGTAACAATTGTTACCAGCAGGTATCCGCCCGGAACGGCCGCAGCCGGATCGACCAGTGATTCGCGGAGAAACGCGGCGCTACGCCTCACCCCGATGCCGGCCAGATCCGGAGCGGATAGTCCTCCGTCGCCTTTGATCGAATGGCAGGTACTGCAATTGCCTTTGCCACTGTAAACCTCCGCTCCGTGCGCCGGGTTGCCAGGCACGGGCTTCTGCGGCGTTTTCCCGAGCGAGCGCACGTAAGCCGCCGTTTGCAGCATCTCGCGCTCCGACATCGAATCGGCACTCGGCATTTCGGTGCCGCGAATACCGTTTTCAATCACTTTCAGCAGCCTGGCGTCATCCGGCGCGCGCGAGAGCTTGGCTTGGCTCAAGATCGGTCCACGGCCTCCTTCGCCTCGTACCCCATGACAAAGCGCGCACTGATTCTGGAACAGCTTTTCACCGCTTGCCAAGTCGGCCCGTTTGTTGGGGACCTTTACTTTAGGCTCTTTCACAGCCGCTACGGCGATCAGGGAGAAGATCAAAAACACCCAGGCATGGCTCATACGCGGCGTAATTATATACCAGATGCTGACCTCCTGAGAGGGGGGGTGTGAGCGGTTATGATTACAGCTGCGTGCTACTTAAACCAGAACCGTAAATGCCGTCTCGGTGCGCTCTACCGGCCGGTACAACGTATCGCGCTCCAGGGGAACCCGGCCGGCCTCGCGAATCAGCCGGAGGAGATCTCCCCGGCGCAGCGATTGGCTGGTGGTCGCTCCCGCGTCGTGGTAGATTTTTTCTTCCACCACCGTGCCATCGATATCATCGGCGCCAAAGCGCTGGGCGATTTGAGCGATCTTCGGCGTCATCATGATCCAGTACGCCTTGATATGCGGAATGTTGTCCAGCATCAGACGGGCTATCGCGATATTCTTGAGATCCAAAAACCCAGTGGTCTTTGCAATGTGTTGCAGCGCCGTATTATCGGGATGAAACGCCAGCGGGATGAACGTGACGAAACCGCCGGTGTCGTCCTGCACTTCGCGCAGCCGGACGAGATGATCCACCCGGTCCTCCTCGGTTTCAATGTGGCCGTACAGCATGGTGCAGTTGCTCTTCAAACCGAGTTTATGCGCCATCCGGGCTGTTTCGAGCCATTCATTGCCATCGATTTTATGATCGCAAATCACCCGCCGCACGCGGTCCGAAAAGATCTCGGCGCCTCCACCGGGCAGCGAATCCACACCCGCTTCGATCAGCCGCCCCAGCGTCTGGGCGATGGAAATCCTCGCCCGCTGAGCCAGGTAGGCGATCTCCACCATTGTGAATGCCTTCAGATGGATTTGAGGATAGCGATCCTTCAATCCGCGCAACATTTCGCAAAACCAGTCAAGTGACAGCTCCGGATGGAGTCCTCCCACGATGTGAAATTCCGTGATTGCTTCCGACCAGCCTTCCCCCGCGATGTGCCAGACCTGATCCAGCGACATGGTGTATGCCTTCGGATCCTTCGCACGCTTCCCGAAAGCACAAAGACGGCAACTTGCCACACAGACATCGGTCGGATTAATGTGGCGATTTACATTGAAATACGTAGTATCGCCATGCAGCCTCTCGCGCACCATATTCGCCATGTACCCGATGGACAAAATATCCGGGCTGCGGTAGAGCATTAAGCCATCTTCGAAGCTGAGCCGTTCCCCGGCTTCCACTTTGGCCAATATGGGCTTCAGGCGTTGATCGTCAATGATGGGTTGCATGGGCATACGAAGCTCGCGGCCACCGCTCACAGCGAGTTTCGCGAGAGGAATATATCTGCGCTCCAAAAACAGAAGAATAGCACGCTGACGTAGCCATTTACGCTAAAGAAGGCCGCATCCACCCGCGACAGGTCGTCAGCCTTCACCAGGCGGTGCTCATAAAGCAACAGGCCTGCTACCGCCGCAATTCCGATCCAACTCAGGATGCCGAGCCGAAACTGCGCCACCAGAACTGCCAGGCATACCAACATTGCAAGATGAAAGAGGCGGGAAATCCTCAGCGAGCCCGCGATTCCGAGGCGGCTCGGCAAACTGAAGAGTCCCTCACGCACGTCAAATTCGAAGTCCTGGCAGGAGTAAATGACGTCGAAGCCGGCAGTCCAGAACATGACTGCGGCGGTTAGCCAAAGAATGCGATAGTCGAATGAGTCCCGGACCGCGATCCACGCGGCGGCGGGTGCGATTCCCAAAGCAACGCCGAGCACAAGATGCGAGAAGGAAGTAAACCGTTTCGTATAGGAATACAAAAGAACTATGCCGAGCGCGATGGGCGCCAGTTTCAGGCACAGTGGATTCAATGCGCCGGCGGCCAGAAAGAAAATAAGGGCCATCACAATCGTGAATAAAACGGTAAATCCCCGGCTCAATAAACCCGCCGGAATGTGGCGGGACCTTGTTCGCGGATTGCGCGCATCAATGCCGGCATCCAGCAGACGATTGAAAGCCATGGCCGCCGACCTGGCGGCAACCATTGCCACGACAATCCAGACAATTTTCGAAATAAGTCCGTCCGTCGTAAAGCCATCTTCGCGGATCGCCAACGATGCCGCGGTGAGAGCGAACGGAAGCGCAAATACAGAGTGCTCAAACTTGATCATGTCGAGCGTTAACCGAATTTTGCGCAGGAGGTCTTGTGTCATTGCCCTGAGGGTTGTGATACTGGTTTGAAGCTACTATTATTTCATGCTCCGGTGGATCGCCTGCATACTCTCGCCACGACTGCAGTAGGGTTGATTTGACAGGCAGGATGGAGACCGGGACACGATAACGGATAAACATGGATCGTGAACAATTAAAGGTACTTTTGGAGCAAGTGCGCGACGGCGGCGTGGAAATAGACGCGGCGCTCGAGAGGCTGCGGCATATGCCGTTTGAGGATCTGGACTTCGCCAAGGTGGATCATCACCGCGCGCTCCGTCATGGAATGCCTGAGGTCATATTCGGACAAGGGAAAACGCCGCACCAGATTACAGAGATTGCCACCGCTCTGCTGCGCCGCTGTCCGAATATCCTGATCACGCGGGCGGAAGCAGCGGCCGCCGAATCGGTCTGCGGGCGTTTTCCCGAGGCCGAGTACTTCCCCCTCTCGCGCGCAATTCGCGTATGGGCGGATAAAACAATCCACGGCAAGGGCCGCATCGCAGTCGTTTGCGCGGGCACCAGCGACCTGCCCGTCGCCGAGGAGGCGCGTATCACGGTTGAGGTGATGGGCAATGAGGTGGACGCCATTCACGATGTGGGAGTGGCCGGTATTCACCGTCTGATGAACTGCCGTGATCGGCTTGCCCAGGCGCGGGTGATTGTGGTGTGCGCGGGAATGGAGGGAGCCCTCCCCAGCGTGGTTGGCGGGCTAGTATCCTGCCCGGTGATCGCGGTACCAACAAGCGTCGGGTATGGCGCAAGTTTCAACGGCCTCGCCGCACTCCTCGGCATGCTCAATAGCTGCGCGAGTAACGTGACGGTGGTGAATATCGACAATGGCTTCGGCGCCGGTTACGTTGCCAGTTTGATGAACCGGGCATAGAGCCGCGCGGCGTGCGGTTCAGGCCGCATCTTTCAATAATTCACCGAAGACGTAAAAGGTGAATTTGGGGGTCGCCCCCCAATGGCCCCAACGGTGCATCTTCCAATGGACCTGAAGGAAACGGAAATCCGGGACTTTCTGCAGATCCAGAAGGACCGTATAAACACCGGCATAGAACTTCTGCGGAAAAGCTGCAATGGGCTTCAACCCAAAGTCCAAGCCGTCGGCCGATCCCCAGATGCTGACATCGAGACTCTCCTGTTCCACAACATCGGTAATACCGAGCGTCACTTGCAGCACGCCTCCCGCCGAATCGCCGATCTCGATGGCTGGACCGGCCCCATTGGCCGTGGCTGTCTGCTCCGGAAAAAGGAAGTTTGGCAGCATTTTAGAGTTTGGCCAGCCGTAGCGAAGCATCCTGCAGCGTTGCGTCGCGCTTACAAAAACAGAAGCGTACGAGTTTAGACCCGTCGCCCGGATTCGAGAAGAAGCTCGAGCCCGGAACCGCGGCCACCCCTGCCTGGTGAATCATGTGCCGGACGAAGGAGACATCGTCCGGAAATCCGAACTCCGAAATGTCGGTCATGACGTAGTATGCGCCGCGCGGCTGAAAACACCGGAATCCGCGTGGCTCCAGAATCCCGATCATCGCATCACGCCGTTCCGAGTAATGCCGCGCGAGATCGGTATAATAACTCTCCGGAAGGCTCAGCGCCAACACCCCGGCGTGTTGCAGCGGCGCCGCCGCACCCACGGTGAGAAAATCGTGCACCTTGCGAATGGAGCCGGTCAGGTCCGGGGCAGCCAAAACCCAGCCTACGCGCCAACCGGTGACTGAATACGTCTTGCTCATGCTGTTGACCGAGATCGTCCGGTCCCGCATTCCCGGCAGTTGCATCATCGGGATATGCCGGGCGCCATCGTAAACGATGTGTTCGTAGATTTCATCGGTTATGGCCAGTGCGTCAAATTCCTGGCAAAGCCCCGCGATGAAGGTCAACTCCGGGCGGGAAAACACCTTGCCGGTCGGGTTGTTCGGCGAATTCAGGATAATCGCTTTTGTCCTGGCATTGAAAGCTCCGCGTAATTCGTCGGGATCGAAAGTCCAATTGGGGGCATGCAGCGCAACGATGCGGCGCTCCGCCTGGCAAAGCTGCGTATCGGGCCCGTAATTCTCATAGAACGGCTCGAAAACGATCACCTCGTCGCCTGGATTAGTGACAGCCAGCAGGGATGCAATCATGCCTTCGGTAGAACCGCAGCACACGGTGATCTCGCGCTCCGGATCTACTTCGAGACCGTACCAGGCGGCATTCTTCCGGGCAATCGCATCGCGCAGCGGCTTGGAGCCCCAGGTGATCGCGTACTGATTGACATCGGCGCTGATGGCTTCCCTCGCCGCATTTTTGATAACTTCGGGTGCACTGAAATCCGGGAAGCCCTGCGCCAGATTTACCGCATTATGTTCGATCGCGAGCCTGGTCATCTCGCGAATGACCGACTCAGTGAACTGTGAAGTGCGCGCGCTGCGGAAACGTCCGCGCCCGTTAATTGCCGATTGCACGGATTCGCCGGCTGTTGAGCCCATTCGTTGAGGTTACAGCAGCCTGCTTGGGGCCGTAAAGCCGCCGGTACACATCGGCATTGCGGAGCACGATTTGCACGTAGTTTCTAGTCTCGGTAAAAGGAATGGTCTCAATAAACTCGGCCGGCTCTTCGTAGCGGGCCCAGTTCAGCCACGTCAGCACTCTGGATTTTCCCGCGTTGTACGAGGCCAGCGTCGTCTCCCATTCGCCCCCCAGCTGATCCAACAGGGACCTCAGATAATATGTGCCTAATTTCAAATTAATATCCGGCTGAAAAAGCATTTTCGCCGTGAACTTCCGCACGCCCAATTTGCGGCTCAGTTCGCGTCCGGTTGAGGGCATCACCTGCGTCAAACCGTAAGCCTTCACGCGGGAGAGAGCCTGCGGATTGAATTCGGATTCCTGGCGAATCAGCGCCGCAACCATATACGGATCCAGCGAACGCAACCGGCTGTTCATCTCCACTGCGCTGCGGTAAGGCAGCGGAAACGCCAGCCGCCAAAATTTTTCCGGCGCGGCGTCGAACGGAATGCTCAGATACCCGCCGGCCAGGCTCTTGATGTAGCGGATCGC
>DATLBY010000507.1:0-4374 GCA_035526665.1 Bryobacteraceae bacterium
CATCTCCGGCACCATGAGCCTGCATCTCGAGCTGGAACAGCGGATCGCCGCGTTCAAGAATGTTGAGGCCTGTGTCGTCTTTCAGTCCGGCTTCGCCGCCAACGCAGGCACCGTGTCGGCGATCCTGACTCCGGAAGACCATATCATTTCCGACGAGCTCAATCACGCCAGCATCATCGACGGCTGCCGGCTGTCAAAGGCGAAGATCCACGTTTTTCCGCATCGCGACGCTGTCGCAGCCGAAGCGAAGCTGGAAGCACTCAGGGAGGCGCCGGGCCGCAAACTCCTCATCAGCGACGGCGTGTTTTCCATGGACGGCGACATCGGCCGCCTCGCGGATCTATCGGCCATCGCCGCGCGTCATGGAGCCATCATGATGGTGGATGACGCACACGCATCCGGCGTTCTGGGGCGCAACGGCCGCGGCACAGTCGATCACTTCGGGGTTCATGGGAAGGTGCAGATCCAGGTGGGAACTCTCTCCAAGGCGATCGGAGTTCTCGGCGGTTACGTCTGCGGCAGCCGCGACCTGATTGACTATCTCTATCAGCGCGCCCGTCCGTTTCTATTTTCCACTTCGCACCCGCCGGCGGTGCCAGCCGCCTGTCTCGCGGCCTTCGACATTCTGGAAAATGAGCCGGAGCGCATCGAGACGCTTTGGAGTAACACTCGTTATTTTCAAGCTGCTCTGCGCTCTGCCGGCTTCGATTTGGGAGCCAGCGAAACACCGATCACCCCGATTCTGGTGGGACAGGCTAAGACGGCCTTCGCGTTTTCCAAGGAGCTGTTTGAAGCAGGATTGTTTGCGACCGGGATCGGTTATCCCACGGTGCCGGAAGGCAAGGCGCGGATCCGCGCCATTGTTACCGCCGCCCACACACAGCGGCATCTGGATCGCGCGGTCGAGATTCTGGCGAGCGTTGCCAGGAAGATGTCGATCGGGAGCCTATAATTTTTCAGGCAAAGGGAAGTCGTCGAAGCCGGCCGGCAGGGTCCTGCCTTTCACATCGGGCTTTTTAGCGTACTCAATGCGCACGGTTGGTTCAAAGGTCGCGCGCTTTTGCATCTTATGCGCCGCCCGTGTGATTAAACGGTCGTCTTTCACTTCCCCGAGATACTGAACGTTCGAGCCATAGACTTCATTGCCATCGAAACGTCCGACCTCGCGGCCATCGTAGGTGAAGAGCGAATCCCGGCGTCGATAGCCGAAACAAGCCCCGCTCCAAGTCCAGAGCCAGATGTTCTCTACTTGTACTGCGCTAGCCGTGTGGCTCCCCATACCGCTATTTTAACTTACGCGCATCCCCCACCTGCACTATCTCCATGCGGCGCCCCTTTCGGCTAGCAAAAAGTGGAGAATAAAGAACGATGAAACAGCTCTTACTTCTCGTGCTCCTCGTCTCCTCCGCTCCAGCGGAAACATTCGATGTGGTCGTTTACGGTGGGACAGCGGGAGGCGTCGCGGCGGCGGTCACAGCCGCGCGGGAAGGGCTAAAGGTCGCCCTGCTCGAGCCGCGCAACCACCTCGGCGGGATGGTCTCGGGCGGCCTGAGTTGGACGGACTTCGGGAAAAAAGAGGTAATCGGCGGCTTCGCGCTCGAGTTCTATTGGCGCGCAGGCCAGCATTACGAAATGCGGCGCTATGGCAACGAAGTCGCCTGGATGCACGAGCCGCACGTTGCCGAAAACATTTTCCGCGAAATGGTGAAAGAGTCCGGCGTGCGCCTGTATGAAAAGCACCCTCTCCGGGAGACGGGCGGCGTAATGAAGGAAGGAACGAGTATCAAGCAAATCACGGCGGCGAACGGCGCGGTGTTCACCGCCGGCGTGTTCATCGACAGCTCCTACGAGGGCGATTTGATGGCGCAGTCTGGAGTCGCCTATACCTGGGGCCGCGAGTCCACCGCCGAGTACGGCGAATCTCTCGCCGGCGTCCGCGGCAAGACACCCTTCCATCAATTCCTGGTCGATGTGTCTGCCTACAGCGCCCAGAAGAAACTGCTTCCCGAAATTTATGCGGGTGCTCCCGGACAGCCGGGAGCCGCCGATAAAAAGGTGCAGGCCTACAACTACCGGATGTGCTTCTCCGAAGTGCCCGGCAATCAGGTTCCGTTTCCCAAACCCGCGGGCTACGACCCCAGTCGCTACGAACTCTTTGCCCGCCTGTTGAAAGCACGGGTTGCCAAGGAAGGCCGCCCGCCGGCTCTCAATTCCGTCATCAAAGTCGATCGCATTCCCAACGGCAAGGCCGATATCAATAACCAAGGGGCATTCTCCACCGACTACATTGGAGGCAGCTGGACCTATCCGGAAGCAAAATACGCGGAGCGCGAGCGGATCTGGGAAGCGCACCGCAACTATCAGCAGGGCTTCTTCTATTTCCTGGCCAACGATCCCCAGGTACCCGCCGAGTTACGACGGGAGATGAATCGCTGGGGTCTATGCAAAGACGAGTTTGTAGATACCGGTAACTGGCCGCATCAACTGTATATTCGGGAGGCTCGCCGGATGGTAGGCGAGTTCGTGGTTACCCAGAAGGATCTGCAAACGGAGCTCACCAAGCCGGACGCGATCGGCATGGGATCGTACAACAGCGATTCCCACAATATCCAGCGCCTCCCTACGCCGGACGGCAACGTCCTGAATGAGGGCGACATGCAGGTTTCCGTCACACCGTATCAGATTCCCTATCGCGTGATGCTCCCCAAACGGCAGCAGGCCACCAATCTGCTGGTGCCGGTAGCCTTCTCGGCCAGCCACGTAGCCTACTCCTCGCTGCGTATGGAGCCGCAATACATGATCCTGGGCCACGCAGCCGGCCTCGCCGCTAAAATGGCGCTTTCCAATCGGACCGCCGTGCAGGAAGTGGATAAAGCGGACTTGCAGAAGCTGCTGCAGGGTCAGGGCGCGATATTCGAATATGTGCCCGCGCCCCAGCTGCGCTCCATTCAGAAGTTCGTGGCGCGGAAGAAAATGGAGTAGCCGGGCCAATTATGTTAAATTGATTGCACTAAAGAGCCGGGGCGTCCCCGTCGATAAGGAGTATCGAGGTGCGAGTAAATTTGCGGCGCGAGCGACGTGACCCGTCCCGGCAGAACTACGCGGCGTCCTGGGTAGGGCAGAACGGAATAACCAATTCTGCAACATTGCAGGGCATCGACCTGTCTCCTTCAGGAGTTGGCGCCGAGTCCCCGGTGCAGTTCCAGCCAGGCGACAAAGTATACATCCAGGCGCAAGAAGGCCATCCCACGGGCTATTGCCTAGTCCGCCATTGCCGCAAGCACGGTGTCAACTACATCGTCGGGTTCGAGCTCGATGAAGAGACCAAGAAGACGGTAGTATCCCGTTCCGCCGAAAAAGACTCCGACTATTACGAATTCCTCCAGATCAGCCGGAGAGCCGAACCCGCGACCATCCAGCGCGTTCACAGATTTTTAGCCAGCCGCTTTCACCCGGACAATCCGGAGACAGGCGATTCGGAACAATTCGTCCGCTTGCAGGAGGCTTTCCACATACTTTCTGATCCGCAGCGACGCGCCGACTACGACGCCGGATTGACTCGCAATGATCAGGAACCGATACCGGCATTCGAGTCCGTTGATTTCTTGAACGGAGTCGAAGGAGAGATGAACCGGCGCGTCGCCGTGCTATCGGTGTTGTACAATCGCTGCCGTACCAACCCTGACGACCCACGAGTTTCCCTGGCTCATCTGGAAGCGCGCATGGGCTTCCCCCGCGAGTACCTGGACTTCACAACCTGGTATCTTAAGCAGAAGAAATACATCACGCGCGAGGACAATTCGGATTTCTCGCTGACCGCTCTAGGTGTGGATTACGTCGAATCCAACTATGACAAGCTGCCGATTCTGCAGCGGATGCTGAACGCAGGCAGCACCTCCACCCCCTCGAGCAGCCACACCACCCCGACCCCCGCGCCCAGCGGGCCGAGCCTTCTAAAAGAGGGAGAGCAGGAGCATCTCCAGGAAGCGTCCAAGAAACATCGAAAGCACGGCTAGGGCTGCTTGTAACGACAACGTCATGCGCTGCTGTTAATCTCAGGCCTGCTCGACAGGAAATACCAGGCGCAAGACGCTGAATCTTCGAGTAAACCGGAGTTGAGGGGACTGATCGATCGCGCCGCGGAGTTGTCTGGCAAAAATCGGACCAACTTCGTGCTCGAGGCCGCGCGTCGCGCCGCTGAGGATATGCTTTTAGACCGCACTGGTATTTGCAGTCAATCCTCGAGCCTATGCCCAGTTCCTGACGCGGCTGGATGCGCCGCCCCTCCCCAATGCCCGGCTGCGCCAATGCTTGCAGACGGCCGCGCCCTTGGGGGAAATAGGCGAGTTTTTGCCGCCCGAGCCGCTCGCGGCT
>DATLBY010000508.1:0-2126 GCA_035526665.1 Bryobacteraceae bacterium
CGGATGGAGGGAGATCCGCCGCCGGTGGCGCCCACGGTTCCGAAGTATCCCGGCCTCGGCCAGGAGTCGGCGGTGCGGGCGGCCGCGCTTGCCATCAAGGCCCGGGCGAACGATATGGACCTGGTGGTGCCCACGGGCCGGCGCGCCGAGTACGAGGCAGCGTTCTCCCGCTTGAGTTCCGTGTTTCCGGATGCTTTCTACATTCGGGAACGGGGCCGTTTTTATCCGGACGATTCCCAGGACAAGGGAAGGCTTCTCAGCGCTGGATTCCACAACGTAATGGGGTACTTCCGCGACGATACCCCGTTGATCGAACTGATCCTGGATGCGAAAAGGAAAAAGGAGTTGGATCGGCTCTGGGATGAATTCGATTTCATTGCCGACTTCACGACGCGCACCTGGGTTCAGTACTTCTTCAATCAGAGCGGCGAGGTGGAAGGGAAGGGCCGGGAATCGGGCAGCGTGCGGCCTTCGGATAAAGAGGTGGCTGCCGAGCCGGTGATTTTCGGTCTGCGCGAGGCGTATCTCGCAAAGGCCGAATCCAGCAATAATCCGGTGGCGATGGAGTCAATCCGGGATCACTTCCAACGGGTAAACACCGCCATACGGTCAGTGGAACGGATGCGGGCTACTGCTGAGCCCCGGCATTTGGAAGCCCTTCTCAAACTTGCGGCGCGTGCCTTCCGCCGGCCGCTGACCCGGATAGAACGCGAGGACATGCTGGCGTATTACCGCAGGCTTCGCGCCCAGAGCGGTCTGACGCATGAAGAAGCCATCCGGGATTCCATCGTCAGCGTGCTGATGTCCCCGGACTTCTGCTACCGGATCGACTTATTGGAGAGCCGCACGGGTGGAGTAGCCCCCCGGAATCCAGCGCGTTCCACCGCAATCCAGAGCTTCACTGCACCCCAGCAGACAGCAAGACCCGCGGCGGCCAAGGGTTTGGGTACCCCGCTGTCCGGATACGCACTGGCCAGCAGGCTGAGCTACTTCCTTTGGTCGAGCATGCCGGATGAGGAGTTATTGGCGCATGCGGCAGCCGGAGATCTGCAGAAACAGCCGGTTCTGATGGCCCAGATTCGACGCATGTTGAAAGATAAGCGCGCCCAGGGACTGGCTGTCGAGTTCGCCGGCAACTGGCTGGATTTCCGCCGCTTTGAACAACACAATGCCGTCGATCGCGAGCGCTTCCCCAGCTTTAATAATGAACTCCGGCAGGCGATGTTCGAGGAGCCGGTCCGCTTCATGGTGGATGTGGTCCAAAACAACCGCTCTGTCCTGGATCTTCTCTACGGCAACTACACGTTTGTGAATCCAGTGCTGGCGCGGCACTACGGCATTCCGGAGATCGCTGGGAACAACGACAAGTGGCTTCGCGTGGAGGATGCGGGCCGCTACGGCCGCGGCGGTCTGCTGCCGATGGCTGTCTTCCTCACACAAAATGCGCCAGGCCTGCGAACGAGCCCGGTGAAACGTGGATACTGGGTCGTCCGGCGCGTGCTGGGCGAGACGATCCCGCCGCCACCTGCCACGGTTCCCGAATTGCCGCGCGACGAGGCGAAATCGGACCTGCCGCTGCGGGATATGCTGGCCAAACATCGCGAGAATCCGGCATGCGCTTCCTGTCATGCGCGCTTTGACTCACTTGGTCTCGCATTTGAAGGCTACGGACCAATTGGTGAGACACGGACCAAGGATCTGGCTGGACGGCCTGTGGATACTCACGCGGTATTTCCCGGTGGAAGTGATGGCGCTGGATTCGCTGGGGTGCAAGCTTACATTCGCGAGCGCCGACAGGCGCCTTTCCTCGACAACCTGAGCCGCAAATTGCTGAGCTACGCTCTCGGCCGGTCCCTCACGCTGTCTGATGAGAGTACTATTGATCGTATGCAAGCCAGGCTTGCCACAGACGGCTATCGCTTCGCCTCGCTGGTGGAGACGGTGGTGGCGAGTCCGCAATTTTTGACGAAGCGGCGTTCCGATTCCCCGACGAAGAAAGGTGATTAAAATGGCTCATCGAATAGAGAAGTCGACCCGGCGCATTTCACGCCGCACCGTATTGCGCGGCGCCGGAGTCAGCCTGGCACTTCCATGGCTGGAGTCCCTTCCTGCGTTTGCCGGTTCCA